>JBCBWF010000148.1:0-11051 GCA_039817245.1 Pseudomonadota bacterium | reverse complement strand
CGAGGCCGCCGCCGCCCAGGCCGCGCTGGAGGCCGCGCAGGTCGAGCAGCGCGAGAGGCTCGCCGCCCTCGAGGCCGAACGCGCGGCCCAGGCCGGCGCCATCGCCACCCTCCAGGCCGAGCGCGACGCCCAGGCGGAGGCGCTCGCCGATCTCCGCGCCGCCCGCGATCTCGGCGCCGAAGTGCTCGCCGAGCGCGAGGAGGCGTTGGCCGCGCAGCTGAAGCGCCTCGAAAGTCTGACCGCCGCGCGCGAGGCGCTCGCCGCCCGGCTCGACCGTGCACGCGCCGAGGCCGATGCCGAGGGCGCGCGGGTGGCGGAGCTGGCCGCCGAGCGCGATGCCCAGGCCGCGCGCATCGCCGATCTCGAAGCCGCGCGCGACGCCGCTGCCGGCGAGGCGGAGGCCCTCGCCGCCCGCCTCGCGGAGCTGCAGGCCGATCTCGGCAGCGGCTCGGCGCGGATCGAGGCGCTTGCCGGTGAGCGCGAGGCGCTTATCGGCCAGATCGCCTCGCTCGAGGCCCGGCTTGCCGCGCAGTCCGGACTGGCCGAGCGCCAGGCGGCCGAGATCGCCGCGCTCACCCGCCTGCGCGACGCCCAGGCCGCCCGGATCGCCGATCTGGAGGGGGCGGAAGAGGGGCGCGACGCGGAGCTCGCCGCCCTCGATGCCGAGCGCGCCGATGCGCTCCGCCGCCTCGCCGCCACCACGGAGGCGCTCAGCGCGGAGGAGGAGGCGCGCGCCCTCGACCTCGCTGCAGCCGAGGCGGTGCGCAAGCGTCTCGCCGAGAGCGATGCGGAGCTGCAGGCCATGACGCTCGCCCTCGACCAGGCCCGCGCGGAGGCGGAGGAGACCCTCACGCTGCTCGCTGCCGCCGAGGCCGCGCGCGACGCGCTCGGCGACGACGCGGTCGCCGCGGCCGAGGCGCAGGCGCGCGCGCTCACCGCCGCCGAACGCGCGGAGGCGCTGCGGCGCGAGGCCGAGGCGGCGCTCGCCACCGCCGAGGCGCAGACCCGCGAGGAGGCCCGGCGCGCCGCCCTTCTCAACCAGCAGATCGGCGAGCTCCGCGCCCAGCTCGGCACGCTGCAGGCGATCCTGGAGGACGCCGAGGCGCGCGACGCCGCGCAGCAGGTGCAGATCTCGGAGCTCGGCAGCCGCCTCAACGCGGCCCTGGCGCAGAAGGTCTCGGAGCTTGCGCGCTTCCGCTCAGAGTTCTTCGGGCGCATGCGCGAGGTGCTGGGGGGGCGCGGCGATATCAGCATCGTGGGCGACCGGTTCGTCTTCCAGTCCGAGGTGCTCTTCGCGCCCGCCTCCGCCCAGCTCGGCCCCGAGGGCGAGACGGAGCTGCGCAAGCTCGGCGCGGTGCTGCGCGATCTGGCCGACCAGGTGCCCGAGGGGCTCGACTGGATCCTGCGCGTGGACGGGCATACCGATCAGGTGCCCATCCGCGGCGGACGGTTCGCGGACAACTGGGCGCTCAGCCAGGCGCGCGCGCTCTCGGTCGTGCGCTACCTCGTCGAGGAGGAGGGTGTCCCGCCCCAGCGCCTCGCCGCCACCGGGTTCGGCGAATACCAGCCGCTGGTCGTCAGCGACGACCCGGCGGTCTACGCCGCCAACCGGCGCATCGAGTTCAAGTTCACCGAACGCTAGCGCGCGCTGCGGGGAGCGGACTCGTCCTTGCGGCCGCTCCCACCCACGACATCATAGGCTGGAGGATCCGAACATATCATGAACATGTTCTGGCGCGATCCAATTCGGTACGAAAGCCCACGCACTCACTCCGCGTTCACAGAAGGCTCCGCAAAATGACGTGGGTGGGAGCGGCCGCAAACCCATGCGCTTCCGGTCGGAACGGATCGGATTCGGATACCAGGAGGCGGCGCGGGCCAGGCCCCGGTCCGCCCTGAAATGGCCCGCTTGACCTCGCGGGGCTCCGCCGCACTCTCAACCCGATGAGAAAGAGGAGATTCCGCATGCGCCAACGCTGTCCGTCGCGCCGCCCGAGCCTGACTGTCCGTCTCATCGGCCTCGTCCCCGCCCTGCTGCTCGCCATCGCCGTTGCGCTGCCCGGCCAGGCCGCGCGCGCCGACGATGCCGCCGCGATCCGCGGGGTGATCGCCGACCAGATTGCTGCCTTCCAGCGCGACGATCTCGATGCCGCCTTCGCCCATGCCTCCCCCGGCATCCAGGGCAAGTTCCGCTCGCCGGACACGTTCGGCCAGATGGTGCGCTACGGCTATCCGATGATCTGGCGCCCCTCGCGCTGGGAGATGGGCGAGACGGCGACGACCGAGGCCGGTCCGGTGCAGACGGTGCTCTTCGAGGATGCGGCCGGCGCGCTCTGGGAGGCCGACTACAGCATGACCGAGGTGGACGGTGTCTGGCGCATCAGCGGCGTGACGCTGCGCAAGATCCCCGGGGTCGCCAGCTGAGTGCCGCCGCCGGCGCCCGCGGCCCGCGGGTCAGAACTTCTTCCAGATCGCGATCTGCAGCCCGATCCCGTCGCCCCCGTTCAGGAGGTCGTAGTTGATCCCGATCTGGATCGTCGCCGGGTTGAGCGGCCCCTCCGGCTTCTTGCCGTTGCGCGCGATCTGGGGCAGCAGGCGGTAGGCGAAGGAGGGCGCGATCGTGAGGCTGCGCCCGTCCGCCCGGCTCTCTCCGGGCGCGGCCGAGAGGGGCTCGGCGTAGAAGAGGCTCAGGATCGCGAGGCAGCAATGGCGCGGCTCATAGCCGGTGGTCAGCTCCATCCGGATCTCGGAGGGATCGTCCCGCCCCACCCAGGCATAACCGAGCGCGCCCGAGGCGAAAGCGCTGCCCCAGTCCCCCCACCAGCTGGTGCCGCCGAGCACGCTGAAGCGCACCTCCGGTGCGGAGTGCCGCGCACCCGAGAAATCGTCCCCGAGCTTGTCCTCCAGCGGGAAGGCGCCGCCGAGCTGGACGGCGCCCACATAGCCGTCGTCGTCGCTATAGACCCGGGTGCGCACGAAGAGCGAGGCCGCCGCCGTGCTCCCGTCGCCTGTGCCGTCATGGGTGAACTCGGTGTCGGCGAAGAGGCTTGCGCCCACGGTCACCGCTTCGATCACGCCGTATTCCACGTAGATCTGGCCGACATATTTGTCCTGCGTCGGCAGCGCGCCGGCCAGGGCGGTGAAGGGGGCCGCCTGGCGGCCGAGCGACAGGATGACCACCCCGTCCCCCTCCGACCGCGTCCAGGCGCCCGCGCGGGCCGTGTCGCCGGCGCAGAGCCCCGCGCCGAGGGCCAGAATGCAAGCGATGAAAATACGCAACACGCCAACGGATCCTTCGGACAGAGGTCGGACGGGATTGAACGATGACGCGAGGGTTCCCGTTCAGCATTAACAACGGATTAAGTCTCGGGCTGGGTCAGCGCGGTCGGTTAAGGTTTGCGTGGTAGGGAGGCCGAGCGGGCGCGTACGGCGCCGCGCCGGCCTGCGAAGGGTGAAAAATGAACGATCTCTGCGGTCTGCCAGGTGACAGCCTGCCGACTGTAAACGTGTTCGACGGTCACAACGACACGGTGCTGCGCCTGGAGCTGGCGGCACGGCGCGGTCGTGCGCGCGATATCGCGCGCCCGCACGAGCCCGGCGACCGGATGCATTTCGATCTGCCGCGCGCGCGGGCGGGCGGGTTTGCCGGCGGCTTCTTCGCCATGTTCACGCCCTCCCAGATCCCCGCGAGCGAGGAGGAGGAGGACTGCGAAGCGCCCGGGCGCTTCGATCCGCTCGACCAGCGCGCGGCGCTCGCCTTCACCACGGCGCTCTTTGCGCGAATGCGCCAGCTCGCCCGGGCCCATCCGCGCGATCTCGCGATCGTCGATGGCGCCGCCACGGCGCGGACCGCCATCGCCGAGGGGCGCGTGGCGCTCCTGCCCCATCTCGAAGGGGCCGAGTGCATCGATACGGATCTCAACGCGCTCGAGGTGCTGCATTCGGCGGGGCTGCGCTCGATCGGGCCGGTCTGGTCGCGCACCAATGCGTTCGGCCATGGCGCGCCCATGGGGGCGGAGCCGGAGCTGCGCCCGCGCCAGGGGCTGACCGGGGCGGGGCGCGCGCTCGTCTCGGCCTGCGAGGCGATGGGGATCCTGATCGATTGCTCGCATCTGACCGAGCAGGGGTTCTGGGATGTGGCGGCGCTGACCGACCAGCCGCTGGTCGCGACCCACTCCAACGCCCATGCGCTGAGCCCGAGTGCGCGCAACCTCACGGACCGCCAGCTCGACGCCGTGGCCGAGCGCGGCGGTGTGGTGGGGCTCAACTTCCATGTCGCCTTCCTGCGGGCCGATTGCCGGCACGACCCGGATACCGGGCTCGAGGTGATGCTGCGCCATATCGACCATCTGCTGGAGCGGCTCGGCGAGGACGGCGTGGCGTTCGGCTCGGATTTCGACGGCTGCCTTCTGCCCTCGGCGATCGGCGATATCGCGGGCCTGCCGGCGCTGATCGGGGCGATGCGCCAGGCCGGGTATGGCGAGGCGCTGGTGGCGAAGATTGCGCGCGAGAACTGGCTGGGGCTGATCGAGCGCGTCATCCGCTGAGCCCGGCGGGTCGCCGGTGCGGTCCCGCCCGCGCGGCAACATCCGGGCGGGGCGAGCGGCGATCTCGGGCGGCGCGCTTGACGCCTCCGCGCCAACCCCGTATCTCCCGCGCGCATGGCGAGGTAGCTCAGCCGGTTAGAGCGCACGACTCATAATCGTGAGGTCGAGAGTTCGAGTCTCTCCCTCGCCACCACCCCGTTTCTCTCAGCGACTGCAGGCCGGGGCCGCGCGACGCCTGGTGGGGCGCATCTGCGTGGCGTGGCGCTGTTGTCGGGTTCGGCGCCCGCCCACCCACGTCATTCTGTGCATGGAGGTGAGAACTTTTAGTTAACATCCCATCTCCCGCAACCGGGGCGGGGTGAGCGCACGGCTTCGCGCAGGCGCGCCTCGTCCGCCTGTTCTGCCGCGCGCGATCACTTTATCGTAAGGTCCGGTCGGGGGGGACAGCGTTGTCGAGGTGAAGCATGGCGGACGAAACCTCCGGCTTGAGGCGGCTGCTGCGCGCGCAGCTGACGGCGGTGAACCAGCAGTTCACGCATATCCTCGCGCTGCGCACGATCGGCGAGACCGGGCTCGCGGACAGGATCGAGATCGTGGACCGTGTCGATTTCGCGGTCTCCATGCAGGTGATGGATCACCTCGTGCGACGGGGCGAACCGCTCGCGCTGCGCTTCGCGGGCTTTGCGCCGGGCGAGACGGTGCCCGAGATCTGTGCGGCCGAGCTTCGGGTCGAGCGGCTGATGGCCGCGTGCCTCGCGCCGGAGGCCCCGCTGCCTGCGCTGGAGATGATCGAGCGCGCGCGCGGGCCGCGGAAGGCCTATGTCGACTGGCTGGTCGCACGAGGGGCCGTGCCGCAGGATCCGGCCGTGCTATCCGAGGCGGAGCCGATGGCGCTCGACGCGCTCTTTTCCGAGCTCATGGCCGTGATCGAGCAGTCGATGGCGCATGCTTTCGTGCACTGGCACCGCGGCGACCGGCGCGATGCGGATGTCGCCTGGGCCACGAGCGGGGTGGCGATGCTGCAGGGGCGGCGGCTGACGCGCGCGCTGGCGGGCACGGGCCGGACGCCCAAGGCCGTGGCCGAGGCGCGGCTTGCGATCAGCGAAGCGCCGGAGGGCGCGGCGGTGGCGGACCGGGCGCTCGCCCGGCGCTGCGCCGCCGCTGCCGGTCCGGCAGCCGCGGCGAGCCCGGATGCCGTCGCCGGGATCTGCCGCGAGATCGGCGGGTTCTGGCGCGAGACTGCGGACCATCGCGACGGCGATCATCCTTCGAGCCTCGCCACTTCGCCGGCCTTTCGAAGCTTCGAGCGGACGCTCGCGAAGTGCGTCCATTGACGTTCTCGCGCGTCTCCGAACGCCGGTTGCGGCCGGACCCTCCCACGTCATCATAGCGCCGCATTCGAGAACATTAGGTGAACGTATGCCGACGAGGACGCGGGGAGGGCAGGGATACGCTGTGCGTTTGATGGTGAGCAGTCGCGCAGGGGAAACGCCGCGGACGTGGGGGGCATTGCACCCCCGACGTGCGGGGAGGCTGCGCACTGCGGGTCGCATCTGCCGCATCTCGGCCGCCGCGCGGCTGGTGAGGAAGGGGTGGGCGACGGGGATGCGCGCGGGAGCGATGCCTCGGGCGCAGCCCGTCGCGCTGCCGCCGTGCGGGGCGGCTGGGCACAGCGAGTGGTGTTTGCCGCATCGCGGATGCCGCCTGGCTCGCGGGGAAGGGGTGGGCAGCGCGGACGCGCGCGGGTGCGGCGCCCTGGGTGCGGCCCCGTCGCACCCACGGCATGCGGGATGGCCGGGCACGGCGAGTGGCGTCTGCCGCATCTCGGATGCTGTGCGTCAGGGAGGGAGTTGGGGGTGAAGGATGCGCGGCCGGGCAGGGGTGCGGGGAGGCAGGCTTCGTCGCCGAGCGGGCGGGCCGGCGGCGCTTACCGCCCGCACAGGGGCGCCCTGAGGCGGAGGCCGCATTGGAGGCCCGCAAGCACCGGCGCCGCCCGGCATTCCGTGGCGATGGGCCATGGGCCGCGCGCTCAGCGCGGCCCGTCGCAGAGGGGCGCCGGGACCCGTCGGGAGGCATCGCGCCCTCCCCTGTTGAGACCCCTGTCGCTGCCCCAGTCCCTTCCATAGGCACTGCTGCGTGAGCGCCGGGCGCCCTTCGCCGGCACGCTGCGCCGATTCTGCCCGAGGCGCCGGCGCGCCGTGCTCGTGCCGTGGGGCGGTGCGTCGGGGGATCCGCGGCCGGAGCGGGGCGCGGCCGGCGCGGCGGCTGCGATCGGTTGCGATCCGGCGACCATGCCGGCCCGCAGACCCCCACCTGTCCCGTTCTGGGACATCTGCCTCGTTACAATGCGGGACTCTCCCGTCCTCCCTCCCCCCAGGTTGTAAACAAACTGTCGGACTCTTCCGCTACGGGTCGCCCGAGAAGACTGCGCGAGCACGCGCGCGGCCCGGACAGGAGAGACCCCCATGCCGATTATCGGTTTCGCCAACGGCACCCAGGCGGGCGCCGCCACCGACGAGAGCGCCACCAACGCCACGAGCTTCACCGTCACCACCGCCGACGGTGTGGATCCGGTGAACTGGGGCCCGGGCGACTGGTTCGGCTGGGGCGCGTTCGGCGCCTTCCCGCAGAGCGCGGGCGTGCCCTTCGCGCTGGCCGATGACAGCGTCATCGGGGTCAGCGGCAGCGCCTTCGCGGGCGACACCCAGGGCATCATCGGCCAGTCCACCGCGGCCACGAACGAGTTCTTCGGCGTCGTCGACACGGTAAACGGCGACAATCCGGGCGGCACCGCCACCGCGGTCTGGACCTTCGACATCACCGGCGAGGAAGAGCTCAGCTTCAGCGTCGATGTCGCCGCCATGGGCGATTTCGAGGCCTCGGGCGACAGCTTCGAGTTCAGCTACCAGATCGATGGCGGCGCGGTTCAGACGCTGTTCTCCTCCACCGTCGACGAGGCCGGCGCGCAGAACTACACCATGGACAGCGGCGCGGTGGTCAATCTCAACGATCCCCTGCAGCTCGGCGGCGTGACGCTCGACGACAGCCTGCAGACGCTGACCGAGAGCATCGACGGCACCGGCAGCGAGCTCACCGTCACCTTCACCGCCAGCACGGATGGCGGCTCGGAGGGCTTCGTCTTCGACAACCTGCTGATCGAGAGCGCGACGCCCACGGTCATCAACGAGATCCTCGCCAGCCACACCGGCGCCGACAACACCGAGTTCGTCGAGCTCTTCGGCGCGCCCGGCGCGTCGCTGGACGGCCTCAGCCTCATCTCCATCGAGGGCGAGGCCAGCGCGGGCAGCATCGACGAGCAGATCGATTTCGGCCCGACCGACTTCATCGGCGAGAACGGCTTCTTCCTCGTCGGCAACAGCGAGGGCCTCCTCGGCACCTATGGCGTGACGCCGAACATCGATCTCGACCCGAACTTCGAGAACGGCGACAGCACCTATGCGCTGGTCGAGACCGCCAGCATCACCGGCAGCACCGTCACCGGCGCCGAGGTCGTGCTCGACAGCGTCGCCCTCACCGCGCCGCCGTCTGGCGGGACCGAGGACGGCACCTTCTTCTTCGGCGCGCCCATCGTCGGCCCGGATGGCAGCTTCTTCCCTGCCGGCGTGCGCCGCGTGGAAGATGGCGTCGACACCGATGACGCCGCCGATTTCGCGATCTCCGACTTCTTCCTCGGCGTCGAGAACACGCCGACCGCCGGCACCGGCCCGCAGGCGCCAGTGATCAACGAAGTGCTCGTCAGCCACACCGGCACCGACGACACCGAGTTCTTCGAGATCTTCGCCTCCCCGAACACCTCGCTCGACGGGCTGAGCTTCGTCGCGGTCGATGCGCAGACCGGCGAGTACGAGTTCATCTTCGACTTCGGCGCGGACGACGCCACCGGCGACAACGGTTTCTTCCTCGTCGGCAACCCGACCGGCCTGCTCGCCAACTACGGCGTGACGCCGAACGCGAACCTCGCCACCGACTCGCTGCAGAACAACTCCGCGACCTACGCGCTCGTCGAGACCGCCAGCCTGCCCGGCGGCGTCGGCACCACGGTCAGCGGCAGCGAAGTGGTGATCGATGCGGTCGCCAGCACCGATCCGGGCGACGACCCGAACGGCGGCACCCCCGGCAATTTCGCCTTCGACGCGCCGGTGCTCGGGCCGGACGGCTCCTTCCTGCCCGCCGGCGTGCGCCGCGTGGAGGACGGGGTCGACACGGATGACGCCGCCGATTTCGTGATCGGGAACTTCTTCCTCAGCTTCGACAACACGCCCACCGCGGGCGAGAGCGACAATGGCGGCGGCGGCATCCCGACCCCGGCCACGATCATGCAGCTGCAGGGCGTCGATCACGTCTCCACCTTCAACGGCGAGCTGGTCGTGACCAGCGGCATCGTCACTGCGGTGGACAGCAACGGCTTCTACCTCCAGGACCCGACGGGCGATGACGACATCACCACCTCCGACGGCATCTTCGTGCTCACCGGCAGCGCGCCCACCGTGGCGGTGGGCGACGAGGCCGAGGTCACCGGCAACCTGCTCGAGCTCGGCGGCGGCCAGAACCTCTCGGTCACCCAGATCAGCCTGCCGAGCGATGTCACCGTCATCAGCTCGGACAACGCGCTGCCGGCGCCGGTCGTGATCGGCCAGAGCGGGCGCATCCCGCCGGATCTCAACATCAACGACGACGCCTTCGCGAGTTTCGATCCGGAGACCGACGGGCAGGACTTCTTCGAGAGCCTCGAGGGCATGCGGGTGACGGTCGAGGATGCGAGCAATGTCTCGCCGACCGACGGCAACGAGTTCTACGTCGTCGCCAACCAGGGCGCGGATGCGACCGGCCTCTCCAGCCGCGGCACGCTCAACAACGACCCGCTCGACTTCAACCCCGAGCGCGTGCTCGTGGTCGAGGACACCGGCGTGTTCGATCTCGACTTCCCGGACGTGAATGTGGGCGCCGATCTCGGCGACATCACCGGTGTCCTCAACTACGCGGGCGGCGAGTACGAGCTGCGCGTGACCGAGGGCTTCGAGGTGGAGGAGGACAGCACCCTTCGCCGCGAAAACACCGAGCTGCGCGGCACCGCCGACCAGCTCACCATCGCGAGCTACAACGTGCTGAACCTCGATCCGGGCGACGATGCCGCGCGCTTCGCGGGCATCGGCGCGCAGATCGCCAACAATCTCGGCGCGCCGGACATCGTCGGCCTGCAGGAAGTGCAGGACAACAACGGCGCGACCGATGACGGCACCACCTCGGCCGATGTCACCCTGCAGCTCCTGGTGGACGCCATCGCCGAGGCGGGCGGGCCGCAATACGCGTTCATCGACAACACCTTCATCACCGACGGCGAGAGCGGCGGCCAGCCGGGCGGCAATATCCGCACCGCCTATCTCTATCGCACCGATCGCGTGTCGGTGGTGCCGGAGAGCGTGCAGCCGGTGGGCGACCAGCTCCCGGGCAGCCCGTTCGACGGCGCGCGCCTGCCGCTCTCGGTGGACTTCGCGTTCAACGGCGAGACGGTGACGGTGGTGAACAACCACTTCTCCTCGAAGGGCGGCTCGGTGCCCCTCTTCGGCAGCGTCCAGCCGACCAACGAGCGGCAGGAGGAGACGGCGGTCAACGGCTCGCTCGACGAGCGCCAGGCCCAGTCCACCGCGGTGCAGTCCTTCGTGAACCAGATCCTGATCGACGATCCGGACGCGAATGTGGTGGTGCTCGGCGATCTCAACGAGTTCGAGTTCGTCTCGCCGGTGCTGGAGCTGGAGACCAACGCGAACCTCACCAACCTCACGAACACGCTCGGCCAGAACGAGGCGCACACCTTCATCTTCCAGGGCAACTCGCAGGCGCTGGACCATGTGCTGGTGAGCGACAATCTCGCCTCCGCGGCCGAGTACGACATCGTGCATGTGAACACCGAGTTCGCGGGCGGCGAGGAGTTCGGCTCGGATCACGAGCCGGTGGTGGCGCGCGTCACCATCGAGGAGACCCCGACCACGGAGCCGATCATCGGCACCTCGGGTTCGGACTTCCTGACGGGCACGAATGGCGACGACCTCTTCGCGCCGGTCTCGAACTCGGGCCGTCGTGCGACGGATGTGCTGCGCCCGCTCGATGGCGACGACAGCTTCGACTTCACCAACTACCTCGATGACGGCACGCGCGACTTCATCCTGGTGGTGGGCTACGAGCCGGACGAGCTGGTGGCGATCGGCGATGCGTCGGTCAACCGGGTCTTCGACTTCTTCAACACGACCTACGCCTTCCTGGGGAGCGACAACGACTTCTTCGTCTTCTCCGGGGCGCGCGAGGACGAGGTGCCCTTCGTCTTCGACATCGTCTGAGACACCCGGTGGGGTGACCGGCGCGCGGGAGAGCCGGGCAGGGGCGCGACTGGACGGAGCGGAGTGCGGGGTGCGCCCCCCTCCCGCCGCCGCGCCCCCCCCCCCCCCCCCCCCGGCCCCCCCCCCGGGGGGCCCCCCCGCGGGGGGG
>JBCBWF010000028.1:0-25018 GCA_039817245.1 Pseudomonadota bacterium | reverse complement strand
GTGCTGGCCAACGATCTCGACCCCGACGGCAGCCTGGTACCGGGGACGGTGACGGTGGTCTCGCAGCCGACCGGCGGCGAGACCACTGTCACCGTCCCCGGCACCAGGCTGCCGTCGGGGTCGAGATCGTTGGCCAGCACCGAGAGCACCGTCGCGGTGTTCTCCGGCGTCGAAGCCGTGTCGTCCCCCGCGATCGGTGCCGCGTTGCCCGTGCTCACCGGCGAGGTGGAGGGCACGATCGTCATGCCAGGCGCCGGCGAAAGGCTCGCGGAGTTGCCCGTCTCGTCCACGATCTGGGCCGGGTCGTCGAAGCTGTAGTAGCGCGCGAGCCCCGGGCTCGTCGGCGTCACCGGCGTCGCCATGTTCGCGGCGATCTCGCTCTGGCTCCGCTCCGTGGTCCAGATCCGGAACTCGTCCATCGTGGCGTCGGTGTTGCCGTTGGTGCCGCGCATCAGGTCGCGCAGCACCAGGCTCGAGGTCCAGGTCACCGAGGACGTGTCCTCCAGCACCCCGTTCACATAGATTCGCAGCGTGCCGCTGTCGTCGCGGGTGATCGCGAAGTGGTTCCAGGTCCCTTCCGAGACCTGCGTGTTCGCCACCGCCAGATCGCCCTGCGCGAAGCCGTTCTTGGTGCTCGAGAAGCGGAACTGGCCGTTCTCGAAGTTCAGATCCACCTTCTGGCTCGTGTCGATGAGGATCGAGTCCTCGGCGCCGATGCCGCTGCCCGGCGCGAAATACATCCACGCCTCGATGGTGAAGGCGCCGTTCAGCTTCAGTTTCGGCACATCGAGCGGGCTGGTGCCGTCCGAGCTCAGCGCGCGCTCGTCGCCACTGCCCACCACCACCGTGGCGGTCGCGGTGTTCGAGGTTGCGCCGTCGTCGTCGTCAACCGTGTAGACGAAGCTGTCCACACCCTCGAAGCCCCCGTTCGGGGTGTAGGTGACGGTGCCGGTCGGGTTGATCTGCACGCTGCCGCCGGTCGGCTGCGTGGTCACGGTCACCGAGCTCACATCCAGCGTGCCGTCCGCATCGCTGTCATTGCCGAGCACGCTGATCTCGATCGGCGTGTCCACCGCGGTGGTTTCGTTGTCGTCCAGCGCGACCGGCGCCTGGTTGGGCGTGCCCACGGTCAGCGTCACGGTCGCGGCGTTCGAGACCGCGCCGTCGTCGTCCTCCACCGTGTAGGTGAAGCTGTCGCTGCCCACATAGCCCTGGTTCGGGGTGTAGGTGATGGTGCCGTCCGGGTTCTCGACCGCGCCGCCATTGGTCGGGCCGCTCACCACGGTCACGGTGCTGGCCACGAGGCTGCCGTCGATATCCGTGTCGTTGGCCAGCACGGAGAGGATCGCGGCCGTGTTCTCGGGCGTGGCGGCGCTGTCGTTCACCGCGGCGGGTGCGGCGTTGCCGGTGGTCACGGGCGAGTCCGAGGCCTGCAGCGACACGCCCGCGGGCGGCGTCACATTGCCGGTGTTGCCGGTCTCGTCGATCAGCTGGTTCTGGTCGTCGAAGCGGTAGTAGCGCACCAGCCCCGTGGTCGACGGGTCGATGGTCACGTCGCGCGAGGCGGCGATCTCCGCCTCCGTGCGCGCCGTATCCCAGAACCGCATCTCGTCGAACGCGCCTTCGGTGGCGCCGCGCAGCGTCTCGGCGATGCGATCGACCCGCAGCGTCTCGTTCCACGCCTCCGTCGCCGTGCCGTCGAGCACGCCATTAGTGTAAACGCGCAGAATTCCCGCAGCGTCACGCGTGATCGCAAAGTGGTTCCACACCCCGGTCGTGACGGCAGTATTGGCAATGACCACATCCCCCTGCGGTCCGCTGCCAGTATAGGACGCCAGACGCATCTGGCCTTCCCAGAAGTTGATATGGATGTTGCCGGTATTGTTCCGAAGGAAACCGTCTTGATTGTCGATTACGGTGCCGTCTTCGAAATTTATCCAGCCTTCAATCGTGAATTCCCCGGAAAGAGTAAGATCCGGGATGTTCACGCCACTCCCACCAGTCGCGACGAGCATCACCCACCTCCTGTACGCAACTTGACCACCACACCCAAAGCGAGAACGGGTCTATCCCAGGTAATAAATCCACGCAAGCCGCGCACGTATCGGTTGTAGCGCACGCATAGGTTGCACGGGAGCGCGCATCAGTTGCATTGCAGCAATCCGATGCCGGCGCGGAATCATGCAATTACTTTCCGAAAGGCACTTCGAATATTATGCGGTCATATCCCGTTAACCCTTCGGCGACGCACTCGCCGAGAATAGCGGCGAAAGAACAGCAATTGCGTCCCAAATACGGCAAGGGGTCACCCAACCCCCTGATCCGGCCCTGGAGCGCGGTAAATGTGACCAAAGGACCACGGGAAAAATATATCCCGGAGCGGGAACCCCTACAACGATCACGAGAGCGTGGCGTTAAATGGTCGCGCTATGGTGGTGCATCCGCCACGGGGTTTACCATTTTGGCACAGTTTTTCGAAACGTTAACATTTTGAACGATTCGTCGGCGCGCGCCCCGCTGCCCGCGCGTCTCGATACGGGCCGCATTGTGGCCGCATTGACTCCCGCAGCCCTCAAACCTATTCGTTCCCTGTGGGTTAAGTCGTGGGTGTCGTGATGTCCGAGCCGTCCTATTCCCTGATCGCGGTCGGAACCGGCTTCGCTACGATCTTCTTTCTGCACCGGTATCTGCGCTCCGCGCCCGAGGGCGCGCGCGTGCTGTTGCTCGAACGCGGCCCTGCCATGCCGCATTCCGAGCAGCTCGAGCGCGCCCATGACGAGCCGCTCGACGGCAGTGGCCTCGTGGACACGGCAGGTGCGGCAGGAAAGACATGGCGCTTCTCCGTCGGCCTCGGCGGCGGCTCCAACTGCTGGTGGGCCTGCACCCCGCGCTTCATGCCCGGCGATCTCGAGATGCGCAGTCGCTACGGCGTCGGCGAGGACTGGCCGATCGGCTATGACGATCTCGAGCCCTATTACGCCGAAGCCGAGGAGATCATGGCGATCTCCGGCGCGCCGCGCATGCCCTACCGGATGTCGCGGCCCTATCCCCAGCCGCCCCACGAACTCTCCCGCCCGGACGCGCTGCTGCAGGCGGCCTACGGCGACCTCTACACGCCGCAGCCGACCGCGCGCGCGCGCCTCGGCACCGAGAACCGCGCGCCCTGCTGCGCCAACGGCGTCTGCTCGATCTGCCCGGTCAACGCCAAGTTCACCATCGAGAACGAGATGAGCGCGGTGCTGCAGGATCCCCGTGTCACGCTGCTCACCGGCGCCGAGGTGCTGGCGGTGGAGACCGAGGGCGGCCTCGCCACCGGCGTGCGCTACCGCCGCGAGGGGCGCGAGGAACAGGCCGCGGGCGAGATGGTCGCCCTCGGCGCCAACGCGATCTTCAACGCCTTCATCCTGCTCCGCTCCGGCTTCGACGATGCCGCTCTCGGCCGCTATCTGCACGAGCAGGGCGGCATCGAGGCGCGCGTGAACCTCACGGGCCTGCGCAACTTCACCGGCTCCACGGTGATCACGGGGCAGGGCTTCATGTTTTACGAAGGCGCACACCGGGCCGAGCGCGCCGGCGCCCTGATGGAGGGCTGGAACCGCGCGCGCCCGCGCCTCGCCTATAATCGCTGGGCCGAGGTGGTGCCGCTGCGCCTCGTCTTCGAGGACCTGCCGCTCTTCGAGAACCGCGTCGAGATCTCCTCCGGGAACCCCGAGCGCCCGCTCGCCGTGACGGAACGGCGCAGCGCCTATTTCGAGGCCGGCATCGCCGCGGCGCCGGGGCTCTTCGAGGAGATGATGGGCCACCTGCCGGCGGAGGATTACGAGCTCGGCTACGTCACCACCAACGAGGCGCATGTGCTCGGCACCGCGCGGATGGGCACCGACCCCGAGGCCTCCGTGGTGGATGACGGGCTCGTGCATCACCGCGTGCGCAATCTGCTGGTGCTGGGCGGCTCGAGCTTCGTGACCGGCCCGCCGGCGAACCCGACGCTCACCATATCGGCCCTGTCGCTCCGCGCCGCGGACCGGCTGGCCTGACCCCGGCGGAAGAGGAGGCGAGATAGCCATGATCTCACGGCGCACGGCACTCTTCGGCGCAGGCGGAGCGGGGCTTCTCGCGCTCGGCGGCGGCGTCGGCTTCTGGCTCCTGCCGCCGACGCGTTTCATCGAGGCGGTGGTGCGCGATCACTTCCGCGGCGGCGAGGCGGACAACGCCGATCTCCGCCGCTTCGCCGAGGACTTCCTCGCGCGCCACCCGCAATGGACGGGCCTGCGCCACCGCCTCTTCGGCAAGGTCGGCTCCGTGGCGCTGGTCGAGGTGATGCCGAACAGGAAGTACATCGACGAGATGCGCGAGGAGATCCTCGCGGCCTTCATCCTCGGCTCCACTGCCATGCGCCGCGCGGACGAGAGCGAGCCGGTCGAGTATCTGGGCTTCCCCGACCCCTACGAGATGGGCTGCATCCCCGCCTTCGCCTGACGCCGGGCGGGCGAGCTCAGCGGAATCGCGGCTGGTCGCCGCGATGAATCCTGCATTGCCGCGCGTGTCTGGCGGTTCGCCAGGGTGGCGGGGGCGTCGCGGTCTGGCGGGTGTCGCGGCGCAAGGGGGCTGGGGAGAAGCCCCGGGGGGCTTTGCTGCGAGCGTGTTGCGGGGTCCGGGCCGCGTGAAGGACGGGGCCGGCTCCGCCGGTCGCGCCGGGGCGCGATCCTCGACCCGGCCCGGACCCCGCGGCGTCGGTTTGAGGCGCTGCGGGTGCCGGGGGTCCCGGGCTTGACCCGGGACCTCCTTGAGCGGTCCGGCGCTGCCTAGGGGGCGGGGCGGCCTGCGAGGCGGCCGAGGAGGCGGCCGCCGCGCAGCCAGGCCTGTTCGCCAAGCCGCCAGAGGAGCGCGCCCTGCACCGGCAGCGGCACCGCGAAGCAGCGCAGCGCCTCGCCGAGATCGCGCGCCTTCACCGCATCGATGAGCCGCATCCAGGACCAGCGCTTCATGGTCTCGATGAGGTGGGCGTTCAGGACCGCGCGGTCCGCTTCCGCCAGGGCCGGTGCGCCCAGGAGCCGGCGGTCCGCCTCCACCAGGGCCGCGAGCTCGCGGGTGCCGTGCCGGCCGCTGAGCGAGGCCGCGCGCACCACCGCCACATAGCCGAGCGGGTCGGTGAGGCAGAACCGTGCGCCGGCCATCAGCGCGCGGGCATAGAGGTCATAGTCCTCGCCGAGGCGCATGCTCTCGTCGTAGCGCAGCCCGTGCGCCTCCAGAAAGCGCCGCCGCATAAGCGGTTTGATGAAGCCGAGCTCGCCGCGCCCGCCATGCTTGCTGGAGAGGTTCCCGCGCACGAAACCGGCGAGATCGAGGGTGAGCGTGCCGATCTCCTCGCGCGCGAAGAGCCGGCTGCGGGGGCCCGCGATATCGGTCTCGTCGACCTTCAGGAGATCGTCTGCCGCAAAGTCCCAGGTCCCGTCGCGCGCCAGGGCGAGCAGGGCGGCGAGGCGGCCGGGCTCCATGAAATCGTCGGAGTCAAGCGGGCAGATCCAGGGGGCCCGCGAGGCGGCGATCGCGGCGTTGCGCGCCGCCGCCGGCCCGGCATTCGCCGCCTGGCGGTGCGCGTGTACCCGCGGATCGCGCGCCGCCAGTGCCTCGGCGACCGCGATGGTGTCGTCCGGCGAGCAGTCGTCCACCACCACGACCTCGACGGCGATGTCGCGCTGGGCGAGGGCGCTCTCGACCGCGCGCTCCAGCGTGGCCGCCGCGCTCCAGGCGGGGATGATCACCGCCACGTCCGGCACGCCGGCGTCGTGCGCAGGGGCCCCGACAGGCGCCTCTCCGGCCGCCTCCCCGCCGGTGCTCACCGGCTCAGGACCCGCTGCCGAAGCGGTCGCTGCATTGCGGCCCGTCATCCTCGAAGCTGCGGAAGGAGAGGCAGCGATAGACCGCCTCGGCCCGCGTGTTCTCCTCCGCCCGGCCGAGCCAGCCCACCTGCTGCTCGTTGCCGATCCAGATATTGATGATCAGCTTGCCCGGCGTGACCGGCAGCGTGCGCTCGGAGGCCTCGACACGGAAGATCTCCGTCTCGCCCGCATACCAGACGATCCGGCCGGGATGCCATTCGAAGGCGTAGAGGCGCGGCTCGTCCGCCGCGTCGTAGCCGAGATCGATCCACTTGCCCGGCAGCCGCTCGCCATCGGCGAAGCGCGTCACCCAGACCTTCGTGGTGTCCTGCCCAAGGAATTCGAAGTCGATCTCGTCATGCGGGTCGCCGTACCACGGGCCCGTATAGGTGAAGAAGGAGGAGACGACGCCCGCGCCGCGCGCGGCCTGCATCACCACCTCGTAGCGGCCGTAGTGATAGGGGCCGGGAAGCTGCAGGCCCGCGCCGATATAGGGCTTCTCAGTGACCGCATCGGTGTCCGCCGCCGGCACCAGCGTGAGCCGGATCGTGCCGGCCTCCCCCGGGGCCGCGGGCGGGGTGTGATGCACCTGGCTCGGGCGCCAGCCGGTCTGGACGCTCTCGCGCTTCTGGTCGAAGTCGGAGACGTACCAGTCCTCGCTGAAGGTCTCTAGCGTGTCGACGAAGCCCGCGCCAAGCGCCACGGGCGCATCGGCCGAGGTTTGGCTGGACGGCTCCACCCCCTGGGCGGTAGAGCAGACGAGCGCCGCGGCCGAGAGGCCGGCCGCGAAAAAAGCACGTGTAATCAACAGCATTGCCGCACCCTTCGACTACGCGGCGTGAGCCTAGGTGGTACGGATGAGCGATGCAACGGTAATCGTGGCGGCCTGGAACGCGGAAGCGACGGTGGCGCGGTCGATCGCGAGTGGGCTGTCCCAGACCGGGGCTTGCGCGCATGTCGTGGTGGCGAACGACGCTTCGACGGACGGCACAGCGGCGCTGCTCGAGCGGATGGCGGCGGAGGAGCCGCGCCTGACGGCGGTGCATCTTGCGGAGAACGGCGGGCCGGGGGCGGCGCGGAATGCGGCCCTCGATGCCGCCAGCGGAGACTGGGTCGCGGTGCTCGATGCGGACGACACCATGCGCCCCGAGCGGCTCGCGGACATGATCGCGCTGGCCGAGGCCGAGGGCGCCGATCTGGTCCTCGGCAATGTGCTGCGCGTGGACGAGGCGGGGAGCGCGCTCGGCGGCCCGTTCCTGGAGGAGGCGGACTGGCCGGCGCCGCGCGCGCTCGATCTCGCGGCCTTCGTCGCGGGCAACCAGGCGCGCCCGGGCGTGCCGAGCCTCGGCTATCTGAAGCCGCTCTTCCGCCGCGCGTTTCTCGAGGCCCATGGCCTGCGTTACGACCCGTCGCTGCGGAACGGCGAGGACTGCCACCTCGTCTTCGAGTGCCTCGCGGCGGGGGGGCGGCTCGTGGTGAGCCCGGCGGCGGATTACTTCTACACGGTGCGCGGCGGCTCGATCTCCTCGCGCGCGAACCCGGCACATATGGAGGCGCTGATCGCTGCCGGCGAACGGTTCCTCGCCCGTGAGACGGATCGGATCGACCCGGCCGCCCGCGCGGGCTTCGAGAGCCGGCATGCCGCGCTCACCGATCTGATGACGACCGAGCAGGTGATGCGCGCCCTAAAGGGACGGCGCATCGGCGAGGCGGCCCGCCTTGTCTGGCACCGCCCCCGCATCTGGCGCCGGCTCGCGCGCCAGCTCAGCGAGGGCGCGAAGAAGCGCGCGGGCGCATAAGGCTCTCTCATCGACGCCCTCACGGTAAACACGCTCAGCGGCCGCTCCCTCCCACGTCATCGTGCGAGGCAACTGGTGAATGCCTGGTGAGCGTCACCGCGCTACCGCGGATCAGGTTCGAGATCGAATATGTTCATTATATGTTCTAATGTTCCGGCGATACAATGACGTGGGTGGGAGCGGCCGCAACCGGGGCGGAGCAGCCGGAGTGCTTGCCAGCCGCAGGCTTCGCCGAGACCCGCCCCATGCCGCCTCCCTCGCGGAACCGCAGCGCTGCGCGCAGTGGCGCTTTCTGCGCTTTTTCCCTGCTGGTCGCCGGGACAAAGCCGAGTCGACCAGCCGCCGCCGTGGAGCCCTTTGGCCGTGGAACGAGACTGTGTCGGACTGCGGCGGGCCGGGCCGCGCTGCCTGAACGCTCAGCGACCGAGGCCGACGGCGGCGAGGAGGTCCGTGACGGTGCCCGTGTCCTCCACGAAGGCGGTGCGCTCGAGGGCGAGGAGACGGCCGCGCGCCGCCGCGATCGGCTCGCGGTCGGCAATCAGCCGCGCGATCAGCGCCTCCAGCGTCTCCTCCACCGGCTCGGCGATAGTGAAACCCGCCCCGCGGCGCTCGATCCAGCGCGCCGTCTCGGTGCCCGCTGGCGCGATCGGCGGCGTCGCGAAATAGCCGCCCTCGTAGATCCGGTTGGGCAGCAGCCAGAGCGAATTCGCTCCCGCCTCGTACCAGTCTCCCGCCCAGACGAGATCGACCCCGCCATAGAGCCCCGCCAGGTCCTGCGGCGCCCGGTAGCGCCCGCCGAAGCGGATATTGGCGTGCCCCGCGATCTCCCCCTCGAAGTCTTCGAAGACGCCCGGCGCCGCATAGCCGCGCAGATCGATCTCCAGCCGGTCCGGGAAGGCCGCCGCGACCCGCTTCAGCAGGTCGAGCGAGCGCGCGCAGCGCAGATTGCCGAACCAGCCGAGCCTTAGCGGCGCCCCCGGCGCGTGCAACGGCGCAGCCTCGGGCCGGGGCGGGAAATCGTCCCCCTCGATCAGCCGGTTCTCCACCAGCATGTGGCGATATGCGCCGGCGTGATGGCGCGCGAAGTACTCGCGCTCGAAGGCTGGCGAGGACACCACCAGGAGCCGCGCACCGCGCAGCAGCCGCCGCTCCAGCCCCCGCAGCGCCCGCGCCGGCAGCCCGTCCGAGGTGAGCTTGTGATGCACATCGAGGCACTCATAGACCAGCGGTGCCGCGAGCCCCGCGCGCCGGCGCACCAGTGCCGCCGTCGCCAGCATGTCGAGATTGCGCGCATAGAGCAGATCCGCCTCCGCCAGCAGGTCGCGCCGCTTCAGCGCCCGTCCCGCCCCGGTGAAGATCGACGCCAGCCGGTGCAGATAGGCGTTGTCCCGCGTCTCGCCGAGATCGACCACCGGGAAGTCCGCGGGCTTCGCCGGCCCCCGGCGCGGCATGAAGCCGGTCACCCGGCAGCCCGCATTGCGAAAGGCCACCGCCCGCCGGCGCACCGCCGCATCGCCGGGGTTGTGCCCGAAAAAGGCGATATGGCTCATCCCGCCGCCCCGGGTGCCGCGCGCATCGGGCTCGTCAGCGTGAAGCGCAGCATCGCGAGCGAGAAGCCGATCCCCCAGGCAGTGTGCATGATCGCGATCGCGGGCCCGGCCATCAGCCCGCAGGCCGAGCGGCGCGCGCGCGCCACCGCCACGCTCGTGCCGATCACCAGCGCACCGTAGGCCGCGGGCCAGAGCCAGCCGAGCCAGCCGAAGGGCAGCATCAGCAGGCTCAGCCCCAGGAGCCCCACATGCGCCACCGGGATGAGCTGGCGCAGGCGCGGCATCACCGCATGGATGTGACAGGTCCGCGCCCGCCCCTCGCCATAGCGCAGATACTGCCGCCAGAGCGCGCCGGGGCTGCGGCGCGGGAAGTAGCCGATCCGGATATCGGCATCGAGCCAGATGCGCCCGCCCGCCTCCAGCACCCGCCGGTCGTATTCCGCGTCCTCATTGGTGCGGAAGGTCTCGTTGTAGCCGCCGAGCTGGCGGAAGATCTCCATCCGGAAGGCCGCGTGATGGCCGTGATCCACATAGCCCGAGGCGGTGCCCCCGCGATGGGCCGAGCCGCCGGCGCCGAGCTTGGTGTCCGCCACCCAGGCGAGGCCGCGCTGGAAGCAGCCTTCCTCCGCGACCGCATCCATCGGCACCACCACCGAGGCGGTCTCGCGCGCGGTCAGCGAGGCGACCAGCCGGCTCACATAGTACGGCGGATAGGCGGCATGGGCGTCGCAGCGGATCAGGATCTCGGCCTCGGCATGCTTGGGCGCGAGCGCGAGGTTGAGCGCTGCCGCCTGCAGCCGCTTGGGATTGTCCGCCAGCGAGAGGTTCGGGAACTCCGCGGCCAGGCGGGTGACGATGGCGCGCGTCTCGTCGGCGCTGCCGCCATCGGCCACCACGACCGGGCAGGCCGAGGCGATGGGATCGCCCTCGATCACCTGGCGCAGCACCGCCTCGGCATGGCGCGCCTCGTTCAGCATGGGGAAGATCACGAGCACCTTGGCCGGATCGATCTCAACGGGCGCCGCCGGGCCGGACGCGCCATTCGCATTCTGTGCCGCAGTCGCGCTCATGCCGCCCCGCTCATTCCGCACCGTCCTGCGCCGCCAACCGCCGGCGCCCGGTCTGATCACGATGTTGAAGAACCCCGCGGAATGCATAGCATCAGGGCCTGAAAACACCATCTCAAATTCGTCGGAAAGCCTCGCTAGACGCGTTCTGGGAGCGCGGGCGCGAATGCGCTATCTTGGAAAGGGGATGTCAGCGAATTTGCGGTACGGAAGCAGAATGATGAGACGGTTTGAGGGCCAGGTGTCGCTGGGGGTGGCGACGCTCTTCTTGATCGGGTCGGCGCTTCCGCCCGCAGGGGCGCCGCGCGCGCAGACGGAGACGGGAGAGACCTCCCCCGCCGTGGCAGCGCAGGCGA
Source organism: Pseudomonadota bacterium (assembly GCA_039817245.1). Classification (GTDB taxonomy): domain Bacteria; phylum Pseudomonadota; class Alphaproteobacteria; order Rhodobacterales; family Rhodobacteraceae; genus Thermohalobaculum. The sequence goes on along the minus strand of JBCBWF010000028.1, from coordinate 14,364 downwards.
CGACCGGACGGATCGCGACCGTATCGGCAGCACCGGTGCAGCCCGTCGCAGCGCAGCCCCAGGCCTATCGCGTGGGCCCGAACGACGTGGTGCGCCTCAGGGTGCTCGCCTGGCGCGACGCGGAGGGGCGGTTCGACGCCTGGCCGGCGCTGACGGGCGAGTATCCGGTCTCGCCGAGCGGGACGGTGTCGGTGCCGATCGCGGGCCTCATCCAGGCGGCCGGGCTCACGGTGGAGGAGCTGGCCGCGCGCGTGTCGGAGAAGCTGCAGGCCCAGATCCGCGCCACCGTCGCGCCGGCCACGGCGGCGGACATAATCGCCTACGGCCCGGTCTACATGCTCGGCGATGTGCAGCGCGTGGGCCAGGTGGTGTTCACGCCGGGCATGACCGTGATGCAGGCCTACGCGCTGGCGGGCGGGCCGGCAGGGCTCGCCACCGCCAATCCGGGGCTCCTGCGCCAGACCATGCGCGATCTCGGGGAGATCCGGACGCTCACCATGGCACTCGCCCGCGCGCGGGCGCGCGAGGTGCGGCTGCAGGCGGAGGTGCGCGGGATCGCGACCCTGGTCTTCCCCGCCACCATCCGCCATCCGGACGGGCCGGAAGCCACGCAGCAGATGCTGAACGAGGAGAGCGCGATCTTCGAGGCGCGCAAGCAGGCGCTGGCGCTCGAGCTCGAGAACCTCTCCGAGTTGCAGGGCCAGCTCGAGACGGAGGTGGAGATCCTCGGCGCAAAGCTCGGCGGGCAGGAGGAGCAGATCCGGATCGTGCGCGAGGCGCTCGGCAATATCGAGAGCCTGGTGCGCAAGGGGCTGGCGCGTTCGCCGCAGCTGGTGAACTCGCAGCGCGCGCTGATCGAGCTGGAGGGGCGCGAGCTCGACCTTCAGACCGCGATCTTCCGCTCGCGCCAGCGGATCAGCGAGGCGGAGCGGGACATGGTGGCGCTGCGCGCGCGGCGCGAGACCGAGTCGACGCGCGAGCTTCAGGTGGAGCGTGCGCGGATCGAGCAGATCCTGGAAAATCTCGGCACGCTGAAGGCGATGCTGAGCGAGTCGGGCGTGCCCGAGCCCATGCTCGACGAGGACGATATCGAGACGGTGTTCTCCGTGCTCCGCCAGCAGGATGGCGGCACGGTCGAGCAAACGCTCGAGCCCGCGGACCGGCTGCTGCCCGGGGACGTTCTCACCGTGACGCGCCTCCTCCCCGAAGAGATCCGCTAGGGCGCGCATTCCCGCGCCCATCGGCCTACAGCGCCCGCGCCCACCCACGTCATTGTGGGCTCGGAGCTGTGAACATTAAGTGAACAAAAATTGCCCGAACGCCAGCCGAAGAGGCCGCGGGATCGCTTACCGCACCTTCACATCTGTCGCCCTACGATGTCGTGGGTGGGAGCGATCGCGGGACGGGGGTGTCGAGCGCCACCGGCCTGCGGGTACGCAGATGCCGCCGCATGGTGGCACCGGGCCGCTCCGCCCAGCCTCGCTGCTCGGGGCTCTCAAGGAGGTCCCGGGTCAAGCCCGGGACAGCCGTGGACGGGCCGCGCGTATCTGTTGGCGTTGCGGGGCCCGGTGGCTGGAGGTGCGGCAAGCCCGCTTGCGGCCGCTAATCCGCAGCCTTGCTGAAGATGAAGTATTCCTGCTTCCAGCGGTCATCCATCGCGTCGAGGTCGTAGTCCGCGGCGGGCGGCCCGCTCTTGTCGAGCCGGCTCGTGAAGCTGTAGCGCTCCGCCACGCGCGACTCCAAGAGCCCCTCCACCTTCCAGCGGAACGACGCGAAGACCACATGGTCCGGCAGCAGCTGCTCCACGATCTCGATATCGTCGCGATAGTCCTTCGCCTCGGGCCAGACCAGCCCCGCCGTATCCAGCACCCGCGCCGGCCGGCAGTGATAGCCCACCGCCCCGATATCGTCCGCCACGATCGCGATATCCGGGTCACGCAGATCCGCGCAGAACGCGGCGATGCCCGAATAGACGTTCCCGGTGATCCGGTCCTCCCCGAACCGCGCCGTCGCCCCGGCCAGCACCACCACCACCGCACCCGCCGCCGCGAAGGGCAGGAAGCGCCGGATCAGCCCCTGCGGCAGGAACGGCAGATCCAGCACCCGCCGCAGCGCGAAGGAGGCGCCCAGGAACAGAAAGATCTGGATCGGCAGGCAGTACCACGACCACACCTTCGGCGCCGCAATCGCGTAGAGCGACGCATAGACCGCGCACCAGCCGAAGAACAGCCACACCGCCTTCGGCGCCTGGCGCGCAAACGCCACTCCCGCCAGCGCGATCGGCAGCAGCAGCATCGAGAACTTGTCCGGGAAGAACAGGTCCGTGACTGTCTTCAGATGCGACCGGTGCTCCATCTCGCTCTTCGCGATCATCGACTGGGGCAGGAGCGCATCGAAATAGAGATAGATCGACCCGAAGCCGACGATCAGCACCGCCAGCGCCGGCAGCGAGAACATCAGCGTGAAGCGGATCCCCTGCACCAGCGAGAAGAGCCCGCAGATCATCAGCGAGATCGCCCCCTCCGGCCGCAGGAAGTACCCCAGCGCCGCGAGCACCCCGCTCTTCACCGGGTCGAGCCGGCTCACCATTACGATCGCGCTCAGCACCACCAGCGCGAAGAGGTTGGCCTCCATGCCCCCCACGGCGATGCGCCCCGCGATCGGGCTTACCCCGAAGAGGCAGACGAAGATCGCCGTCTGCAGCATGTCCCGCTTCAGCAGGAAGAAATGCACCACCAGGCAGATCGCGACATCGATCCCGATATTCAGGAGCGGCACGAACCCTTCCGGCGGGCCCAGCACCGTGGAGAGCCCCGCCACGATCAGCCCGAAGAGCGGCGCGGTCGTGCCCAGCACCGGGTCGCCGAGGTCGTAGTTGAAATAACCCAGCTCCAGCAGGTTCATGCTGTAGCGCCAGGTGATGAAGGCGTCGTCATAGATCGGCAGGATGTGCCAGAACATCAGCCGGCCGGCGACGAAGGCGATCAGCAGGGCCGCGAGGGCCAGCAGCGCACCGTCCGCGCGCGCCTCCCCGCCCAGAGCCTCGGGAGTCCGGGTCTCAGCCATCCGTCCACCTCGCACATCCTAGCGGCCCGGCGACGCGACGGGACCGTACTCCACACCGCGACCGGCTATACCCCAACTCGCCGCCGGGGCGCCACCGTCTTGTCCTGAAACAGTTTCAGCGCCGCAAACCCGCGGAAACCGCCCGTCCGGGGCCGTCTGACCGAGCAGCCGGCGTGGCTTTGTGCTAACGCGAGAGTGGGTCGAGGAGTGAGGCGCCGCGCGTGCCATACGGATGCCATCCGGCATCGGTATATCTCGGGGTGTCCTGGTGGGAGTGTATACAATGTCGAAGACCGTGCTTGTGACCGGCGGGGCCGGCTATATCGGTGCGCATGCCTGCAAGGCGCTGGCCGAGGCGGGCTTCGAGCCCGTCGTCTATGACAACCTCTCCATCGGCAACCGCTGGGCGGTGCGCTGGGGGGGCTTCGAATACGGCGATGTGCGCGACCCGATCCGGCTCGCCGAAGTGATGAAGAAGCACCGCCCCATCGGCGTGATGCATTTCGCGGCCCTCGCGCTTGTCGGCGAGTCGGTGCGCGAACCCGCCATGTACTACCGCGCCAATGTCGGCGGCGTGCTCGAGCTGGTGGATGCCTGCCGCGCCTACGACGTGGGCGCCTTCGTGTTCTCCTCCACCTGCGCGGTCTATGGCGCGCCCGCGCGGCTGCCAATCGACGAGGCCACGCCGCTCGCGCCTATCAACCCCTACGGTGCCTCGAAGCTCATGGCCGAGCGGGTGCTGCAGGACTGCGACGCGGCCTTCGGCTTCCCGCATGCTGCGCTGCGCTATTTCAACGCCGCCGGCGCCGAGCCGGAGGCGCGCATCGGCGAGCGGCGCGATATCGAGACCCATCTGGTGCCGCTGGTGATCGACGCCATCCTCGGCCGCCGCCCGCCCATCGAGATCTTCGGCGACGATTTCGACACGGCCGACGGCACGGCGGTGCGGGACTATGTGCATGTCGCCGATCTGGCGGATGCGCATGTGCGGGCACTGCGCCATCTCCTCGACGGCGGCGCCTCGCATGCGCTCAATCTCGGCACCGGCCGCGGCTACTCCGTGCGCGAGGTGGTGGAGGCCGCGGCCGAGGTCACCGGCCGGGCGGTGCCCCACAAGGTGGGCCCCCGCCGGGCGGGCGACCCGCCGGAGCTCGTCGCCGAGCCCGGTGCCGCGCTCAGCCTCTTCGGCGCCGATCTCTTCCAGCGCTCGGGCCTCACCGAGATCTTGCGCTCGACCTGGGAGTGGCGCTCGAGCCCCTTCTACGACCAGGCCGTGAGCGCGGCCGGCAGCGACTGACCCGGCCGCTGCATCGCGCCCGGTTTTGATTGTTTTACTGAGTTAATTTACCGCCTTTCCGGGCATCCGAGACGCATCCGAAACGCAAAAAGGCCCCCGGCAAAACCGGGGGCCCTTTTCGTCTCGCTCCTGCGGTCCGGCGCGTGGCCGGCCCGCGGCCGGTGCGCGCTCAGACGAACGCGTCGTCCGGCAGCTCGGTCACCGTGAAGTCGATGATGTCGCCGTCGAAGACCGACTTGAAGTCGCCCTCGCCCGCCTGGCTCGACCAGCCGAGTGCGCCGACCTGGAGATACTCGGTGTTGTTCTCCCAGGTCACCTCGAAGTCCTCGTCGCGACCGACGACCTCGCCGTTCAGCATCACGCCGATGCCCGCATCGCCGAAGCCGACCTCCAGCTCGTAGTCGCGATCGGCGCGGATCCCGCCGGCGGTGTAGGTGACGCTGCTGATCTCGTCCTGGAAGCGGACCTTCAGCTCGCCGTTCCGGATCCAGGCCGCAACATGGTTGCCGCCCCCCTCGAACCCACTGGCATCCTTGGAGAAAAGCCCGTAGGTGCCGTTGACGCGGTCGGCGTTGAAGGTGAGCGAGATCACCGCGTTCTCGATCTCCAGTTCCTCGATATGCTCCTGGTTCACCACCGAGGAGTCGAGCCGGTTGAAGCTCTGCGTGCCCGGCAGCGCAAACACATCGCGCGGCAGTTCCGGCTCCGGCTCCGGCGGGGGCGGCGGCGGCGTGCCGTCGAGATTACCGGCCACGGGCGACACCTCGAAATCGGTGATCTCGCCGATGAACGGGTTGGCGTAGCCGCTCCCGCCCGTCGAGCTGGACCAGCCGAGCGCGCCGACCTGCAGATACTCCTGGTTGTCTTCCCAGGACATAATGAAGGACTCGTCCATGCCGATGGAGTTGCCATCCAGCAGAACGCCGACGCCATCCGGCCCGAAGATCACCTCGAGGTCGTATTCGATGTTCGCGATGATCCCATCAGTGCTGAAGATCCGCTCACTACTTCCGTTCTGAAGCCGAACGAACAGCGTGCCGCCATCGATCCAGGCCGCAACATGATTGCCGCCGCCCGCAAAGCCGGATGCGTCCTTCGAGAACAATCCGGAAAGGTTATTGATGTTATAGGCGGTGAAGGAGAGCGAGATCGTGCCTTCGGGGATCTCGAGCGCGTCGGAGGGCGCGATGTTCAGGACTTTGCCTTGACTGCCATCGAAGATCTTCGTGCCGGTGTATGCGTAGCCCTTCTCGCCCTCGTCTGCGGGCGGAAGCGCGTCCGGCGAGGTCGCTATGGTGAAGTCGCTGATGGTACCGTCGAAGGCCCAGCCCGCATCGTCCGCCCCGTCCGCGCTCGACCAGCCGAGACCGCCGACCTGGATCGGCTGCTTGTTCTCGCGCCAGTCCACCTCGAAATTGGCGTCGTACTCGATCTGCGTGCCGTCCAGCCAAAGGCCGACACCCGCATCGCCGAAGGTCATCAGCACGTCATAGGCCTGGTTGGCGACGATATCCTCGGCGACCATCACCCGCTCGGAGTTATCGTCCTGGAAGCGGACGATGAGCTGGCCGGACTGCAGCCAGGCGGAGATGTGGTTGCCGCCGCCCTTGTAGCCATGCGCGTCCTTCGAGAAGAGGCCGTTGGCGCCGGAGACCTTGTCCGCCTCGAAGGTGAAGGAGATGACGCCGGAGGACACCTCGAACTCCGGCTCATGCCGGTGCACGACGATGGAATTGTCCTTGTCGTTGAACTCCTTGGGCCCGTCGATGCTGTAGAGCACGCGCGCATCGCCGCTGTCCTGGCCCTGCGAGCCGCCCCCGCCGATGGGGATCTCGCCGATCGGGATCTCGCCGCTGTCGCCGCCGCTCTGGCCGTCGTCGCCGCTGCCCTCATCGCTGCCCTGACCGCTGCCGCCGGTCTGGCCGCCGTCGTCGTCCTGGCTGCCACCGCCCTGATTGTCGCTCGGCGGGGTGTCCGGCTCGGCCACGGCGATCCGCGTGTCCGGCGCGGTCACCGCGCGCTGGCTCGGCAGCGAGAAATTCGTGATCTCGTATGGCCTCAGCTCCGCATCGGTGAAGCCGACGAGTTCGATCGGGACCATCACGGGATGCGGCTCTCCGGTGACGCGGTCGGAGATCCAGAAAACGACCGGCATAATCCAGCCGCCATCCTCGCGCATGGTGCCGTAGAGTTCGAAGGCCTCCTCGAACTCCAGCCACTTGTTCTGGCCGAAGGTCACCCAGAGCCCGTCCGAGACCGAGGCCGGCTGGTCCACCCACTCGTTGGTGGCGAAGCCGTAGCTGCCCGCGCTGTCCGTGATCGTGCCGGCGATGAACAGCTCCTTGCCGTTCCAGCGGTCCAGCGTGAGGTCCGAGCCCGGGTCGAGCTTCAGGATCGGCGCGTCGAGATCGGTGATCTGCGAGCGGTCCACGAAGTCGAGATCGGTCCCCTTGCCAACGACGCGGACTTCTTCACCGACATTGTTGAACTCGAGATCGACGATGACGCCTGTTCTGTTGAAACCGGAGTTTACGATGCCGCGGTCGAAGTTTGCGATCTCGCTGTCGATGATGTTGGTGCCTTCGTGCTTGGAGGGCAGGATGATTGCCTCGAAGCCGTTGACGAAGAGCGAGTCCTTGATGACGTAGTTGCCGGTATAGTTGAAGATCCGGATGCCCTGATCGACGTTCAGCGCCGTGAAGTCGAAGATCTGGCTGTGCAGATCCGTCTCCTGCGTGATGCCGACGCGGTGGCCGGTGTCGATGCCGATGCCCACGCCCATCGCGATATTGCCGGTGAAGCCCATGATCTGGGCCTCCTCGTTCACCACGAAGCCGCCGAGCGGGTCGGGATCGAAGAGCAGGTTGTCGCGGTCGACCGTCACCTCCTCGAGGCTCGGATCGGTCTTGAACTCCTCGGTCGCGCGCCAGGCCCAGCCCCACTGGCTGCCGGCCGCGATGTTCTCCTGCTGCACGATGAGGCGCGACTGGCTCTCATAGGCCACGCCCGCATGGCCGAAATCGCCGTAGAGCTCGTCGCGCACATGGTCGAGCGGCTCGCCGTCGCCATAGACATTGGAGACGAGGTTGCCGACCCACTGGCCCGGCTCGTTGCCGCTCTCCGAGACGATGCCCGCACCCTGGATGTCGGTCACGAAGTTCCAGTCGACCGCGGCGAAGCTCTCATGCTGCACGATGCCCCAGCCGGGGCTGCCGACGACCGCGTTGCCGACGATCTCGGACCAGTCCTCGGTGCTGTCCGTGCCGGTCTTGTGCAGATGCAGCGGATAGCGCCCGATCGGGTTGTCGTCGGTGCCGCGCTCCTCGGAGACATCGGTGCGGCCGAGATCGCGGAACTCGGCGTTGCGGATATCGGCGCCGGTCTCCATCACCATCACATGGCCGCGCACCCCGTCCGGGTTCTCGCTGGTGAAGGAGACGTTGCGCGTCGCGTTGCCCACGAAGGTGGGGATGTCGTATTGCGACGGCGTGGTGTGGTCGTAGATCAGCGGCTGATCGAAATGGACCGTGCCGTCCGGGTCGATCTTGCTGATCGTGCGGGTCTCGTCCTGCGTGATCAGCTGGCCCTGGGCGTTCTTGCCGTTGTTGGCGACGCCGATGATCACGATCTCGTCGCCGACCTGCCAGTTGTGGTCGCCGTTCTTGACCTTGAGGCTGGTGTCGCCGGCGCGGGCCTCCACGGCCAGCTGCTCGCACATGAGCTTGTGGCCGCCCTGGATGTCGAGCTCGCCCATGGTGATCAGCCCGCGGCTGACCATGGTCGGGTCGATCGAGCGGTCGATCGCGCCGTCCGCGAAGACGATCTCCGCCTCGACATTCGAGCGCACCGGGTCGCTCAGCGTGCCGACGGTGATCTTCGAGCTGGCGGTGCCGATGATGGTGTCCACCACCATCTTGGTGTCGCGCGTGGTGGCCCAGTTCAGTTCGCCGTCGACGCGCACGAAGCCGAGCTCGGCATCCGAAGCCACGTCGTAGCGCACCGCCACGCCCGCAGGGATGAACACGTCCGCGCCGGCCCCGGGAACCTTGCCCCCTTCCCAGGTCGCCGGATCGGACCAGTCCCCGTCCGACACAGCCCGATGCGTCGCATCCGAAGGATCCAACAGCGCCATAACCGCCATGTGATCCCCATGCATCATGTCATTCCCCTCAGACATGGATGCAGGTCCGTTCATCGTCATCAGTATGTGCTCCGTTCATCTCGCCCACCCGGAGCGCTTCTCTGTTGAGCGCTGCCGGTAATTGTTTGGCTTAAAGTCTGGAACGCTGCGCACTTCACTCGTTGTTGAGGACTGATCTTCCGGCTTCGCTCGAAGACAACACAACCGGTACGTGCAGAAGAACTATCGACCCTTTCTGAATAAAGCGTTTATTCATCGGGATTTAGATAGTTTGCTGCCAACCGCCGTATCCCTGCGGAATTCACAAGAAAACCACCCGCTCCGGTGCAGTACCGGAGAGCGCATTTGGAACCCCCGCGCCCAATAGATGGGCGCGCCCCAGCGCATGGGATCATCGAGCAAACCCCCTCTACTCTTCAGCCCCTCCAAACCGCGAAGTACACCGGACACGCGACACGGCGATGCCAGAAGAGAGCGTTTTCGCTCTCTAGCAAGCAAAACCGACACATGAACAGAAAACCCCAACCGGGAGGAAAAGCAGACGCCCCTCAACGTCGAGGGACCTTATAGCAAAGCCAAGCCGTCCTGTCTTGGGATCGTTGACAGATTTCCCGAATTGGGACAACTGCCGCTTTCGCGAGCGCAACATCCGCACATCTGGATGCGCCTCACCGGCCTGTCGCCCCTCGGGCACCAGTTCGTTAAGCTTCTGCAACGGACCCCCGTCCTTGTGGAGAACCTCCATCGTTGAGCATTTAACGCCGCTTTGCCGTCTCGGTTCCCAGCATGCACGAAGAAATCTGGCCAGAATCGGGCGAAAAGCGATGCCGTGCCGCAACGGCGAAGCGTTTTCTGGGTCTCAGTATGCTTTTTCGTAAACTGCGGCAATCTGTCCCTTAACTATTCCGCCGATAACTGTGCGTCTTCGCGCCCTGCGGAGGCGGATGGCGCATCGTGGAAATCTCGTTGCAACCGATCCGTGCCAGTCCTGCGAAATGCGCATGAGACCGGTGCCATTGCGGCGCCGCAACATCATCCGACTCACCAGCGGCCAGAATCGGGACAGGCTGGCCGAGCCGGGGGAGGGGGTCTAAAATCACTCCCAATGACGGTGGTTTTGGGCTTTGATAGCTAGCGCCGCCCGCGGGGTGCGGGGCGGCGCAGAGGGCGTTTGGTGGCAGACAGCGAGTTCGCAGGATGACGTTCAACCGGGATCTTCCGCTGAAGGACATGATGCGGCCCGTCCCGGCTGACCCGGGGGCGGTCGAGGGCGACAGCTTCCGTCTCAACATCGACATGCTCATCAAGATCGTGCTGCGCCGGCTCTGGCTGCTTGCGATCGTGGTGGGCGCGGTGCTGATGCTCGCGATCTACGGTCTTTCCAAGACCACGCCGCAATATGTCGCCGGCGCGGAGCTGCTGCTCGGCGAGCCGGCCTCCGGCGCGCCCCTGGGCGACATACTCGCCGAGCGCGTGCTCAACTCCCAGGCGGTGGAGCGCGAACTCGCGATCCTCAAATCCAACCGCCTCCTTGCCCAGGTCGTGCTGGCGCTGGAGCTGGACAAGGACCCGGAATTCAACGCGGCGCTGCGCCCCGAGACCCCGGCCGAGAAGTTCGTCCGCGAGCTGAAGGGCACGATCAAGTCCTTCATCACCCCGCCGCCCGAGCCGGGCCCGGCGCCGAGCGCGCAGGTCGAGGCCGCCGCGGGTGCGGAGCAGGACCGGCTTCAGGGCCTCGGCGGCACCATCGCCTCGCTGAAGGGGCGCCTGCGGATCCGTCAGCTCGGCGATTCCTATCTGGTGCGCGTCACCATGGTCTCGGCCAACCGCAAGAAGGCCGCCGCCATCGCCAACACGGTGGTCGACCAGTACATCGCGCAGATCGTGGAGGATCGCCGGATCCAGGCCGAGCGCTTCGCCTCCTGGCTCGACCGCCGTCTGACCACCATCGAGAAGGAGGTGGAGGCCGCGGAGAACGACGTGCTCGAGTTCCGCGCCAGCGTCATCACCGGCTCGGACAGCGCAGAGCGGCTGAACCAGCAGATGCGCGAGCTGACCACCAAGCTCATCAGCGCGCGCTCCGAGCTGCTCGCCACGGAGGCGCGCTACACCAAGCTGCAGCAGATCCACGACGATCAGGGCCCGCTCGCCGCCGCGGATGTGCTCGATGCGCCGGTGATCGCCAACTACCGCGCCACCATCGCCGAGCTGAAGCGCGAGGAGGCCGATGTCATCCGCCGCTTCGGCGAGAATGCCAGCCAGCTCATCACGCTTCGCCAGTCCATCGACAGCCTGAACAAGGACATCGCGCGGGAGGTGGTGCGCGTGCTGGCCGAGATCGGCAACTCGGCCGAGATTTCCCGCGCGGTCGTGGACAGCCTCGAGAACAGCCTTACCAATATCGAGCGGCTCACCGTCGAGCGCGCGCGCGAGCAGATCGAGCTCCGCCAGCTCGACCGTGTGGCCGAGGCAAGCCGGCTCGTCTACGAGCGCTTCTTCGACAGCTACCGCAAGCAGCAGGAGGTCCAGAACTTCGAGGACACGAACGCGGCGGTGATCTCCTATGCCTCCCCGCCCTTCGCGCCCTCCACGCCGAAGGTGTTGCTCACGCTGGTGCTGGCCACGGCGGCGGGCGGCATGCTCGGCCTCGGCATCATCGTGCTGCTGGAGCTGCGACGGCGCACGGTGAAGACCGCGGATGATGTGCCCTCCCAGCTCGGCCTCTCGGTCTTCGGCAAGTTCCCGAAGGTGCAGACCCAGCGCGGGGCGCGCCATCTGCCGGCGGTGCTGAACCCGCGCATGCTGCCCAAGCTCACCCAGGGCGCCGTGAACCTGCGCAGCTATGTGCAGCTCCTGCGCGACGAGCCGATCAAGACCGTCCTCGTCACCTCCAGCCTGCAGAAGGAGGGCAAGACCTCCACCGCGGCGATGCTGGCCTGGGCCGCGGCCCGTGCCGGCGCCTCCTGCGTGCTGGTGGATGGCGACCTGCGCAATCCCTCCTTCATCGGCGGGACGGAGGACGATGCGCCGACGCTCGCGGATGTGCTGGAGAACCGCGCCTCCGTCGCGGATGCGTTGCGCTTCGAGCCCTCGATGTCGTGCTACGTGCTGCCGGCGCGCCGGGCCTTCGAGGACCCGTCCAACCTCTTCGACAGCGCGCGGGTCTCCAAGCTGCTGGAAACCCTGCGCAACCGCTTCGACTTCGTGGTGATCGACTCGCCGCCGGTGCTGGGCGTGTCGGACGCGCTGGCCTTCGGCCGACATGTGGATCTGGTGCTCTTCGCCGTGCGCTCGGGCTCGACGAGCATCTCCGACATCACCCGCGCGCTGCGGCTCCTGCAGGTGATGCGCGTCTCCGAGATCGGCGCCGTGCTGACCTTCAGCGCGCCGGACAACGAGGGCCGCGGCTACTACGACGCGATCTGACGCGCCTCAGGCCGTCGCCGCCGCGGGCTCCGAAGGCGCCTCCGCGGCGGGGCTCGCCCCCGCCGGCGCGCTCTTCCAGGGCAGGCTCTCGCGGCCGAGGAGCACGGCAAGCTCCCGCATCTCGTCCGCAAGCTCCGCGGCGATCGCGCGACGGCTCTCCTCGCTCATCGGCGGCACCGCCTCGCGCAGGTCCTGCTTGTTGAGGTTCATCAGCGCGCGCACCGGCCCGAACGCCTTGAACCGCTCCAGCGCGCCGCCGAGCCCGGCCTTGCGCAGCGCCTTGCCGCCGCGCTGCAGCGCCAGCGCCAGCGCCTCGAACCGGAAGGCAACGCTCTCGTTCGACCGCCGCCCCGCGATATCCACCCGCGCCTCCGGGTCCACGCCGAGAAAGGTGTAGACCTGCTTCAGCGCCGTATCGGGATCGCGCCGGATATCCTCGAACAGCAGCGCCAGGATCTGCTCGCGCGGGAAGAGCTCCAGCCAGCGGCGGAAATGCGTCGCATAGCGCCCCTGCTCCACATAGCAGGGATTGTTCGCCATCCCCGCCTCGAACCGGAGGTCGCTGCTGAAATGCCGCTTGCGCACCTCGTGCAGATGGTTCGAATAGGCCCGCTCCACGGGGTCGCGGAAGATCACGATGATCCGCGCCTCGGGGTTGTAGGCATGCACCCGGGCGGGCGCGTCGCGGTCGTAGAAATAGGAGGGCGAGGTCTCGCCCCGCGCCGCCGCCCCGGCCCCGTCCGCGAAATGGCGCTCATACCACTCGTATCCGCGGTCGTAGAAGCAGGTGAAGAAGTCGATCTCCTTCGGATCCGAGGTGAAGATGTCGGCATGCGCGCTCAGCGTCTCGTGCAGCCACGACGTCGCGCATTTCTGCACGCCGATCCCGATGAAGTTGGGTTTCATTGCGGTTCCTCAGCTTGCAGGCGCCGCCCCTCAGGAAGGGCAGGTGCGCCGATAATACCTGAAGGGCAGCGGGTTGAGTATCCACGGTACCGTCTCCGCCGGATCGTACTGATAGTCGATCTCCACGAAGACGGGCTCGTAGCACTCGGTCATCTCCGACAGCTCGGCCATCTCGTAGTCGGAGAGGAAGATGGGATCGCCCAGCTCGCGCCCCTCCGCTGTGCCCATGATGATGTAATCCGGCTTGCGGGAGAGCACATAGACCCCGTCGCCCTTCGAATGGCCGGGCTGCATCTGCCATTCCGTCACCACCGGGAAGTTCTCGCGCTTGGCGATGGGGCGGTCGTTCAGGCCGAGCATGTCGATATAGACGTTGTCCGGCGCGAAGTAGGGCGTGGAGCCCGCCGTATGCAACGCCACCAGCGACCCCGGCGGCCAGGTCTCCGCGATGTACCGGCCGACGATCGAGCCCACATAGGCCGCAGGATCGAGTTTCCGCGTCTTCGGCGTGAGCAGCGTGCTGCCGAGCAGCGCGAGGACGACCATCGCCGCCACCGGCAGCCGCATCACCTGCGGCAGCTGCGCGAGGCAGGCCGCCAGAAGGATGCAGGCCGGCGCCAGCGTGCCGAGCAGCACGCGCCCCATCGGCATGTGGTCCCCGCCCGACCAGGCGACATAGGCCACATGCGCCAGGATCACGGCGGCGAGGAACAGCATCAGCGCATCGACCCGCCGGCGGTAGAGCGCGAAGGCGAGGAAGCCGAAGGCCAGCGGCACCACCGGCAGCGCGCCCGCGAAGCTCTTGGCGAAGTAGAACGGCACCATCGCGAGCCGTGTCCCCACATCCACCCCGACCTTGGCGAAGAAGGTGTTGGGCAGGTAGTCGCCGTAGTAGTCGAGCCGCCAGGCCATGTGCAGCACCAGCACCGTGAAGGGGATGATCCCGATCACCAGGAACTGCCGGATGCGCGTGCGCAGTGCTGCGGCGCCCAGGCCCAGCACCGCGAACCCGGCCGCGGCGTTCATCACCACCGAATCCGGTCGCGTGAGATAGGCCATCGCGAAAAACAGCCCGGCGAGCGCGGGCAGATCGATCCGCTCGGGCCATCCCGATCGGAAGAGCGGCACGAGGCAGGCGATCGCCGCGCCGACGAGCCCGGCCGCCAGAACCGCCTCGAGCCCGCCGAGGATCCAGGCCGCCATCCCCTCCGCCGCCAGCGCCGCCGTGATCGCCACAGCGCGCGGCAGCGCATTCTCCTGCCCCGGAGCGGCCATGTTTGCCCCGACGACAACCGCGCCCACGAGCAACACCGCGCCAAGTATGTTGATCACCTGGGTCGCCAGAACCGGCTCGAATCCCAGCGCGATCAGCCCGGCCGCCGATGTGAGATGCAAGAAGTTCGTATACCCTTCGACACGATCCCCAACATTCCACGAGAGATCGCCGTGGTTAACGAGGTTCAGGGCATATCTGAGGGAGATATACGCATCGTCATGGTAAAAATATCGATTAAAGTAGAAATTCAGG
>JBCBWF010000203.1:0-8766 GCA_039817245.1 Pseudomonadota bacterium | reverse complement strand
CGGCAGCGGGGGCCGAGAGCGAGGAGACGAGGATGGCGGGGATCGCCGAGAGGCTGAAGGCGGCGCGCGTGGCGCCCGTTGTGCGCACCGGCACCGAGGCGGCGGCGCGGCGGGGCGTGGCGCTGCTGCGCGAGGAGGGCTTCGCGCTCTTCGAGATCACGCTGACGACGCCGGGGGCATTGGCGATCATCGCGGATCTGGCCGCGGAGCCGGGGCTCTGCGTGGGCGTGGGCACGGTGCTCGACCGCGCGGCCGGCGAGGCGGCGATTGCAGCAGGGGCGGCCTTCGTGGTCTCGCCGGCCTATGTGGAGGGGCTGACGGATCTCGGCCGCGAGGCGGACACGCCGGTGGCGCTGGGGGCCGCGACGCCGACCGAGGCCCTGCGCGCGCACGAGGCGGGGGCAGCCTTCGTGAAGCTCTTTCCCGCCAAGCAGCTCGGCGGCCCGGGCTTCGTGAAGGCGCTGCGCTCGGTCTTCCCGGCGATCGAGATCATGCCGACGGGCGGGATCGACCCCGGCGATATCGACGCCTATTTCGCGGCGGGGGCGGTCTGTCTCGGCATGGGCGGGAACCTGGTGAGCGACGCGGCGCTGCAGGCGGGGGACGATGCGGTGATCCGGGCCGCCGCGCGCGCGGTGCGCGATGTGCTGGGAGAGACCGCATGATGCGGCCGGAGATCCTCTGCCTCGGCGAGCCGCTCGTGGAGTTCGTGCGCGAGACCGGCACGACGGAGCCGCTCTACCGGCGCGGTTTCGGGGGGGATACCTCGAACGCGGCCATCGCGGCGGCCCGGCAGGGGGCGAGCGTGGGCTACATCACCGCGGTGGGGACGGACAGCTTCGGCGACTCGCTGATGGCGCTCTGGAAGGCGGAGGGCGTGGACACCACCGGCGTCACGCGCAATCCGGAAGCGCCGACAGGGATCTATTTCGTCGATCCGGATCCGGACGGGCGGTTTTTCACCTATTTCCGCACCGGCTCGGCGGCGAGCCTTCTGACGCCGAAGGACCTGCCGCTCGACGATCTGCGCGGCGCGAAGGTGCTGCATCTGAGCGGGATCACGCTGGCGGTCTCGGCCGGCATGCGTGCGAGCGCCTTCTCGGCAATCGGGGCGGCGGCCTCCGGGGGCGCGGCGATCTCGGTCGACACCAATCTGCGGCTGAAGCTCTGGCCCGCGAAGGAGGCGCGCACGGTGCTGACGCGCGCGATGGCGATGGCGCGGGTGGCGGTGACGAGCCTCGACGACAGCACGGCGCTTCTGGGGCTGACGGATGCGCGGGCGGTGGCGGAGGCCTATCGCGCGATGGGCCCGGAGATCGTGCTGGTGACGATGGGGGGCGCGGGCGCCTGGGTCTCGGCGGGTGACGAGGGCGCGCTGATCCCTGCCCTGCCCGCCACGCCGGTGGACAGCACCGGCGCGGGCGACAGCTTCGCCGGGGCGTTCCTGGCCTGGTGGCTGGAGCTCGGCGATGCGGTGGAGGCGGCGCGGCGGGCGGCGATCGTGGCGGCCGGGACGGTCTCGGGCTTCGGGGCGGTGGAGCCGATCCCGCGCCGCGCCGAAGTGCTGGCCTGCCGGAGCGGCGCGGCCTGATCGCTGGCGCGGCCGGAGCGGGCCGCGCGGGTGCGGTTCCGGGTGGGGGGATGGCGAGCGGAGTGTGCGGCCGCACCCACCCACGACATTGTTCGCGCCGATCAGTGAATGGTCTGTGAACCCCAATGCGCTCCTGATGTTTTTTCTAAAGACCCTCTTCGTTCATTTAATGTTCTTAATTCTAAGGCCATAATGACGTGGGAGGGCGCGGGCGCAGAGTGGAGTCGGCCGGAGCGATGCGCGCCTCGGACATGGCCGCGCCGCGGGACGGCGGGGCCTGAGGCGGGCATCACCCGCGGCCTGCTGCACCTCGACGGCCCCCGCGAGTGCATAGGCGGGAGGCAGCGGCTCCGGCTCGGCCTGCGGGCGCGCGGTCTGGCGCCCCGCGCCTGAAGGCGCCGTCTGCGCGGCACGGCGCGACGGCGCCCAGCGGCACCCGGTGGCTCTCAGCGCTCGAGGGCGCCGACGCCGGAGAAGCGGAAGGCCTCCTGCTCGAGCGCGTCGATCTCCTCGGCGCTCATGCCGTCATGCGCGACCGTGATGCGGCCGAGAAAGACCATGGGCAGTTCGTCGTTGCGGCCCTCGAGATCAGCGCGGATGGCCTCGGCGGTGGCGGCACCCACATCGTCGCCCATGCGCATCGGCGTCGCATCGAGCTCGCCGCGGCGGATGGCCTCGAGCTCGAGCCCGGTGCCGCCCCAGCCGGTGGAGAAGATCTCCTTCTCCCTGCCCGCCGCCACCTGTGCCTCCACCGAGCCCATCGCCATGGCGGTATTGGCGTTGTGGATCACTGTCGCCTCCGGATAGGCCTGCAGGATGAGGTTGGTGCCCGCGAAGCCGCCCTCGCGCTGGTATTCGCCATAGTGCTCGTAGACCGCGGTCCAGCCGCCCTTCTCGGCCACGCAGTCCTTGAAGTCGCCGGAGCGCTGGTTGTCCGTGATCCCGGGGATGCCGCGGTTCATCGCGTAGGTCACACCCTCGCCGAGCCGCTCGAGCATGTAGGCGCACATGGTGAGCGCGCCAGCGGCGGAGGAGAAGTCGAACCAGACCTCGGGCTGCGTCTCCAGATATTTGAGCGGCGTGTGGAAGGCCCAGACATAGGTGTCGAAGCCCTCGGTGGCGGAGAGCTTGGCGATGTTGTCCGCCTGCGTCGCGAGCTCGGAGGGCCCGAAGATCACGTAGTCGTAGAGATCGGCGTCCTGCACCACCTGCCCCGCATAGGTGGACTGCAGCGAGTGCTCGATCTGGCGCGAGGCGAATTCGGTGGTCTCATAGGCGATGCCGAGCTGGTCGAGCCGCTTCGTCAGCGCGAGATAGTTGCGCGCCCAGAAGTCCGACACATCCGCCGATGGATAGATGAGCGCGATCTGGATCGGCTTCTCCAGCGTGCCGGTGAAGGGCACGGCCTTGGCGCCGACGACGCCCTGCAGCGCCTCGAGCTTGCCCTCGGCATTCACCTGCTCGGGCAGCCAGTAGTCGCGCTCGGCATCGTCCGGCAGCGTCTTCAGCGGCAGCTCGGCCGCGACCGCCAGAGGCGCGGCGAGCAGGGCGGCAAGCGGGGCGGCGAGGAAAACGGGCGTGGGCTTCATGGGGTCCTCCCTGGGGTTTCGGTCTCCCGGCGGTCTCAGCCGCTCGGATTGGCGCTGCCGGCGAAGACGAGGCCGAGGAGCGCGAGAAGCGCCAGCGCCCCCGCGATCATCCCCGCCAGCCGCAGGAGCTTGCGGTTCTCCGGCGTCGCGAAGGCGGCGGCGAGGCTCTGCGCGCCGTCGCGGTCCTTCTTCTGCAACCAGGTGTAGAGTGCCACGGACGCGATGATCACGACACCGGAGGCGACGGATTGCCAGAAGAACTCGATGCGCAGCGTCACCAGCGCGTTGATCATCATCGAGAGGAGCAGGACGCCGGCGAAGGAGCCGAGCAGCGAGGCCCGCCCGCCGAAGAGCGAGGTGCCGCCGACCACGACCGCGGCGATGACATGCAGGTTGAAATAGGGCGCCGAGGTCGCCTGGATCGCGTTGAGCTTGCCGGTGAGCATGACGCCCGCGAGCCCGGCCATCGCCCCCATCAGCACATAGGCGTAGATCTTGTGGCGCTCCACCGCGATGCCGGTCATCTCCGCGGCTTCCGGACTGGAGCCGATGGCGATGCTGTAGCGGCCGAAATGGCTGCGCCTGAGCAGCACGTAGCCGATCAGCATGGTAGCGATGCCGATGACGACGGGGACGGGCAGGAAGCCCTCGATCTGGCCGCGGCCGATTTCGGTGATGAGCTCGGGAAAGCGCGCGAGCACGAGGCCCTTGGCGAGCACGAGGGCAAGCCCGCGATAGACGAGGTCCATGGCCAGCGTGCCGATGAGGTCGGGCACGCGGAACTTGGTGATGACAAGCCCGTTCACGAGGCCGAGCAGCGCCCCCATGGCGAGCGCGAAGGCGACCGCGACGGGCGCGGGGAAGCCGTACTGCTTGATGAGGAAGGCCATCACGATCCCGGTCAGCGCCGCGACCGAGCCGATGGAGAGATCGATCCCGCGCTGGGTGATGACGAAGGTCATCGCCATCGCCATCGGCATGTAGAGCGCGGCCTCGAGCAGGATGATGTTGAGATTGGAGAGGCGGAAATAGCGCGCGGGCTCCATCACCCCCATGAAGGCGAGGATCATCGCGATCATGGCCATGGGGCCGATGATCGCCATGTAGGGCTCGAGGCGGGTCTTCATGTCCGGGCTGGCGGTGCTCATGCGGGATCCTCAGGCGGCGTCGGCGGCGCCGACGATCAGGCCGAGCACCTCCTGCTTGGAGCTTTCGGCGGTGCGCACGACGCCGGCACGGCGGCCGCGACGCATCACCTGCACCCGGTCGGAGATGGCGAAGACGTCGTCGAGCGAGTGCGAGATGAGCACCACGGCGAGGCCCTGTTCGCGCAGCGTCTCGATGAGCCTGAGGGTGCGCGCGGTCTCCTGCGGGCCGAGCGCTGCGGTGGGCTCGTCCATCACCAGCACGCGCAGATCGGCGTGGTAGACCGCGCGGGCGATGGCGACGGCCTGGCGCTGGCCGCCGGAGAGGCTTTCGGTGGGCGCGCGCATGTCCGGCAGGCGCACGCCGAGGCGCTCGAAGAGCACGCGCTCGGCCTCCGCCCGCATCCGGCGGTTGTCGAGCAGCCGGATGCCGGCGATGGAGCGGGTGAGCTCGGAGCCGAGGAACATGTTGGCCGCGGGGTCGAGATGGTCGGCCAGCGCGAGCGTCTGGTAGACCGCGTCGATCCCGCGGGCGATCGCGTCGGAGTGGCTGTTCATGACCAGCGGCGCGCCGTCCATCTCCATATGGCCGCTGGTCGGCTGGTAGACGCCCGTCAGGATCTTGATGAGCGTCGACTTGCCGGCGCCGTTGTCCCCGACGATGGCGAGGACCTCGCCCGGATGCGCCTCCAGATCGACCTCCGAAAGCGCCGCGACACCGCCGAAGCGCTTCGAGATCCGGTGCATCCGCACCACGGGCTCCCTGGTCATCCTGCCGCCTCCGTTGCACTGGCGGACGGGTCGCAGTCCCATGCCCCCTCCCTCACCTTACGCGATCACTTACCCCAGATCTTCGCGTATTCGTCGCGATATCCGTTGCCGGGGTCGAAGATGTTCCGGTCGCCGCCGTCGAAGCCGATATTGTCGGCGGTGACGACGTGGAGCGGCGAGGTGTAGCCGGACCAGTCGGCGCCCTGCATCGCGCGGTTGAGCTCGTCCACGAGCTGCCAGCCCTGCAGGTTCAGCGGCTCGGCCACGGTCACGGCCTGGTACTGCGCCGAGCGGATGCGCTGATAGGCGCTCTCCGAGCCGTCGCCCGCGGCCACCGCCTTCGGCGCGCCGTCGCCCGGGATGCCGGCTGCGGCGAGCGAGGGGCCCATGAAGTCGAAATAGATGTCGTTGATCGCGAGCGCATGGGTCCATTTCGCGCCGTGGCGCTGCAGGAGGGCCGTGGTGAGCGTGGCCATGCGGTTCGAGGTGTCGGCGATGGGCGTGTCGACATATTCGAGCACGGTGCCGCCGAGGCGCTCGATCTCTTCCTTGATGCGGTCCGCCTTGGCGATGGCGATGGCGTAGGTGCTGTCGGTGAAGATCACGACGCCGGGCTTGCCGCCGGCATCGGCGAAGGCCCACTGCGCGGCGGCGGCGGAGACGGTCATCGCGTCGGTGGAGACATTCGCGAAGATGCCGTTGTCCGGATCGGGGCCGATCACCGGGGAGGCGTGCCAGCTGACCATGGGGATGCCGGCGCTGCTGGCCTCGGCCATGCCGGACTGCTGCTCGACCGCGTCGAAGCCGTTGATGATGATCCCGTCCGGCTGGAGCGCGAGGGCCTGGCCGAAGGCGGCGGTGCGCCCGGAGACGGAGCCCGCGCCGTCGAGCACGCGGACCTCCCAGCCGATGCGCGCGGCGGCCTCCTCGATGCCGTTGGTCACGCCGAGGACGCCGCCGTTCTTCATGTCGGCCGCGAGCACCACGATGGTCTTGCCGTCGGCGGCGGCGGGACCGGCGGTGGGGCCGTCCCACACATCCTTCTTGCCGGCATGCTTCTCGACCAGGGCGCGCGCATCGGCCATGGGGTCGGCGAGGGCGGCGGGCGTGGCGAGCCCGAGGGCGAGCGCCGCCGCTACAAAGGACCGTCTCAGCATGGTGGATCCTCCCATTTGCTGTCGTCGTTGGGGCGCGGGGCCCCGGGGTGGTTAGCGGCGGTCAGGGGCGGTCAACGGCCGGCCGCGCCCTTGCGGCGCTGCGCGTAGCCGGCGATGCCGATGGCCACGAGCAGGGTGACGCCGTTGAACATGGGCTCGACCCAGAACGAGCCGCCGAACTGCTGGATGCCGGAGATGCCGACCGCGAGGATGGCGACGCCGACGATGGTGCCCCAGACATTCACGCGCCCGGGCTTGATGGTGGTGGAGCCGAGAAAGGCGCCGACGAGGGCGGGCAGCAGGTATTCGAGCCCGACGCTCGCCTGCCCGATCCGGAGCTTGGAGGCGAGGATGACCCCGGCGAGTGCCGTGAGCACGCCCGAGCAGACGAAGGCGCCCACGACGAATTTGCGCTTGGGGATGCCGTTGAGCTCGGCCGCGCGCGGATTGGCGCCGATGGCGTAGAGATATCGGCCGACGGGGGTGTATTCGAGCACCAGCCAGAGCGCGATGGTGATGGCCAGCACGTAGAAGCCGGTGATCGGCAGGCCCATCACGAAGGTGCCGTTGATGGCGTAGAAGCCGGGATCGAGGGTGCCGACCACCTGCCGGCCGCCGGTGTGCCAGAGGGCGAGCGCGTAGAGCACGGTGCCGGTGCCGAGGGTGGCGATGAAGGCGTCGATCTTGGCGACCTCGACGAGGAGGCCGTTGCAGATGCCGACCAGGGCGCCGAGGATGAGCACGATGACGACCGCGAGCGGCCAGGGCACGCCCATGAGCTGGAGCGAGATCGCGAGGATGTGCCAGAGCACGATGCCGTAGCCGACGGTGAGATCGATGCGGCCCGCCACCATGGGGATCATCGCGGCGAGCGAGAGGAGCGCGATGATCGCCTTGTCCGACACGATCGCGCGCAGGTTCAGCATGGTGGGGAAGGTGTCGGGCAGGAGCAGCGAGAAGAGCGCGATGAGCCCGATCATCAGGATCACCAGCCCGTAGACCGGCGCGAGGCGGAGGAGGCGCGCGCCGAGCGAGAGGCCGCGCAGCTCCGCCTTGGTGGGTTCGAGCGCATCGGAGTCGATGGACTGCATGGCGCTCAGGCTCCTGCGGATGTGGATGTGGGCGCCGGGGCCGAGGTCGGGGCCCGGGTCGCCTCGCCGGCGGAGGCGGCCTGGATGAGGCTCTCGGTGGAGAGGGCGGCGCCCGCGAGATCGGCCACGATCCGGCCGCGGCTAAAGACGAGCGCGCGGTGGCAGATGGCGGCGACCTCCTCGAAATCGGTGGAGACGACCACGACGCCGAGCCCGGAGCGCAGGGCCTCGAAGAGGAGCGCGTAGATCTCCGCCTTCGCCCCCACATCGACGCCGGCGGTGGGGTCCTCGGCGATCAGGAGCGCGCGGTCGGTGGCGAGCCAGCGCCCGACGACGACCTTCTGCTGGTTGCCGCCGGAGAGCGCCTCGATGGCGAGGGCGGGATCGTTGGGCGAGAGGCCGAGGGAGCGGCCGAGGGCGGCGGCGTCGCGCGCCTCGCGGGCGGTGGAGCGGAACTCGAGGAGGCCGCGGCCGCTGGCCTCGGGGTTGAGATAGGCGTTCTCGCGGATGCTGAGGGCGGGCGCGATGGATTCGACCACGCGGTCGCGCGCCACGAGGCCGATGCCGGCCTGCATGGCGGCGCGCGGCGAGGAGAGATCGGGCGTGTTGCCGAGGAGGCGGATGGTGCCGCCGTCGTAGCCCGCGCCGAAGAGGCTGCGCCCGACCTGCTCCTGGCCCGCGCCGCGAAGGCCGACGAGGCCGAGGAGCTCGCCGCGCCGGACGGTGAGCGACACCGGACCGACGGGGCCGGCGGTCAGGCCGTCGACCTCGAGCACCGGGGCGCCCTCGCCGAGGGCGGGACGGTCGATCTGGCGGGTCTTGCGCCCGACGATGAGGCTGACGAGCTCCTCCGCGCTGGTCTCGGCGACGTTGCGCAGGCCGACGAGCGCGCCGTCGCGCAGGACCGCGAGGCGGTCGGCGATGCGGAACACCTCGTCGAGCCGGTGGGAGACATAGATCATGCCGACGCCCTTCTCGCGGAGGGGGCGCAGGGCCGCGAAGAGGCGCTCCACCTCGTCGGCGGGCAGGCTGGCGGTGGGCTCGTCGAGCACGAGGAAGTCGCAGTCGACGGCGAGCGCGCGGGCGATGGCGACGAGCGATTTCTCGGTGCGCGAGAGCTCGGAGACGCGGGTGCTGGGGTCAAAATGGCAGTCGACCCGGGCGAGCGCCTCGACGGCCCGGCGCTCGGCGGCGCGCCAGTCGACCAGCGCGGCGGTGAGGCCGCTGCGCCGGGCATAACCCTGGGCGAGGGCCATGTTCTCGGCGACGCTCATCCATTCGATGAGGCCGAGATCCTGGTGGATGAAGGCGACGGCCTGGCGCGCGGCCGCGCGGCCGGGCGTGTGGGCGTAGGGCGCGCCGTCGATGCGCACCGCGCCGCGATCGGCGCGGTAGATGCCGCCGAGGATCTTGATGAGGGTG
>JBCBWF010000488.1:0-3664 GCA_039817245.1 Pseudomonadota bacterium | reverse complement strand
CGGTCGAGCCGCCCCTCCCCACCGATCGAGAGGCCGACGCCATGGAGCGAGACCGGCCGCAGCGCGCGCAGCGCCTCCAGCATCCGCAGGGGCGGGCCGCCGTCGCCCATATAGTTCTCGGCATGTACCTCGAACCACGCCGCCGCCCCGCCGGCCGCCTCGATCTCGGGCCAGTGGCTGTGCTTGAAGGGCAGCCCCGCCTTGAGCGGCAGCGGCGTCGGATGCGGTGCCATGCCGGTCACCTCCAGCTCGGGTTGCGGAACCGGGGAGCGGGCCCCGGTTCCCGACTTTCCTCAGCAGCCCCCCGCGCTCTCAGGCGCCCCGGAGCTGGCCTGAGCGCCGATCAGGACGGCAGGTCGCGCTCGAGCGGCTGCAGCGAGCCCTTGCGGTCGCCCGGCAGGTCGAACTGCGCGGTCTGCTCCTCGACACCGTACTTCAGGCAGTCGCCCGCCGGAACCAGCGTCCAGGCATTGCCCTGGTAATCGATGGTCGAGGTGCCGGCGCAGGTGGTGCCCTTCCCGGCCGCGCAGTCGTTCTTGCCGGCGAGCGAGATGCCGTAGCACTTCTCCTTGGCCTGGGCCTGCGCCGCGGTGGTGGCGGCGGTCGAGACAGCGGCAACGGCCGTGGCGATGGCGGCGGCGGTGACGATCGTGGTCTTGGTCGACATGAGGCAGATCTCCCTTCAGCGGTTATCGACAGCAACGAATGCGCCGCCCGGGGAGCCGCCCCGATGCGCCGCGTACCCTCCTTCATTCGTCGCCGCGGCACATCTGTTACGGGACCTCACGGCGAGGTGATCGCGCGGCGCTGACGCCTGACAGCTTCGTGGTCCTGCGAAACACCGATCTGTGGCATGCATCGCATATGAGCTGCGAGGACCAGACGCCGGACGCGCGGGAGACCCGCTGGAGCGCGCATATGCGCGCGGCCCTCGGCGGCGACCGCCGGGCCTATGCGGAGCTGCTCTCGGCCATCGCCGACCGGGTGCGTGCCTATGCCCGGGCGCGCGTGCACCGGGCGGGGGCGGGCGCGGAAGAGGTCGAGGACATCGTCCAGGACGTGCTCGTCGCCGTGCACACGAAGCGCGACACCTGGGAGCCGACGCGCCCGTTCGGCCCCTGGGTCGATGCGATCATCCGCTACAAGACGGTGGACGCCCTGCGCCGGCTGGGGCGGCGGCAGACGATCGTGTCGGACACGCTCGAGCGCGTCGCGGAGACCGTGACGGCGCCGCTCCCGACGCGCATGGCCGAGCTGCCCGCGGACATGCAGCGCCACCTCTCCGTCCTGCCGCGCCGCGAGCGCAGCGTCGTGACGGCCCTCGGGATCGAGGGCATGTCGATCGCGGGCTGCGCCGAGCAGTTCGGCATCAGCGAGGGCGCCGTGCGCGTCGCCTTCCACCGCGGCCTCGCGCGGCTGGCGAGCGGCGCCGACGGCGATGGCCCGCCGGCCGGCCGGCGATCCGCACGGCCCGCGGGATGAGGACCGACGATCTCATCCGCCGCCTCGCAGCGGATCTGCCCGCGGGCACCCCGGCCGCCGGGCGCCCGCGCCTCGGCCTCGGCCGCACCGCGGCGATGGCGCTCGTGCTCACCGTGCCGCTCTCGGCCCTGATCTACGGGCTCCGCGCCGATCTGGGCGCGGGCGAGGCCTTCGGGGTCGTCTTCTGGGCCGCGACCGCCGCGGCCGCGGTCTGGGCCGCCTCCCGCCTCGCCCGGCCGGAGCCCGCACCCCTCGTCGCGCTCATCGGCCCGCTCGCAGCGCTCCTCTGCGCGGTCGGGCTCATGGCCTGGCTCGGCCGGGGCGAGGGCGTCACGGTCTTCCGGGCCGATCACGTCGCGCATTGCGCGGAGATCATCGGGCTCCTGTCGCTCCCGCCCTTCCTCTGGCTCAGCGTCGTCATGCGCCGCGGCGCGCCCGCGTCGCCGCGCGCGGCCGGGGCCACCATCGGCCTCATCGCCGGCGCCATCGCGGCCCTTGCCTATACGCTCAACTGCCCGATCGGCGATGCGCTCGCGGCGCTCTCTGCGCATACGGTGTCGGTGCTCCTCGTCAGCGCCCTCGGCGCCGTGGTGGGGCCCAGCGTCTTCAGCTGGTAAGGGCCCCCGCGCCGCCGCCGATGCGGGCCTCATGTGAAAACGTATCCGCATTGTCACACGGCCCCGCATGCCGGCGTCACGAAGGCTCGATACCTCCCCATCCCACGCTGCAGCCACGCGGGGAGGAACGGCGATGTCTGGGTTCCGGTTGGTCGTGTTGTCCGACACGCATGTCAGTCGCACGCATCCCCTCTTCTTCCACAACTGGGATGTGGCGCGCGAGGCGGCCAATGCGCTGAACCCCGATATCGCCATCGTCACCGGGGATCTCTCCTTCAACGGCGCGGCTGTGGCGGACGATCTGCACTTCGCCGCCGACGAGATGGCGCGGCTCACCGCCCCGGTCCGGCTCCTGCTGCCGGGTAACCACGATGTGGGCTACACGCCGGCGGTCGCGGCTGAGCAGACCCTGACCGCCGCGCGGCGCGAGGCCTATATCGCCGCCCTCGGCCCGGATTTCTGGAGCGTCGACCACGGCGCCTGGCGCTTTCTCGGCCTCAACCCCTTCCTGCTGCAGAGCGGGCTGCCGGCCGAGCAGGAGCAGGAGGCCATGATCGACGCCGCCCTCGCCGCGCATGACGGGCCGGTGGGCGTCTTCACCCATGTCCCCCTCTTCGCGCACAGCCCCGGCGAGACGGATGTGGAGCCCTCCGCCACGATCCTCCCGGCCCCGCGTCAGGCGCTCCTCGAGCGCTTCGCGGCCGGCGGCGTGCGCTTCGTCGCCAGCGGGCATCTGCACCGCTTCAAGCGCATGCGCTTCGCGGGCATCGAGCATATCTGGGCGCCGGGCACCGCCTTCACGTCCACCGGCCCGAAGAGTGCTGCCTGGGGCGGGGAGCCCTGGGTCGGCTTCGTCTCCTTCAGCTTCGAGGGCGAGAGCTACACCGCCGAGGTCGTCGAGCCGGACGACATGATCAACATGGACCTGCGCAACTGGACCCGCGGCGCCCGTCATGGCTACTACAAGGTCGCCGAAGCGCCCTTTCGCGGCCCCGGTAACACCAATTGAAGTGCCCAAAGCGCGGGCGGCTGTTATGAAGCTGTCACTTCATTCCACTATTCTAGAACTATCAACCGATTCAAACCGCGGCGATTCTCGCCCGCGCTCTCTGAGGTTATGAAATGATCTTCATCCTCGGCAGAACTGCGCGAGCGTTTCTCACGCTCACATTCGTGGTAACGACAGTCTTCTTCGCCTCCCGCTTTTCGGGAGACCCGATTCTGATCATGTTCCCCGAGGGTCTCAGCGACGACGAGTACCTCTTTTGGGAGCGGTACTTCGGTCTCAACGAAAGCCTCGCGGTCCAGTATCTCAAATACGTCCGCGGCCTGCTTGAAGGCAACTTCGGGACCAGCCTGACAGAGTTCCGCCCCGTGACCGAGATCTATGGGGAGCGGATCGGAAACACCCTCTGGCTCTTCGGCTCGGCATTCCTGCTCTCGCTTATCGTCGGCATCCCGCTCGGGATCTATTCGGCGGTCTATCGCGGCTCGGCCGTGTCAACCGGGATCATGGCCATCGCCTTTCTGGGCTACGCGGTGCCCAACTACATCCTCGCGATCTT
>JBCBWF010000209.1:0-8689 GCA_039817245.1 Pseudomonadota bacterium | reverse complement strand
GTGCGGGTCTTCTCGCTGCCCTGGCCCTGGGACGGGGAGCGGTTCGCGCTGCCGGAGCCTGCGCCGATCACCTTCCTCACCGGGCCGCTGGGGAGCGGGAAGACGCGGCTGGCGCGGCGGATCGCCGAGGTCCTGCCCGGCGCGGCGTTTCTCGGGCTCGAGCGCGCCGGGGCGGAGGGCGCCGCGGCCGCGGAGGCGCGCCCGGCCGCGGATCCGGCGCGCGCGGCGCGCGCGCGGCGGGCGCTGGACTGGCTGGCCGGGGACGGAGCGCGGCCGACACCGGCGCTCGGCGCGCTCCTCGCCGCGCTCCTGGAGGGGACGGGGCCGCTGGTGGTGGATCTCGTGGAGGAGGGGCTCGACGCGGCGACGCAGGGTGCCCTGATGGCGTATCTGCGCGGCCGGCCCGAGGGGGCGCGGGCGCTCTATCTCATG
This sequence comes from Pseudomonadota bacterium, assembly GCA_039817245.1. GTDB lineage: Bacteria > Pseudomonadota > Alphaproteobacteria > Rhodobacterales > Rhodobacteraceae > Thermohalobaculum. The sequence continues at coordinate 8,257 of JBCBWF010000209.1, read as the reverse complement.
ACCCGCTCCACCGCGATCCTGGATCTGGAGGCTGTGGGCGCGGGGGAGGAGATCCTCCTCTGCCCGGCCAATCACAGCCCGCCGGTCTGGGTGCGCCCCTATCCGGGCACGCCGGGCTACGAGGCGGTGGCGACCGCGCTCGCGCCGCCGGCGGTGCGTGCGCGGAGCGCCGGCGTGGTGGCGGTGCAGGCGCCGGCCGGTTGAGGCTGGCGACGGGGCTGCCGATTGGGGGGCTGCCGATGGGGGGTTGCCGATGGAGGCTGACGGGATCTGCGGGATTGACGGGGCCGGTTCGGCGCGGGATGGAAGGGCTATGGAGCCGCCGCGCCTCAGTTTTGCCGAGCCCGTGATCCTGGCGGGCGGCGGTGTGCTCACGCCCGAGATGCTGGCGGCCGCGCGCCGCCTTGCCGGCCCCGTCATCGCGGCGGACAGTGCGGCGGATGCGCTGGCGGGCCTCGGCTGCCGGCCGGATGCGGTGATCGGGGATCTGGATTCCATCGCCGATGCGGCGGCCTGGCGGCGGCAGGGCGTGCCGGTGCACCACCTCGCCGAGCAGGACAGCACCGATTTCGAGAAATGCCTCTACAGCAGCACCGCGCCTTACTACGTGGCGATCGGCTTCACCGGGCGGCGGGTGGACCACATGCTGGCGGTGTTCCATGCGCTGCTGCGCTATCCCGAGAAGACCGTGCTGCTGCTGGGCGAGGAGGAGGCGATGGCGCTGGCCCCGCCCGGGCAGCGGCTTTCGCTGGCGCTGGAGGCGGGGGCGCGGGTGTCGGTCTTCCCGCTGCTGGAGGTGGGCTGCGGGCCCTCGACGGGGCTGGTCTGGCCGCTCGACGGGCTGACGCTGGCGCCGGGGCTGCAGGTGGGCACCTCGAACCGCGCGGCGGCAGCGAGGGTGGAGATGGTGTTCGACCGCCCCGGAGCGCTCGTGATGCTCGAGCCGCGTTTCCTCGGCGCCTTGCGGGCTGCGCTGGTGCCGCAGGCGGGCTGAGGCGCGCGGCTGCGCGTGGCGGGGCTGCGGCCATCCCGGGGACGGCGCGGATTTCGCGATCTTGGGATGCGGATCGGCCGGTGGGCCGCCCCGGATGGCACCGTCGTTTGGCACCGGGGGGCGCCGGGGAGGGCGTCACGCCGGGCCGGAATTCGGTTCACGGGCTCTTGATGCGGAGCGGGCGGATGCGCACTTCACCGGCACGGCAAACAGCAACGCCCCCGCAGCCGGCGCGGCCTTGGCGGCCCTTCGGGCCGGCCTCTCGGCGCGCGCGGCGCGGTGCGGGATAGGGAGACTTCCAATGGCAGCGAACGAGACGGTGAACACTGGTAGCGGCACTGGCAGCGATGGCGAAGCCGGCGGCGCGGGCGGCTTTCGCGACCGCAACACCTGGATGCGGGGCGGCTACATGCTGCTCTTCGTGGTGGCCTTCAGCCTGGTGCAGAGCCTGCACACGCTGTTCGCCGTCGTGCAGTTCCTGGCCCTTCTGATCTTCGGGACGCCGAACCGGTATCTGGCGGAGTTCGGAGCCTCGCTGGCGGAGTGGACGCGGGAGACCTCGCGCTTCCTGACCTGTGCGGCCGATCGCCGGCCCTGGCCGTTCGCGCCCTGGCCGAAGGCGGCCGACTGAGCGCCGCGGCGCCCTGAGTGGAGACCCGCCCGCGGGCTGCGGGCGGATCCTTAGGGTGCAGATCGATCCGCCCGCGCTCCGCGGGCGGATGCTTCGCATGCTGAGGCTTGATCCGCCCGCGGGACGCGCGCGGATCGGGAGTTTCGATCAGGCGAGGAGCAGGACGCCATCATCCGTGGCGTCGGCCACGAGGGCCGCGTGCTCGTCGCTCTCCGACACCGCTGCGATGAAGTCGCCGGTGCCGAAATCGTCGCTCTCCAGTGCGCTGGTCCAGAAGGCGAGGCCGTCGGGGTCGGCTTCGCGCTCCAGGACCGAGGTGTAGACATCCGACACGAAGGCCTCGCCCTCGGGGTCGACGCCGAAGACATCGGTGAACTCGGTGTCCTGCACGAAGGCGTCGGCCACGACGCCGATGCCCTCGCTTGCCGCGACACCGGTCCAGAAGGTGAGGCCGGCCGGGTCGCCGTCGCGGTCGAAGGCGGAGAGGTAGAGCCGGGCGACCGAGGCGGCGGCGTCGCTGGTGTCGACCTCGAGCGTGGCGTCGGTGAAGACGAAGCTCTCGACGCCGGTGACGCTGACGGTCTGATCGCCGGTGGTCACGTCGAAGCCGCCGGTGGCGGGCGCGATGGTGGCCGCGGCGAGGGTGCTGGCGAAGACGGCGGTGTCGTCGCCCGCGCCGCCGGAGACGGCGGTGGTGTCGTCGACGATCTCGAGGGTGTCGTCGCCGTCGGTGCCGGTCAGGGTGTCGCTACCGGCGTCGCCGCCGTCGCTGTCTCCATCGCCATCGCCGTCCCCATCACCGTCGCCGTCCCCATCACCGTCGCCGTCGCCATCCCCGTCGCCATCGCCATCGCCATCGTCGGTGGCCTCGAGGATGACGGCGTCGTCGGTCAGGGCCTCGATGCCGGCGCCTTCGAGGATGACGCTGTCGTCCTCGTCGAGCGCGATGGTGGTGGTGCCGTCGGTCTCGCTCGACGCCGCGATCAGGGCGGTGATGTCGGCGAAGCCGAAATCGGAGAGATCGAGCACGTCGCCGGAGGTGAAGTCGAGGATGGTGTCGGTGCCGGTGCCGTCCTCGAGCACGAAGGTGTCGTTGCCCGCGCCGCCCTCGAGCGTGTCGTCGCCGGCGCCGCCGTTCAGCGTGTCGTCCGCGCCGCCGAGGACGTCGATCACGATCTCCAGGAGCTGGCCCGAGCCGCCATCGACGGTGAAGTCGCCCGCCACGGGGTCGATCACGGCGCCGGGGGCGGTGGTGCCGCCGAGCACGTTGACCTCGAGCCCGTCCGGATTGGCGACCGAGCCGTTGAAGCCGGGATGGAGCGCGACGGTGCCGTTCTCGTCCGTGCCGGTATCGGGGCCGGTCTGGTTGAGGAAGGCGGCCTCGATCTCGTCATTCACCTCGGTGCCCGCATCGAGCACATCCGTGCCGAAGCGCTCGATGGTGAGCGGGCCGATGAAGTTGCCGTCCTCGTCGAAGATCGGGTCGGCGAGCGCGTCGTCCGGCACCGCGAGGAAGGCGTCGTTGGAGGGGATCACCATGGTCGCCCAGGTGAAGAAGCCCTCGCCGACGGCATCGGCGTCCACATCGAGCGCGATGGTGGCGACCTCGCCCGGATCGATCGGGCCCGCGGCCACGCCCTCGCCGCCGAGGATCACGCCGGAGGTGCCGGCCGCGCCGGTGGCGGCGGCGAACTCGGCGTCGATCGTGTCGGTCGCGCCATCCTCGGCGAGGCTCTCGAGCCCCGCGCTGGAGACGCCGCCGATATCGAACAGATCGAAGCTCGTGCCGTCGTGAAAGCCGAACCAGACCGGCGTGACGAAGGTGCCGCCCTCGCCGAGGGTGTTGGTGACCGTGATGGTGATCGCGGTGCCCGCGCCGAGCGCGTCGCCGCGCAGGGTGTCCGCACCGTCGCCGCCTTCGAGAGTGTCCGCGCCGTCGCCGCCGGCGAGCAGGTCGTCGCCCTCGCCGCCGCCGATCACGTCGTCGCCGGCATCGCCGACGAGCTCGTCGGTTCCATCGGTGCCGTCTACGGTGATGCCGGGGATCATGTCTTCTTCTTCCATGGCTCCGTCTTCCCTCAATGGTGGTCAGGCGTGCGCCGCGGCCGGGCCGGGGGGCACGATGGGGTGGGTAAACGCGCCAGGGCGGTCTCGCGTTCTGTTGTCGTCCCTGTCGCAGGCAAGCTTGCAAGTTCCTTGCACGCGAAAGTGAAGCGCAGAGTTGTTCGATTCCGCCAAATGACGACCGATCACCCTTGCGTGATGGGGTGTGATTTGGGCAGATTTCGGGGGGTGGCAGGCTGGAATATTGCCTCGAATGCTGTGGGCATTTGAGTCAACTGTGCCTGACCGGATTGGTTCCGCAGGGATGCGGGGGCGAAAAATCGCGGTGGAGCGCGATTTCGTGAACGGCGCGCGGCTTAGTCGGATATCGCGATCGTCAACTGCCGCTGACGCGGGTTTTATTGGCGGCGCGACTGACGTGCAGTGCCGGGAGGCGGCGCGGGATCTGCCCGGGCCACTGCGTCAGCTTTGCGAGGCGGCGCCGCAGGTGCGGGCCTCTGCCGGGAAAACGCGGCGAGCTGCTCGGCGTTCCGGGAGGGCGTTCGGGGGGCGCATTTCGGGGAGGTTCGGGCCGCCTCAGCACTCGGGGACGTTGACGGCGAGGCCGCCGAGGGAGGTCTCCTTGTATTTCTCGCTCATGTCGCGGCCGGTGTCGCGCATGGTCCGGATGCAGGCGTCGAGCGAGACGATATGGCCGCCATCGCCGCGCAGCGCGAGCGAGGCGGCGGAGACGGCCTTGATGGCGCCCAGGCCGTTGCGCTCGATGCAGGGCACCTGGACGAGGCCCTTCACCGGGTCGCAGGTCATGCCGAGATGGTGCTCGAGGGCGATCTCTGCGGCGTTCTCCACCTGCTCGGGCGTGCCGCCCATGGCCGCGCACAGCCCCGCGGCGGCCATGGCGGAGGCCGAGCCCACCTCCGCCTGGCAGCCGCACTCGGCCCCGGAGATCGAGGCGTTGTGCTTGATGAGCCCGCCGATGGCCGCGCCGGTGAGGAACATCTCGCGCAGCCCCGCATGGGTCGCGCCCACCACATGGTCGCGGTAGTAGCGGCAGACGGAGGGGAAGACGCCGGCCGCGCCGTTGGTGGGCGCGGTGACGACCTGGCCGCCGGCGGCGTTCTCCTCGTTCACCGCCATGGCATAGACCGAGAGCCAGTCGTTCGCCACATGGGGCTGGGCGAGGTTGCGGCCGCGCTCGGCCTCCAGGCTCTCGCGGATGCCCATGGCGCGGCGGCGCACATTGAGCCCGCCCGGCAGGATGCCGGCGGTGGCCATGCCGCGGTCGATGCAGGCCTCCATCACGCCCCAGATCCGGTCGATGCCCGCATCGAGGGCGGCGCGGCCGAGGCGGGTCTCCTCGTTGGCGCGCTTCATCTCGGCGATGCTGTGGCCGGAGGCCGTGGCCATGTCGAGCATCTGGGCTGCGGTGGCGAAGGGGTAGGGCACGTCGCGCCCCTCGGGGCTGGCGGGGCGGTCGCCGGCGGCCTGGGCGGCGAGCTCCGCCTCGGTCAGCACGAAGCCGCCGCCGATGGAGAAATAGGTCTCGCGCATATGCAGGTTGCCGTCCGCGTCCCAGGCGGAGAGGACCATGCCGTTGGTGTGGGGCTGAAGCGGCGGACCGAAGTCGAAGACCAGATCGGTGTCCGGGTCGAAGGCGAGGGGGCCGAGGCCGTCGATCTCGATGCGGCGCTCGGCGCGGATGGCGGCCTCGGCCTCGGCGGCGCGAGCGGCGTCGAAGCTGGCGGGCTCGAAGCCGGCGAGGCCGAGGAGGGCGGCGCGGTCCGTCGCATGCCCCTTGCCGGTGAAGGCGAGCGAGCCGTGCAGGCGCACGCCGAGCCGGGCGGGCGCGCGCGCACCGGGGATCGGCTCGGCCCCGCCGCGCAGCGCCGCGAGAAAGCGCGCGCCCGCCACCATGGGGCCCATGGTGTGCGAGGAGGAGGGGCCGATGCCCACCTTGAAGATGTCGAAGAGGCTGAGGAACATCGCATGCGCTCCGCTGGGATCCGGTGCCCGGCGGCGGGGTGGCGCGCCGGGGCTGTGGCCGATCTACCGCGCGCCCGGCGGGCGAGCCCTCCATATGCGACCGCTCCGGCGCCGTCTACGCCCCGCGGAGGCGCGGGCGTCGGGTCTCGGGCCTGGGGGGGGCCGGGCGGTGCTGGCTGGGGTGCCACGTTCTGGTCCCGTTAAGCATGACATGGTAGCGAAACGCCGAATGGTGGGTCGGAATTCGGGGCTGCCGCCGGCAGCGGGAAGGAGCGTGAAATGACGGATGATGGGCTTCAGGCACCGCCGCCCGCGGTGGGGGACAGCCAGGCGGCCAAGCGCGCCGCAGCCGCGCGGGCGGTGGAGATGGTGCGGGACGGGATGGTGCTCGGCCTCGGCACCGGCTCGACGGCGGCGATCTTCGTGGCGCTGCTGGCGGAGCGGATGGATCGCGAGGGGCTGCGGCTGATGGGCGTGCCCACCTCCATCGCCACCGGCGCGCAGGCGAGCGGGCTGGGGATCGCGCTGACCAGCCTCGAGACGGTGCCGGAGCTCGACATGACCGTGGACGGGGCGGACGAGGTCGATCCCGCCCTGCGGCTCATCAAGGGCGGCGGCGGTGCGCTCCTGCGCGAGAAGATCGTGGCGGCGGCCTCGGCGCGGATGGTCGTGATCGCGGACCGCTCGAAGGAGGTGGACACCCTCGGCGCCTTCCCGCTGCCGGTTGAGATCGTGCGCTTCGGGGCGGAGGCGACGCTGGCCCGGGTGGCCGCGGTGCTCGAGCGCCAGGACGTGGATGCGCGGGAGATCACCCGGCGGCGCGACGAGCGGGGGCTGTTCGTGACGGATGAGGGGCATGAGATCCTCGATCTCAACCTCGACCGGATCGGGGACCCGGAGGCGCTGGACCGCGCGCTGCTCGACATCCCCGGGGTGGTGGAGACGGGCCTCTTCCTCGACATCGCCTCGGCCACGGTGATCGGGCACACGGACGGCACGGTGACCGAACGCACCCGCCCCGCCTGATCGCCGGCCCCACCTGACCGGCCGCCCCGCCTGACCGCCCGTCCAGGCGCGCCACGCGCGGACTGCGGTGTTCCAGGGGCGTGCCGGGATCGGGCCAGGGAGCGGTCACGCGACGCAGGCGACCCGGCCGGGGCAGCCGAGCGAGGCTGCCTCGCCCGGACGGGCTCTGCGGCGGGCGCCGGAACGGACGCGATGCGGCTCACGCCTCCCCGGTATCCGGTGTCGCAGGCGCGTGACCCCGGCGTCCTCGTCCCTCCCGCCGGTGTGCCCGTGCACCGGTCTCGGCGCGGCGCCGGTCGGCTGCCGGCCGACCGAACCGGCCCGGCCGTTGTATAGCGCGCGGGCGCGGCGGCCCTGTCGCCCGGAGAGCCGCCTCTCGACCGGGAGGCGCGCGGCCCGAGATCGCCGGCGGCGCGACATCGGCCCGGCCGGCTGGGGGCACGCGGCTTCGAGCGCGTCCGGACGATCCGCTGCGGCACAGAGCAGCGCGGCGCCGGGGTGGGGCGGCCGGGCTGCGAGGCTGTCCCGGGCTTGACCCGGGACCTCCCTGACGGTTGCCGGGTGGCTGGGGTGGTGACTGGGGCGGGGCGGAGGCGGGGCGGAGGCGGGGCGCGTCGACTTTATCGCCACGTCCGGGTTGTTCTGCGCGCGCCGATGGGCGAGGGCTCTGGGGGATCGGCGACGGGCTGTATAGGGCGGGCCTTCGGATTGAGCGTCGGCGACCGAAGCGGGGCCCGGCCGCGCGGTCCGTCGGAGAACGGGGCCGGGGAGCGGGTGCGGATCCGGCCATGGACACGGCCTGAGACAAGGCCCGGGACAAGGCTCGGGACCCGGGACGAGACGGGGAAAGGCATCCGGTTCCGGACCTTGGCAGATATCCGGTTGCGGGCCGGGGCGGAGAATGGGAGCGCGGCATGGCGGATTTCGACTACGACCTCTTCGTGATCGGCGGTGGCTCGGGCGGCGTGCGGGCCGCGCGCATGTCCGCGCAGATGGGCGCGCGCGTCGCCGTCGCCGAGGAGTTCCGCTTCGGCGGCACCTGCGTGATCCGCGGCTGCGTGCCGAAGAAGCTGATGGTCTACGCCTCGAGCTATTCCGAGCATTTCGAGGATGCCGCGGGCTTCGGCTGGCAGGTGGGCGCATCGAGCCACGATTGGCCGACGCTCGTCGCCGCCAAGGAGACGGAGATCACCCGCCTCGAGGGGATCTACGACAAGAATGTGCGCGCCGCCGGCGCGGAGACCTTCGCGATGCGCGCCATGGTCGCCGATCCGCACACGGTGGCGCTGGCGGACGGGCGGCGGTTTCGCACGCGCCATATCCTGATCGCCACCGGCGGCGCGCCCTATGTGCCGCCCTTCCCCGGCCATGAGCACGCGATCACCTCGAACGAGATCTTCGATCTGCCGGGCCGGCCGCGCCGCGCGCTGGTGCTCGGCGGCGGCTATATCGCCTGCGAGTTCGCCGGGATCCTGAACGGGCTCGGCGTGGAGACGGTGCTGGCCTATCGCGGGGCGCGGATCCTGCGAAGCTTCGACCACGACCTCTCGGACCACATC
>JBCBWF010000162.1:0-10460 GCA_039817245.1 Pseudomonadota bacterium | reverse complement strand
GCGGAGGCGCGGAAGAACGCGCCCGGATCCAGCGCGAGCCCCTGCCCCTCCAGCCCGACGGAGATGCCATAGGCCTGGACGGTGGCCAGGAACACCGTGCCGTAGCGGGTGTACTGGTTGATCTTCTTGCGTCCGCTCTCGCCCTCTTTCTTGAGCTTCTCGAGCTCGGGTACCATCGAGGTCATCAGCTGCATGATGATCGAGGCGGAGATGTACGGCATGATGCCGAGGGCGAAGATCGCCATGCGACCCACCGCACCGCCGGCGAACATGTTGAAGACGCCGATGATGCCGCCCTGCGTCTGCTCCATGAAGAGGCGCAGCTGCTCCACATCGATGCCGGGCATCGGAATGAAGGTGCCGACGCGGTAGACGATGAGCAGCCCGATCGCGAACAGGATGCGGTTCTGCAGATCCTTGGCCTTCGAAAAGGCCTGCCAGCTCATATTCGCGGCCATCTGCTCGGCGGCTGATGCCATGGGCGTCGCGCTCCCCTTGCCGCGTCACCGCTCGGTGGAACGCGTTCTCAATGCAGGTAAAGCGACTGCGCGACGGTTGCAAGCCGCCGCGCGGCCGCAGTCGGTCGGTGCTCAGGCCGCCGGAGCGTCCTCGGCCGGGGCGGCGACGGTCAGCGTGCCGCCGGCGGCCGCAACCGTCTCGATCGCGCCCTTGGAGGCACCGGTCACCTGGATGGTGAGGCCCTGCGGCAGCGGCTTGGCGTTGCCCTCATCGTCGAGGAGCGGCTTGCCGAGCACGCGGATACCGTCGAGCTTGCGGCGCACGAGGCCGGAGGCCACCAGCGCGTCCTCGGTGATCGGCTGCGCGGCGTCGATCTTGCCCGCCTCGATGAAGCGCTGGATCGAGCCGAGATTGGTGACCGCGAAGTCCTTGGCGAAGGGGTTGTTGAAGCCGCGCTTCGGCAGGCGGCGGTGGAGCGGCATCTGGCCGCCCTCGAAGCCCTTGATCGCCACGCCCGAGCGGGACTTCTGGCCCTTGATGCCGCGCCCGCCCATCTTGCCGATGCCCGAGCCAGGGCCGCGGCCGACGCGCTTCTTCTTCTTCGCCGCGCCCGGATTGTCGCGCAGTTCGTTCAGTCTCATGACGCATTCCTCCTTGCCGGACCCGCGGGACAATGCGTCCGCTCCCGCGCCCTCGGCTTCTGTTGCGGCGGCGGGGACGGGCCCCGCCGGCCGGTCAGCCCCGCTCCTCGACGATCTCGACGAGATGCGGGATCGAATTCACCATGCCGCGGACGGAGGGGGTGTCCTCCAGTTCCCGCGTGCGGTGCATCTTGTTGAGCCCGAGGCCGATCAGCGTCTGGCGCTGCACGGCGGGGCGGCGGATCGGGCTGCCGATCTGCTTCACGACGATGGTCTTGGCCATGGGATCAGGCCTCCGTCGGTTCTGCGGCGGCCTCGGCCGGCGCCGTCTCGCCGCGCGGCTCGTCCTTCGGCGGAAGGATGTCGGACACCTTCTTGCCGCGGCGCGAGGCGACCTGGCGCGGGGAGTATTCGTTGCGCAGGCCGTCGAAGGTGGCGCGGATCATGTTGTAGGGGTTCTGGCTGCCGGTGGACTTGGCCACGACGTCCTGCACCCCCAGCATCTCGAACACGGCACGGCAGGGACCGCCCGCGATGATGCCGGTGCCCGAGGGCGCCGAGCGCATCACCACGCGGCCTGCGCCGTGGCGGCCGGCCACGTCGTGGTGGAGCGTGCGCCCCTCGCGCAGCGGCACGCGGATCAGCGTGCGCTTGGCCTCCTCGGTGGCCTTGCGGATCGCCTCCGGCACCTCCTTGGCCTTGCCCGAGCCGAAGCCCACGCGGCCCTTCTGGTCGCCGACGACCACGAGCGCCGCGAAGCCGAAGCGCTTACCGCCCTTCACCGTCTTGGAGACGCGGTAGATCGCCACGAGGCGGTCGGCGAATTCCGGCTCGCGATCGTCGTCGCGATCCCGGCGGTCGCGGCGCTCGCGGCGCCCATCCCGTTCAGCCATCAGAACCTCCTCAGAATTTCAGGCCGCCCTCTCGGGCGGCATCGGCCAGCGCTTTCACCTTGCCGTGGAAGATGAAGCCGCCGCGGTCGAAATAGACGCTCTCGATCTCCTTGGCCTTCGCGCGCTCGGCGATCGCGGTGCCCACCTTCGCGGCGGCCTCGCAATTGTTCTTGCCGACAACGCCAAGACCCGGCTCCAGGCTCGAAGCCGCCGCGAGCGTCACGCCCGCACGGTCGTCGATGATCTGCACCGAGATGTTCTTGGACGAGCGATGCACCGACATGCGCAGCCGGTCCCCCGCCATCTTCTTCAGCTTGTTGCGAACGCGCAGACGGCGCTTCACAAACAAGTCTCGCTTGCTCTTAGCCATGTGTCGCGTTCCTTACTTCTTCTTGCCTTCCTTGCGGAAGATGAACTCGCCCTTGTAGCGGATGCCCTTGCCCTTGTAGGGCTCGGGGCGCCGCCAGTCCCGGATCTTCGCGGCCGTCTCGCCGACCTGCTGCTGGTCCGCGCCGGTGATGATGATCTCAGTCGGCTTCGGGCAGGCGATGTTGATGCCCTCGGGGATCGGAAACTCCACGTCGTGGCTGTAGCCAAGCGCCATCTTCAGGGTCTTGCCCTGGACCTGCGCACGGTAGCCGACGCCCTGAAGCTCAAGCTCCTTGGTGAAACCCTCGGTCAGACCCACGCCAAGATTGTGGATCATCGTGCGGGCCATGCCCCATTGCTGACGGGCGCGCTTCGAGTTGCCCCGCGGGGTCACCTTCACCTCGTTGCCGTCGACCGCGATATCCACGTCGTCCGTCGCCGTGAAGCTGCGCGTGCCCTTCGGCCCCTTCGCCTCCACGGTCTGCCCGCTCACCTTGTACTCCACCCCCTTGGGTGCGGTGACGGGCTTCTTGCCAATGCGCGACATCAGAGCCTCCTCAGAACACGGTGCAGAGCACTTCGCCGCCGACATTCTCGGCGCGTGCCCGCGTGTCCGACATGACACCGCGATTGGTCGAAACGATCGCGACGCCGAGACCGTTGCGCACCTGCGGGATCGCCTTGGAACCCGAATAGGCGCGCCGGCCCGGGGTGGAAAAGCGCTTCAGCTCGCGGATCGCCGGCTGCCCGTCGAAATACTTGAGCTGGATCTCGAATTCCGGCTTGTGCGGCTCGGGCTCGTGACGCTCGTAGCCGCGGATGTAGCCCTCGTCCTGCAGCACATCGAGCACCCAGCCGCGCAGCTTGGAGGCTGGCGTGCGGACGGACGACTTCTGACGCTGCTGGGCGTTGCGAATGCGGGTCAGCATATCGCCGAGCGGATCGTTCATGCTCATGCGCGTCCCCTCACCAGCTCGATTTCACCATGCCCGGGATCTGGCCGATGGAAGCCAGGTCCCGGAGCGCGATACGGCTCATGCGCAGCTTGCGATAATAGGCCTTCGGGCGACCCGAGACCTCGCAGCGGTTGTGCAGCCGCGACGGCGAGGAGTTGCGCGGCAGCTTGGCCAGCTTCAGCCTGGCCTTGAACCGCTCCTCCATGCTCCGCTCGCCGTCCTTCGCGATTTCCTTCAGTGCAGCGCGCTTCTCGGCGTACTTCTTCACCAAGCGCTGGCGCTTCTTCTCGCGCTCGATCATGCCTACCTTGGCCATGTCTCGTCCCTCCGCGCTCAGTTCCGGAACGGCACGTTGAAATGCTTCAACAGTGCCTTCGCCTCGGCGTCGGTGCGCGCCGTGGTGCAGATGATGATGTCCATTCCCCACATCTGATCGATCTTGTCGTACTCGATCTCGGGGAAGACGATGTGCTCGCGGATGCCCATGGCGAAGTTGCCGCGGCCGTCGAAGCTCTTGCCGTTCACGCCGCGAAAGTCGCGGATGCGCGGCATGGCGATGGTGATCAGACGATCCAGAAAGTCGTACATGCGCTCGCGGCGCAGCGTCGCTTTCACGCCGAGCGGCATCTCCTCACGGACCTTGAAGCCGGCGATCGACTTCTTGGCCTTGGTGATGATCGGCTTCTGGCCGACGATGCGCATCAGGTCGTCATGCGCGGCACGGATCTTCTTGCTGTCGCCCACGGCTTCGCCGACGCCCATATTGATCACCACCTTGTCGAGGGCGGGGATCATCATGTCGTTCTTGTAGCCGAACTCCTCCTTCATCGCGGGACGGATGGTCTCGCGATAAACGGTGCGCAGGCGCGGGATATAGGTCGAACCGTCAGCCATCGATCACTTCCCCCGACTTCTTGGCGAAGCGCACCTTCGTGCCGTCCTCCTGGATGCGGAAGCCGACACGGGTCGGACCGCCCTCCTTGGGATCGACCAGCGCGATGTTGGAGATCGCGATCGGCGCTTCTTTCTGGATCCGTCCGCCCTGGGACTGCGCGGACTGGCGCGTGTGGCGGGTCACCATGTTGATGCCCGAGACCAGCGCGCGCGCATCCTTCGGCATCACCTGCGTGATCTCGCCTTCCTTGCCCTTGTCGCGGCCCGTGAGCACCACGACGCGGTCACCCTTCTTGAGCTTGGCGGCCATCAGAGCACCTCCGGCGCAAGGCTGATGATCTTCATGAAGTTCTTGGCGCGCAGCTCGCGCACCACCGGGCCGAAGATGCGGGTGCCGATCGGCTCGTTGTTGTTGTTGAGGATCACCGCGGCGTTGCGGTCGAAGCGGATCGCGGTGCCGTCGTCGCGGCGCACTTCCTTGGCGGTGCGCACGATGACGGCCTTGCGGACATCGCCCTTCTTCACGCGGCCGCGCGGGATCGCCTCCTTGATGGAGACGACGATGATGTCACCGACGCTCGCATATTTCCGTTTCGCGCCGCCGAGCACCTTGATGCACTGGACGCGTTTCGCGCCGGAATTGTCGGCGACGTCCAGATTGGATTGCATCTGGATCATAGTCTGCTCTCCCGACCTGCGGAGACCGGCCCATCAGGCAGCCCCGCGGTTTCGACGAGCTGGGTGTGCTCGAGCTCAGGAAACCCGCTCGATCACCTCCCAGCGCTTGCTCTTCGACAGGGGCGCGCACTCGCGGATGCGCACCGTCTCACCGGCCTTGAAGCTGTTCTCGGCGTCATGCGCGCGATACTTCTTCGACTTCCGGATGGTCTTTTTCAGAACCGGATGCGTGAAGCGACGCTCGACCAGAACCGTGACGGTCTGCTCGTTCTTGTCGCTGACGATCGTGCCCTGCAGAATTCGCTTCGGCATTACGCGCTCTCCGCCGCGCCCGCCGCTGCGTCGCGGGCCTTCTCGTTGAGGATGGTCTTCACGCGCGCCGCATCCCGGCGCACGGTGCGCATCTGCGCGGTATTCTCGAGCTGGCCGGTGGCCGCCTGGAAGCGCAGGTTGAACGCCTCCTTGCGCAGCGCCTCGAGGGCTGTACGCAGCTCCTCCGGCGTCTTCGCGCGCAGCTCCGTTGCATTCATCGCGCCGTCTCCTTTGACAGATATGCCGCCCCCTGGCGGCATCATGCATCAAAACCGATTGGCCCCGACCCTTTGGCCGAGGCCCCGATCCTTACCAGTCTTCCTTGACCACGACCCGCGTCTGAACAGGCAGTTTCATCGCTGCGAGTCGGAGCGCTTCACGTGCCACAGGCTCGGGTACGCCGTCAATCTCGAACATGATACGGCCGGGCTTTACTTTGGCCGCCCAGTACTCGACGGAGCCCTTGCCCTTACCCATGCGGACCTCGGTGGGCTTCTGCGTCACCGGCACATCCGGGAAGATGCGGATCCACACGCGGCCCTGACGCTTCATGTGGCGCGTCATGGTACGGCGGGCCGCCTCGATCTGGCGCGCGGTCACCCGCTCCGGCGTCACGGCCTTGAGGCCGTAGCTGCCGAAGTTGAGATCCGTGCCGCCCTTCGAGAGGCCGTGGATCCGGCCCTTGTGCTGCTTGCGGAACTTCGTGCGTTTCGGGGAAAGCATCTCTCAGTCCTCTCAGCGGTCGCGATCGCGATCGCGATCCCGGTCACGGCGATCGCGCCCGCCGCCGGGACGCCCCGCGCCGCCTTCCTGCATCTCGCTCTCGCGCCGGTCGCGCGCGGAGGGATCGTGCTCCATGACCTCGCCCTTGAAGATCCAGACCTTGATCCCGATGATCCCGTAGGCGGTCGAGGCCTCCGCGAGTGCGTAGTCCACATCGGAGCGGAGCGTATGGAGCGGCACACGGCCCTCGCGATACCATTCCGTCCGCGCGATCTCCGCCCCGCCGAGCCGGCCGGCGCAGTTGATGCGGATGCCGAGCGCACCCATGCGCATCGAGTTCTGCACCGCGCGCTTCATGGCACGGCGGAAGCTCACGCGGCGCTCGAGCTGCTGGGCGACGTTCTCCGCCACCAGCTGGGCATCGAGCTCGGGGCGGCGGATCTCGACGATGTTGAGATGCAGCTCCGAAGGGGTCAGCGCCGCCACCTTCTTGCGCAGCTTCTCGATATCCGCGCCCTTCTTGCCGATGATGACGCCGGGGCGCGCGGTGTGGATCGTGACGCGGCACTTTTTATGCGGCCGCTCGATCGTCACGCGGCTCACACCGGCCTGGGCGCACTCCTTGCGGATGAAGTCGCGGATGCGCAGGTCCTCATGCAGGAGCTGCCCGTATTCCGCGCCATCCGCGAACCAGCGGCTGTCCCACGTACGGTTGATGCCGACGCGCAGGCCGACCGGATTTACTTTGTGTCCCATCAGGCCCCTTCCTCTTCAACCTGGCGCACCTTGATGGTGAGCTGGCTGAACGGCTTCAGGATGCGTCCGAACCGGCCGCGCGCCCGTGGGCGGCCGCGCTTCAGCACCATGTTCTTGCCTACATGCGCCTCGGCGACGATCAGCTCGTCCACATCGAGGCCGTGATTGTTCTCGGCGTTGGCGATGGCGGACTGCAGCGTCTTCTTCACGTCCTCGGCGATGCGCTTCTTGGAGAAGGTCAGCTCGGCCAGCGCCTTGTCCACCGGCTTGCCGCGGATCATCGCGGCCACCAGGTTCAGCTTCTGGGGGCTGACCCGCAGCATGCGGTTCATGGCCATCGCTTCGTTCTCCGCGACGCGGCGCGGGTTCTTCTCCTTGCCCATCGCGATTACCTCCGCTTGGCCTTCTTGTCGGCCATATGGCCGTAATAGGTGCGCGACGGCGCGAACTCGCCGAACTTGTGCCCGATCATCTCTTCGGTGACATTCACCGGGATGTGCTTCTGCCCGTTATGAACCCCGAAAGTGAGGCCCACGAACTGCGGCAGAATGGTCGAGCGGCGCGACCAGATCTTGATGACTTCGTTGCGGCCCGACTCGCGCACCTTTTGTGCCTTCTTCAGCACGTAGCTGTCGACGAACGGACCCTTCCAGACGGAACGTGGCATCCCTCAGGTCCTCTTACTTCTTCTTCCGCGCGTGGCGCGAGCGGATGATCAGGCGATCGGTGGTCTTGTTGTTGCGGGTCTTGCGGCCCTTGGTAGGCTTGCCCCAGGGGGTCACCGGATGGCGACCGCCCGAGGTCCGGCCCTCACCGCCACCATGGGGGTGATCGATCGGGTTCATGGCCACACCGCGCACCGCGGGGCGCTTGCCGTAGTGGCGGATGCGCCCGGCCTTGCCGAAGTTCTGGTTCGAGTGGTCCGGGTTCGAGACCGCCCCCACCGTCGCCATGCATTCCTGGCGCACCATCCGGAGCTCGCCCGAGGAGAGGCGGATCTGCGCATAGCCGCCATCGCGGCCGACGAACTGCGCATAGGCGCCGGCCGAGCGCGCAACCTGGCCGCCCTTGCCCGCCTTCAGCTCGATATTGTGCACGATGGTGCCGATCGGCATGCCGGAGAACGGCATCGCATTGCCCGGCTTCACATCGGTCTTGCGGCCCGCAACCACCGTGTCGCCCACGCCGAGGCGCTGCGGCGCCAGGATATAGGCCCGCTCGCCGTCCTCATACTGGATGAGTGCGATGAAGGCGGTCCGGTTCGGGTCGTACTCGATCCGCTCCACGGTCGCGGGCACATCGAACTTGCGCCGCTTGAAGTCCACGATCCGGTAGAGCCGCTTCGCTCCGCCGCCGATCCTGCGCGCCGTGATCCGCCCGGTGTTGTTGCGCCCGCCCTTCTTGGTGAGACCCTGGGTGAGGGTCTTCTCGGGACGGCCTTTCCACAGCTCCGAACGGTCGATCAGAACCAGCCCGCGCTGGCCCGGCGTCATCGGCTTGTAGGTTCTTAACGCCATGCTTTCTGTCTTCCGCTTTGCTGAGACGTCCGAGCGATGCTCAGAGGCCCGTTGTCACGTCGATCATGTGCCCCTCCTCGAGGGTCACATATGCCTTCTTCACCTCGTTCCGCTGGCCGATGCGGCCGCGGAAGCGCTTCACCTTGCCGGCGGTGCGCAGCGTGTTGACGGCCTTCACCTTGACGCCGAAGAGCGTCTCGACCGCTTCCTTGATCAGCGGCTTGGTGGCCGACTTCGCCACCTCGAACACGACCGCGTTGGCCTCGGAGGCCATGGTCGCCTTCTCGGTGATGATCGGCTTGCGCAGAACCTCGTAGAGCTCGGCCTTCTCGGTCATGCCTCAACCGCCTCCTCGGCTGCCGGGGCCGCCGCGGGCGAGAGGCGCGCGACGATCGTCTCGAGCCCCGCCTTGGTCAGCACCAGCGTCTCGTGCTTCAGAATGTCGTACACATTGGCGCCCGCGCCGGGGATCACCTGCACGCTCTCGAGATTGCGCGAGGCAAGCTCGAAATTGCCGTCGAGCTCCGCCCCGTCGATCACGAGCGCGCGCTTCCAGCCGAGGTTCTCGGCCTTCTGCGCGAGCACCTTGGTCTTCGCCTCCGGCAGCGCGGCACTGTCCACGACGACGAGCTCGCCCGCCTGCGCCTTGGCCGAGAGCGCCATCTTCAGCCCCAGCGCACGCACCTTCTTCGGCAGATCATGCGCATGGCTGCGCACGACCGGGCCCTTGGTGGTGCCGCCGTGGCGGAACTGCGAGACCGCGCGGTCGCCGTGGCGGGCACCGCCGGTGCCCTTCTGGCGGTAGATCTTCTTCGTGGAGTAGCTGAGCTCGCCCCGCGACTTGGTCTTGTGCGTGCCCGCCTGGCGCTTGGCGAGCTGCCAGCGCACCACGCGGTGCAGGATGTCCGCGCGCGGCTCGACGCCGAAGAGCGCCTCGGGCAGCTCCACCTCGCCGGCCGCGGCCGCGTCGAGCGTGATCACGTCCTGTTTCATGCCTCACCCCCATCGACGGGCGTTTCGGCAGCCGGGGCCTCCGCCGCTTCGGCCGCGCGGATCGCCGCCGGCATCGGCAGCCCGTCCGGCGCCTTGCGCTTCACCGCGTCGCGCACCGTGACCCAGCCGCCCTTGGAGCCCGGAACGGCGCCCTTCAGCATGATGAGCCCGCGCTCCGCATCGGTCCGCACCACCTCGAGGTTCTGCACGGTCACCCGCGCGGCGCCGAGATGGCCGGCCATCTTCTTGCCCTTGAACACACGGCCCGGGTCCTGGCACTGCCCGGTCGAGCCGTGGCTGCGGTGGCTGATCGACACACCGTGGCTGGCGCGCAGGCCGCCGAAGTTGTGCCGCTTCATCGCACCGGCGAAGCCCTTACCGATCGAGGTGCCGGCCACGTCCACATACTGCCCCTCGAGGAAATGGTCGGCCGTGATCTCGGCCCCCACATCCACGAGGTTCTCTGGCGCAACCCGGAACTCCACGAGCCGGCGCTTCGGCGCGACATTCGCCTTGGCGAAATGCCCGCGCATCGGCTGGCTCACATTCTTCGGCTTCGCCGTGCCCGCGCCGAGCTGGACGGCGGTGTAGCCGTCACGGTCGGCGGTGCGCTGCGCGACCACCTGCAGGGTCTCCATCTGGAGCACGGTCACCGGCACCTGCCGTCCGTCCTCCATGAACAGCCGGGTCATGCCCAGCTTCTTTGCGATCACTCCGGAGCGCATCATCTCGCCTCCTCAGAGCTTGATCTCGACATCGACACCGGCGGCGAGGTCGAGCTTCATCAGCGCGTCCACGGTCTGCGGCGTCGGATCCACGATATCGAGCAGCCGCTTGTGGGTGCGGATCTCGAACTGCTCGCGGCTCTTCTTGTCGACATGGGGCCCGCGCAGCACCGTGAACTTCTCGATCTTGTTCGGCAGCGGAATGGGCCCGCGCACCTGCGCGCCGGTCCGTTTCGCCGTGTTCACGATCTCCTGCGTGCTGGCATCGAGCACGCGGTGATCGAAGGCCTTGAGCCTGATTCTTATGTTCTGCCCTTGCATCTCTCGTCTCGCGCGGTTTGCCAGCCTTCAGAACGAAAGACGGCCGGGACTGGGCCCGGCCGCCCGCGATTCACAGTCAGTTATTCGATGATTTTGGAGACGACGCCGGCGCCGACGGTGCGGCCGCCCTCGCGGATGGCGAAGCGGAGCTTCTCCTCCATGGCGATCGGGTTGATGAGCTCGACCGTGAAGGACACGTTGTCCCCCGGCATCACCATCTCCG
>JBCBWF010000014.1:0-30292 GCA_039817245.1 Pseudomonadota bacterium | reverse complement strand
CTTCGAACCACTCGAAGTCCTTCTCCGTCTGGGCCTCGATTCGCCAGAAGTTGACCGGCCAACCCACCGCGAAGAACTGCGCGACCTTGTGCACATACTTCTTCTCGGTGATACGCTTCCAGGCCTCGGCGACGTCGTCGTGGTGGATCTTGATGCCGTACTTCTCGAGCGGCAGCATGTAGGTGCGGTAGTAGTCCTCATAGATCCAGCGATGCCACATCTCCGCGTAGGACTCCTTGTCCTTGTCGCGGTTGGTGGTGCCGTATTCGATGAAGGTACCGATCGCGGCATCGACGATCGCGTGGTTCTGCCAGAACGAGTACTTCATGTCCCGTTCAATCAGCAGGTGGTTGTCCGGGTCCTTCAGCGTGGCCATCAGGAGCGAGTGGCCGTTGCCGATATGCCGGCTCTCGTCGGACTGGACGGAGAGGAAGACGGTGGGCAGCGCGTAGTCGCCGTTGCGCGCGGCCTCCGACGGCATGGCGACGAAGAGCGTGTTGGTGAAGGCGGTCTCGGCGACGATGGTCAGGTAGATGTTCGCCGAGGTGATCGCGTCACCGGTGATGAAGCCCTCGCCGAACTGGCGCCCGATGGTGGTGGCGTAGCACTTGCCGAACGCCTCCTCGGTGATATCGAACCCGGCGGGGTCGATATAGTTCTCCATGTACCACTTCTTGAGGTTCATCTGGATGGTCGAGTGGCGGAACTCGTCGACCATCTGCATGGTGAAGCCGGTGCGCAGGTCCTCGCCGGGGGCGAGCCGGGCCACCATGGCCATGGAGCGCGCCGCCGAGATCTCCGGGAAGGGGATGATCGCGAGGAAGAGCTTCATCCACTCCACCCAGCGCGGCTCGACATTGCGGAACATGTCGCCGCGCAGAGCCGCATCGAGCGCACCGTAAACCCGGTTCACCTTTACCTCCTGCAATGGTAAATAGCACCGAAGCACCTGTTTCTTCGGGTCGAGCGGGGCCTTGGCGATCTTGTAGTCGGTCGGATAGGTCATCGCCTCCTGGACATAGGAGGGGTTCCAGCCGAGATCGGCGATCTTCTTGGTCGCTTCTCCGACGGAGATGCCCTTCTGGGACGTGATCTTGTTGAGCGTCAGTGATGACATTGCCGTTCACCTTTTCCGTTTCACGGATTTTGTGAGAGCCGGGCGAGAACCCGGCCGGTGCACGTCGGCAAAGGTCATTGGAGATGCCGGCCCGGCAGGGCCTGCGAGCGGGCGGCGCGGGGCCGTCATCTGCAGGGGCCGTTGCATGGCCGATTCTCTCCTCCCTTTGTTCTTTCGGCGGCCCCGGCGGGGCACGCGCTTCTTGTGGAAGCCGTTTCTGCAATGGGCGTGCCACCGCGGGCGCAACGGAATAGTTGCCTGAAAGAACTGAGCTTTCCGCAGTCGCCAAAAGGATTTCGCGTTCGCACAAAGTGTAACGAAGCTTTACAATTGTACCGTGCGGTTGTGCTTGTATTTTACAGAAACATCCATCGAAGAACGTGGTTGATTTCAAGTATGTTTCGGACCTTACTAGGGTCTGTACGAGAAGAATGGGTGCACCGGTGTGGGGAGCCGGGGTACAGAGGATGGAAAACGCCGTCATGCCCAAATTCGACGATACCCGCGGGACGGAGGAACTGGGCGGCGGCGCGCTTGCGCAGGACATCCTGGACCGGGCCCCGCGCGATATCATCTTCACCATGCAGTTCCTGGGCGAGGCACAGTACAAGGTGCTGAAATACTTCCAGGATCTGGTCATCCGCGAGCTCGAGGCGCGCGGTATCCGGCGCGAGGACCATGCGCTGCTGCAGATCTTCATCGACAGCCATGCCACCGAAATGCGCGATTTCGTGTTTCACGGGGTGGCGCTCTCGCGGCCCTTCCGGATCGAGGAGATCGAGCGGCTGCTGGGCGACACCACGAGCGTGATCCGGACGGATATCTGGGATGCGCTGCGCAGCCATATCGACACGGTGGAGCGGAAGTTCGTGGACGAGGCGGACGATCTGCCCCGCCAGCTTGAGGCGATCGAGGAGGAGGCGTCGCGGGCCGCGGCCGGGAGGGCGGGCTCGTGAGCGCGGCGCGGACGACGGCGCAGATCCTGTCGGAGCGGCTGGAGATCACGCTGGCGCTCGGCGAGGCCAATGCCGCGCAGCACCGCGCGCAGGCGGAGGTGGGCGGGGCCTCCATCGAGCTGATGGGCTGCGAGGAGCGAGGCGAGACGGGCGCGCTGGCGGAGGCGCAGGCGCGCGACGCCGCGGCGAAGGCGCGGCTCGCCGCGGCCGAGGCGCGGGTGGAGGCGCTGCAGACCCGCCTCGCCGCCCTCGACACGGAGCTGGCGGGCGCCGGGGCCGATGCCCGGTAGCGCCCCGAGCCGATCGCGCCCGGCCTGACGAGCGCCGCCCCATAGAACCCGGCCCCGTAGAGCGCCGCCCCAGGTTGGCCCGCACCCGAGAGGCCCGGCCCCGAGAACCCAGAAAGGAGCGCCGATGTCCGACGACACCCTGCTCGCGCCGACGCTGTTCGATCTTCTCTGCCGGAGCTGGACGCTGCCGGGCACTGTCTCGCAGGCGGTCTACAACGCCGAGGAGACCGCGGTGGCCTTCGCGGCCGAGGGGGTGCTGGGCATCGCCTCGCTGGCCGATCCGGAGCGGCCGGAGACGCGGATGCGCACGGCGGCGGATACGGGGCGGCACACGATCCTGCCCCGCGAGCGCCCGGTGCGCCCGCTTGAGCGGGTGGAGCATGTCTGCGGGCCGGTGGCGCCCTATGGCGGGCGGTCGTTTCTGACGGGCAGCGCGCGGGGCGGGCTGGTGACGGTGACGCCGCGGGGCCAGGCGGTGCGCCTGCGCATCGCACTGCCGGACGGGGTGGCGGCGCTGGCGCGCGATCCGGCCTCCGAGGCGATGGCGGTGGGGAGCGGGACGCGGGTGCTGCTCCTGCCGCCGGGCGCGCCGGAGGAGCCGGAGGCGCTGGAGATCGGCGAGCCGGTGACCGCCCTTGCCTATGCGCCGGACGGCGCGCAGCTGGCGGTGGGCCATGCGCTGGGGGTGTCATTCGTGGCGGAGGGGCGGGTCGGCGGCGGCGTGGCGCTGGAGAGCGCGCCGCGGCATCTGAGCTACAGCCCGGACGGGCGGCACCTGGCCTGCGGGCTCGCCGAGCCGGGCTTCGCGCTGGTGGAGCCGGCGACGCTCGCGGGCGAGCTGGTGCAGGACTATCCGACGCTGGTGGAGGCCTTCGCCTGGAGCGAGGCGGGGGCCGCACTCGCCACCTCCGGCGCGTTCCGCACGGTGGCCTGGGCGCTGGCGGAGGACGGGCTCGGCGATGCGCTGGAGGCCGGGCGCAACGGCTTGGTGATCGTGGAGCGCGTGGCCGCAAGCCCCGACCGCCCGCTGATCGCCTCGGGCTACGCCAACGGGCTTGTCTGCATCGCCGAGATCGGGCGGGGCGACGAGATGATGCTGCGTGCGGGCGGAGGCGCGGTGAGCGCGCTCGCCTGGGCGCGCGACGGGACGCATATGGCCTTCGGCGATGCGGCGGGTCAGGCAGCGCTCGCCGCCTTCCCCCGGACGCTCTTCAAATAGGCCGCAAGAGAGGAGAGAACCCATGGACCCCCAAGCCCGCCTGACCCCCGAGGAGGAGAGCAAGGACGCCTATTTCCGGCGGATCGCCGATATCGCGCAGGAGATGATCGCGGCACATGGCAAGGACTTCGCGACCGGCGCCTTCGTGCTGGCGGCGCGGTGGATCGCGGAGGGCAAGATGGAGAAGCCGAACTGAGCGGGGCCGGTGACCGCGGATCGGGCTGGCGGATCGGGCTCACGGATAGGGCAGGTCGGGCCCGGTTGCACCGGCGGGGCCGCGGGCCGGACTGCGGTCGCTGTCCGGTCCTGGCACGCGACGGAAACGAGGCTTGCGGCCGCTCCCACCCACGACATTGTTGGCTGCGCGTGGTGAATCTTCCATGAGCGCCCCGGCCTGCGCATCCGGTTGATCAGGTCGCCCGACACAGCGCCGGCCGAGAGTGTTCACTGAATGTTCGCAACCCTGAGTCCACGATCACGTGGGTGGGCGCGGGCGCAAGGAGGCGTTTCGCGACAGGGCGTTAGTGCAACTGCTCGGGGTCGGTCTGGGGGCCGGTCTGGGGGTCGGTCTGGGGGTCGGTGTCGCGGGTGTCGGTGAGCCAGCGCATCTGGTCGACGATGATGTCGCCGCCGAAGCGCGCGAGACGCAGCCGGTCCGTCTCGAGGCCCGGGGCGGGCGCGAGCGTGGCCAGGTCCTCGCGCAGGCCCGCGCCTAGGACGAGCGAGTAGGCGCAGAGCTCCTGCACCCGGATGGTCGCGAAATAGAGGCATTCCTGCGCGGCGGCATCGAGGCCCTGCCCCCTGCCCGGCTGCAGGCCCGCATCCGGGCCCGGGCCCGCCTGCGTGGGATGCACCACGGAGGTGTGCACCACGCTGCCGAGAAAGACGAGCACCTCCTTGCGCCAGCGCGCATAGTCGCTGTCATTCGAGAAATCGAGGCCGAAGCGGTAGAGCGCCTGGGCGACCAGGCGGAAGGCGCGCCCGCCCGCGATATGGCGGCGCCAGAACTCCGCGGCCTCCTCCGGCGAGCGGCAGTCGACGAACGAGGCCGCGTGCTTCTTGCGGATCAGGAGCAGGAGCGCGAGGTCAACATCCTCCGAGATCGACCGCGCGATCTGCATGGCCGGCATGGAGAGGCCCGCGACGGTGAGCATGCGCACGGCCGCAAGCTCGTCGCGCAGCCGCGCAGTGACCGCGATCAGCCCCTGAACCTGCTGCGGCGTCAGCTTGCCCTCGCCCCCGCGCGCCTGGAGCATCAGGCAGACATGGCGCAGCGTATCGACCCAGCAGCAGCCCTGGTCGAAGAGGAGCAGAAGATCCACCGGCCGGCTCTCCGGAAACACCGGCAGCGCGTCGAGCTCCGCGAAGCCCGGCAGTGCGTGCATGGTGTCGCGCCAGACCGCGTCGAGATCGATGGAGAGCGCGGACCAGTTCTGCCGGACCCGGGCGAGCAACTGCGGCGACACGCCCGAATAATGGCCGTCCAGACTCTTTCGCGCCGACTGCAACACCGCCCTCTCCCGGATCCGCCTGGGCACACGGCATACAGGAGTATGTCGATTGTCTAGCCTCGGCAATGTCTTGCGCGGGGGCTAGCGGAAGCTGCGCTCGATCTTGTAGCGCTTGAGCTTGCGGTAGAGGGTGGGGCGCGTGATGCCCAGGTCCTCGGCGACGCGGGTGAGGTTGCCGCCGTGGCGCGCAATGGCCTCCAGGATCAGCGCCTTTTCCGCATCCTTCAGCCCGCCGAGGCGCGGCTCGGGCGCGGCCTCCGGCAGCGAGGCGCGCGCCAGGCCATCGGGCATCGGGGCCGCGATCTCGGGGGGCAGGTCGCAGGCGGTGATCGCGCGGCCGCGGGCCAGCGAGTGCATCCGGTGCACGAGGTTGCGCAGCTCGCGCACATTGCCGGGCCAGCGATAGGCGAGAAAGGCGTCGCGCACCTCGGGTGCGAAGCGCAGGGGCTCGAGATCGCATTCCGCCGCGGTCTTCATGTTGAAGTGGTCGATCAGGAGCAGGATGTCCTCGCCGCGCTCGCGCAGGGGCGGCACGGTCACGGTGACTGCGTCGATGCGGTAGTAGAGATCGCGGCGGAAGCGGCCCGCCTCCACCTCCGCGCGCAGGTCGCGGTTGGTGAGCGCCACGAGGCGCGCATCGAAGGGACGCGCGCGGCCGTCGCCGATGCGGTAGATCACGCGCTCCTCGAGCACGCGCAGAAGATAGGGCTGGATCTCGAGCGGCATCTCGCCGATCTCGTCGAGGCAGAAGACGCCGCCCTCCGCCTCCTCGAGCTTGCCGGCCTTGCCCTGTTTCATCGCCCCGGTGAAGGCGCCGTCCACATGGCCGAAGAGCTCGCCACCGAAGAGCTCGCGCGAGATCGCCCCGCAATTGATGGCGACGAAGGGGGTCTGGCGGGGGCCCGAATGCTCGGCATGGATGAGCCGGGCGAAGAGCTCCTTGCCCGTGCCCGTCTCGCCCTGCACCAGCACCGGCGCGTTGACATGGGAGACGCGGCGCGCGAGGTCCATCGCCTCGAGCATGCCGGGGCTTTCGGCCACGATCTCGGGGCCGCCGTTGCGGCGCCGGGCCGGGACGGGCGTGCGCGCGAGGCGCGGGGCGGTGGGCTTGGCCGCGCGGCGCTTGCTCTCGAGCACCAGCGCGATGCCGCGGAGCTCGCCGTCGATATGCAGGTCCGAGATGCCGCGGCAGCCGAGGGCGGCCGGCAGCGAGGCGGCGACGGTGTCCGCCGAGGGCTCGCCCGCGAGCTCCACGAAGCGGTGGCCGAGACGGGTGTCGAGCTCGGTCCCGTCGTCGAGGATCAGCCGCTCGAAGCCGCTGCGGTGCAGGATCCGCCCGGCGCGGTCGAGGATCACCACCCCGTCCTCGTGGCCGGCGAAGGGGACCTGCTCTATCAGCGCGTCGAGGAGGCGGATGCGCTCCTCGTTGAGCGCCTGGGCCAGTGCCGCCTGGATCTCGCCGGCGGCGGCGGCGGCGAAGGCGGTGTTGTGGTGACGGAAGATCTTGGTGAGCCCCGAGAGATCCACCGCGCCGATCACCGACTGGTCGATGGGGTTCCGGATTGGGGCTGCCGCGCAGCTCCATTCCTTGAGCGACTCCACGTAGTGCTCGGAGCCGTGGACGAACATCGGCTCGCCCGCCCAGAGGGCGGTGCCGATGCCGTTGGTGCCGACGGCATGCTCGTTCCAGAGCCCGCCCACATGCAGGTTGATCTTGCGCCCGGCCTCCAGCGTCTCCGGATCGCCGATCGCTTCGATGACAAGGCCGCGCTCATCGGTGAGGATCAGCATGGCCTCGGTGCCGAGCAGCATGCGGCCGATCTTGTCGAGCGAGCCGCGGGCGGCGCGGCAGAGCTCGCGATTGGCGTTGCGCAGGCGCTCGACATCGGCGGCGCCTTCCGCCGAAGGGGCCTCGCCGGCCTGCGGGTCGATGCCGGCGGAGGAGCTGCGCTCCCAGGACTTGTGGATTGCCGAGCGGACGCCGAGGGCCGGGTCTTCCGCATCGAGCGCGCCGAGATGGTGGCGCTCCCAGGCGGTGTTGACGCTGCGCGCATCGCTGTCGATGCCGCGGCTCCGGCCGTCGTCGCTTGATCCTGGGGGCATCGCGCACTCCTGGGCTCGGGCGGGACCGGGCCCCCGGCGGGGCCCGGCAGGGCACGGTGGGCCGTGTCAGTCGAGGTCGAGCAGGCCTCCGATCTCCTCGGCGAGCGCGGCCTCGCTGCGCTCACGGCCGAGGGCGGCGCCGTCGAGGGGCGCGAGGCGCTCGGCGAGCGCGGCATCGAGCGGCGAGAAGAAGCCGTTTTCCTTGGTGGCGAGCACGAAGCAGGGCTGGCCGCCGACCCGCCGGATCTCGCCGAGATGGTGCATCTGGCGGTTGGTCTCCATATCGACCATCACCACGCGGCGGTTGGGGCTGATGCGGATATAGGGCCGCGGGGTCTCGGCTTTCCGGCCTGCGCCGAGATCGGAGACGATGAGGCCCGAGGCCTGTGGCTCGGCCGGTGCGGCAGCGGCCTCGCGCGAGGCCGAATAGGCGCCGTTGCTGAACTGGTCTGCGAGCTTGGTGATGGTGGCGCGGTTCTTTTCGATCAGGGCGCGTGCACGCTGATCCTCCGCCCGCGGCCCGGACCGCTTGGAGATGATATCGACCATTTTTCCTCCCGCGGCGCGCAATTTTGTGATTCGTCAAGCACCGCAAGTTGCAAGTCTATACCGGCGGAGGGAAAATTTGTAGCCGGACTGAGCCATGTCGTCGCAGTTTGCGTGCCCGGGGCTCACGGGGGGGCGCCGCGGGGGGTCGCCTCGGGGGTCGCGGGGCGCTCACCGGCACGTCAACGGGTGCCCGGCAGCGCGCGGCGGGATCGGGCGGGCCACGGTGTTAACTTTCGGGACAGAGCCCCCTTGCGATGCGGCATGGCCCAAGGCACGGTCGCACCATCCACAGAACCCCGGGGAGGACGTCGGTATGGGTTATTACATGGTGCGGTGCGACTACAACGCGGCGGCCTGGCAAGAGCTTATTTCCAATGAGATCGAGACCGAAAGCCGGCTCGCACCGGTGCAGGCGCTCGCGAACGGCCTCGGCGGGCGCTTCTCCAGCCTGCAGACCGATGGCGGCCCGGTCATCGCGAAGTTCATCTCTTTCGGCGGCGCGGACCTGATCGGCATCGTCGAGTTCGACAGCGACGAGAGCGCGCGCGCCTTCTCCATCGCGATCTCCGCCGAGCCGGGCGTGAAGAATGTGGAGATCACGCCGATGCTGCAGTTCAGCTCGGGCGTCAACGCGATCAACGCCGCGCGGACCAAGGGCAAGAGCGGCGGCTACAAGGCGCCCGGGCGGTGAAACCGGACGCCCCGGTGATCGCAGGGCGAGCCGGGTGAGGCGGGTTCCGCCGGCGCCGAAGGGCTGCCGGTGGGATCGATTTTCCGTGAATGTAGTGTTGTCGGGCGTTTAGAGGGTGTAGTCGGGTAGGAGAAGCTGAACCGGCGGGAGTGTCCATGCTCTGTCACAACTGCGGCACCCTGCTCCAGGCAGGCGCTCGGTTCTGCAGCAACTGCGGAGAGCGGACCGTCGCGGTGCGGCCGGGCTCGCGGGGCACCGAACCGCCGGGCCGGCTGAAGACCGCGCTGACGGAGCCCTGGGAGGGGCTCGACGGGGCGACGCTGAGCGCCGAGAAGAAGCTCGTCTCCGTGCTCTTCGCCGATATCGTGGGCTCGACGCAGGTGGTCTCGCGCCACGATCCCGAGACCGCGCTGCATTTTCTCGACTCGATCATGTCGATCTTCGAGCGCGACGTGACCTATTTCGGCGGCGTGGTGATCCGGCTGCTCGGCGACGGGATCCTCGCGCTCTTCGGCGCGCCGAAGGCGGATGAGAACCATGCCCGCCATGCCTGCCTCGCAGCGCTGCGCATTCAGGCCTCGGTCAAGACGTCGGCCGGCTTCCCGCTCGGCGAGGCGCTGGAGCCGGCGAGCGTGCGCATCGGGATCAGCACCGGCGAGGTGATCCTCCGCTCGCAGAAGGCCGGCCAGGCGACCGAGCATCTGGTGACCGGGCTGAGCGCGCATCTGAGTGCCCGGCTGCAGCAGGCGGCGGACAAGGGCTCGATCTTCTGCGACAACGCCACGCGGATGCTGTCCAAGCCCGAGAACTTCCTGTGGCACAGCCGCGGGGCGATGGCGTTTCGCGGGTTCGCCGATCCGGTGGATGTGCAGGAGCTGCTGAGCACCGTGGGCGTGCAGGCCCGGGTGGGCGCGACGCTGGGAACGCCGGGGGTGGCCTTCGTGGGCCGGCATGCGGCGATGGCCGAGGCACGGCGCTTCATCCTGGCGCGCGGCGACAGGCAGGCGCGGGCGATGCTGATCTCCGGCGAGGCGGGCATCGGGAAGACGCGCTTCTGCCGCGAGCTCCTGCGGCGGAGCGAGGGCTGGAGCGAGCCGCGCGGCGCGGCGCCGGTGGAGGATGCGCGGCTGAAATCGGTGCGCGTGGAGTGCACCTCCTACGGTCAGCACACGCCGCTCGCGCCCTTCGCCGCGATCGTGCGCGCACATCTCGACCGGCTGGGCGCGAGCAGCGATCAGGAGATCCGCGCCGCGCTGGATGCGCGGGCGCCGGGCCTGGCGATGGGACCGGTGGCCGATGTCCCAGATGCGGGCGGGGGTGGCGTGGGCGTCGCGACGGCGCTCAGGCCGCAGGATTTCGCGCTCGGCATCCGCGCGGTGCTCGGCATGGAGCTGCGCGATCCCGCCTGGACCGCGCTCGATGCGAGCCAGCGCCGCCTGATCGTGTTCGACAGCGTGACCCGGGTGATCTCCGCCATGGCGGACGGCTCGAACATCTTCGTCATCGAGAACGTGCACTGGATCGACGACGAGAGCCGGGAACTCCTGGACCATCTGCTGGCCGTCTGCGCGGGCGAGACGGTGTTCATCCTGACCTCGCGCGAGACGCCGGAGCTGCCGGCGGGTCATCAGGGGCGGGTGCTGCATGTGGCGCTGGAGGAGCTGGACCGGCACGAGGCGTTGGACCTGATCGGGCGCTGCCTCGACGAGAATGCGAGCCGCGCCTCGGCGGAGGCGGTGCATCAGCGCACGGGCGGCAACCCGTTCTTCATCATCGAATATGTGAAGGAGCTGACGGAGCGTCGGCTGCAGCCGGCCGCCGGCGAGGTGGAGGCGGGTGCCGGCGGGACGCCAGACGGCGTGCGCCTGCCCGCGACCCTGCGCGCGCTGCTGGGCGCGCGCATCGATGCGCGCCAGCCCGGCGAGAAGCGGCTGATCCGGCTCTGCGCCGTGGCCGGCGGGGAGCTGCCGGCGGAGATCGTGAGCGCCTGCCTGCCGGACCTGACCGGGTCCGAGATCGAGGCGCTGGTGGGCCGGCTGACGCAGGAGGGCTATCTGCGCGAGCGCGATATGGGCGGCACCATCGTCTACCGGCTCGCGGTGAGCATGCTGCAGGACGTGGTGCTCAGCAGCCTGCTCACCACGCAGCGGCGGCACCTGCACGAGCGGATCCTGCGCGCGATGGAGGCGGTGCATGGCGGGGCCGTGCAGTCCAACACCGAGGTCGCGGCCTATCACGCGAAGATGTCGGACTCGACCGAGGAGGCGATCCGGTACTCCTGGGAGGCAGGCCGGCGAGCGATCGACCGCTCGGCCTATCACGTGGCGACGCGGTTCCTGGAGGATGCGCTGCGCTTCTGCCTCGCCAAGCCGGCCGGGCCCGGGCAGGCGGCGGAGGCGATCGATATCTGCTTCGATCTGCGGCGCTCCTATTTCCCGATCGGACGGATCCCGAAGGATCTGGAGAACCTCGAATATCTCGAGCAGAGCGTGGCCGGGCATGCGGATACCGGGCGCCAGGCGCGGCTCGCGGCCTATGTGGCGCGCGATCTGGCCCAGCTCGGGAGGCCGGACGAGTCGCTCGCGGCCTGCGAGCGCGCCCAGCAGCTGGCGCGCGATGCGGGGCTGCGCGAGCTGGAGGTGCTCACGGAGGGCTATATCGCGGCGGCGCATTTCGTGCTCGGCGATTTCGCGACGGCGGCCGCGTCGCTCGGCGGCGCGAAACGGGCCCTGGACGGGTTCCCGCGCGAGGCGACACTCGGCCTGCCCGCGCCCGCCTATCTCTTCTTCGAGGCCTGGGGGCTCTGGGCGCTGGCGCGGCTCGGCGAGCGCGAGGAGGGAGCGGCGGCCTCGGCGCGGCTGCTGGACTTCGCCGGCGCGCAGGACCAGCCGCTGACGGAGGCGGTGGCGCTCTACTCGGTGGGCTTCTTCGAGATCCATTGCGGGCGGTTCGAGGCGGCGAGCACGCTGCTGACCCGGGGGATCGGGATCTGCGAGCAGTGGGATCTCGTGGCCTGGTTCACCAATCTCTCCATGTCGCTCGGCTATGCGGAACTCGGCGCGGGGCGCGCGCAGGCGGGGCGGGCCCATCTTTTGGCGGCGGTGGAGCGCTCGCGCGAGCTCGGCATCATGGTGAGCCATGCCCTGGAAGTGGCCTGGCTGGCGGAGGCACATCTGGCCTGCGGGGAGACGGAGAAGGCGCTGAAGACGGCGCGCCAGGCGCTGGCGATCGCCGAGCGCTACCGCGAGCGCGGCAACCGGGCGGAGGCGCTCTTCGTGCTCGCCAAGGTGCTCGCCGAGATGGGCGGCGCGGAGGAGGAATGCGAGGCGGTGATCGCGGAGGCGCGGGTGCTGGCACGGGACTGCGGGATGCGCCCGCTCCTCGCGAAGTCCGAGGCGCTCCGCTGCGACCAGCCCTGCCCGCGCGTCTGAGCGGCGCGGCGAGGCGCGCGGCCAGCCCAGGGCGTGCCGATCCGAGCGCCACGCTGACCGGGGTCCCGGGCTTGACCCGGGACCGCCTTGAGCGCCGAGGGAGACACTGCGCCGAGCGCGGGACACCGACGGGAGGTCCGCTCTGGCGTTGGACGGATGCCCGTTGATCTGGCACCGGCTCTGCGCCCGCGCCCACCCACGTCATCTTGGACACGGGCATAAGAACATAGGGTGAACAAATCAGTGCCCGGGGGCCACTGATGTGAAACGAACACGGTTACCCGGTCTTCATACACCGTTGCGCAAAATGACGTGGGTGGGAGCGGACGCGAGAGTGAGCCAGTCTGACCGGTGCCAGCGCTATGGCGGGTCTTCGGCGAAGCGGGCGATGGCGAACTCTGTGAAGAGGCGGATCTTCGCCGTGAGGTGACGCGCCGGCGGGTAGACGACGCAGAGGGTCAGCGCCGGCGGCCGCCAATCCGGCAGGACCGGGACCAGACGGCCCGCTTTGAGGTCGTCGCCCACAATGAAGGTCGGCAGCACGATGATGCCGAGCCCGGCCACGGCAGCGTCGCGCAGCACCTCGCCATTGTTGGAGGAGAGGATTACGCTGGGGCGCACCCGCACCTCCTCCTCGCCGCGGAAGAGCCGCCAGGTGCCGGAGCCCGGCCGGGGCGCATAATCGAGGCAGGCGAGGCCGCGCAGATCGGCGGGCTCTGTCGGCACGCCATGCGCGGCGAGGAAGGCCGGCGCGGCCGAGAGCACGCGCGGCGCCTCGCAGATCCGGAAATCCACGAGGTTGGCGTCCTCCTGCAGCTCGCCGATCCGCACGGCAAGGTCGTAGCCCTCCTCGACGATATCGACCACGCGGTCGTTCAGATCGAGCACCACGCGAAGCGCGGGATGCGCCTTCATGAAATCGGCCACCAGCGGGCCGAGCCGGGCGGCCCCGAAGGTCATCGGCCCGGAGATCCGCAGCGTGCCGGTCGCCTCCGTGCCCTCGGCGCGGGTCTCGCTCTCGGCCTCGTCCAGCAGCTCGAGGATGCGCACGGCGCGGGCATGAAAGCTGAGGCCGGTGGAGGTGGGGGAGACGACGCGGGTGGTGCGGTTGAGGAGCTGGGTGCCGAGCGCGTCCTCCAGCGCCACCACCAGCCGGTTCACGCCGGAGCGCGACATGCCCATGGCCCGCGCCGCCGAAGCGAAGCCCTCCTCGTCGACGACCTGCACGAAGGCTCTGAGTGCCGCGATTCGGTCCATGCTGGCCCCTTCAATCGTTCACAGATTGTCTACAGTGTGGCCTCCCTGGAGGGGATTGTCGATTCATCACGGGACATCACATGAGCGGCATCGACGGCGGCACTCTCCGCCACGCTCCGAGAACCACCTGCCAGAAAGGACGCCCCCCATGAACGCGCCCGAGCTTCTGACCCCGCAGAACAGCCAGCTCATCTTCATCGACCACCAGCCGCAGATGGCCTTCGGCGTGCAGTCGATCGACCGCCAGACGCTGAAGAACAACACCGTCGCGCTGGCGAAATCCGCGAAGGTCTTCGATATCCCGACGGTCATCACCACGGTCGAGACCGAGGTCTTCTCGGGCCACACCTATCCGGAGCTGCTGGCGGTCTTCCCCGAGCATCCGATCCTGGAGCGCACCTCGATGAACTCCTGGGACGACCAGAAGGTGCGCGACGCGCTGGCCAAGAACAGCCGCAAGAACGTGATCGTCTCCGGCCTCTGGACCGAGGTCTGCAACAACAGCTTCGCCTTCTCGGCGATGGCGGACGCGGACTATCGCATCTTCATGGTGGCCGACGCCTCCGGTGGCACCAGCCAGGACGCGCATGACTACGCGATGCAGCGCATGGTGCAGGCGGGCGTGGTGCCGGTGACCTGGCAGCAGGTGCTGCTGGAGTGGCAGCGCGACTGGGCCAAGCGCGACACCTACGACGCGGTGATGGACCTCGTGAAGGAGCATTCCGGCGCCTACGGCATGGGTGTCGATTACTGCTACACCATGGTTCACAAGGCGCCCGAGCGCGTGAAGCACGGCCCGCGTCTGGACCCTGTGGCCGCGGCCTGATCCGGCGAGGCAGCCCAAGGCAGCCCGGCCCCGACCGGCCGGGCCACCCCTTTCGCGAGAACCGAAGCGCGGCCCCGGCGCGGGCCGCGACACGCCCCCGTTTCGCTCTCAACAGGTGCACTCCGATGACCATGCGCTTCGATCGCCGCCAGGTTCTGGCCGGCACGACCGCTCTCATTGCCGCGCCCTCTGCGCTGGCGCAGTCCGGCACGGCCGATCTCGTCCTGCTGAACGGCAAGATCACCACCATGGACCCGACCCGGCCCGAGGCGAGCGCGCTGGCCGCGTGGGACGGCGCTTTCGTGGCGGTGGGAACCGATGACGAGATCCGCCCGCTGATCGGGCCCTTCACCCAGGTGATCGATGCGCGCGGCCAGCGCGTGATCCCGGGCCTGAACGACAGCCACACCCATGCGATCCGCGGGGCCGTGAACTACAATCTCGAGGTCCGCTGGGACGGCGTGGACAGCCTGGAGGAGGCGCTGCATCTCTTGCGCCTGCAGGCCGAGCGCACGCCGGAGGGCCAGTTCATCCGCGTCGCTGGCGGCTTCAGCGAGTTCCAGTTCAAGGAGAAACGGCTGCCGACGGTGGCCGAGCTGGACGCCGTGGCGCCGAACCATCCGGTGCTGATCCACCATCTCTACAAGCTGACGCTGCTGAACAGCCGCGCGGTGGAGTGGTATGGCTACGACCAGCCGGGCCATCCCGAATATCCGGGCGGCATCATCGAGAAGGGCGTGGACGGGCATCCGACCGGCCGGCTGCTGGCCGCGCCTTCGGGTCTCGTGATGTACAAGACGCTGGCGGCAGCCCCGAAGCTCTCTATCCGCGACCAGATCAACAGTTCGCTCCAGTATTTCGACGTGCTGAACGGCCTCGGCGTGACCTCGGTCTCGGATGCGGGCGGGGGCGGCATGGACTTCCCGGATGCCGATCCCTACCGCGTGATCCGCTGGCTCCATGGCGAGGGGCTGCTGACGACGCGCATCGGCTATCACTCCTTCCCGCAGATCAAGGGCGAGGAGCTGGCGGACTACAAGCGCTGGACCGCCGCGATCCGCGCGGGCGAAGGCGACGACATGCTGAAATTCGTCGGCGCCGGCGAGAACCTGGCCTGGGCCTCCTACGACTACGAGATCTTCGCGGATGCGCGCCCGGATATCGACAAGGGCGCGGAGGACTATCAGCGCGAGGTCATGACGGTGCTTGGCGAGGCGGGATGGCCCTTCCGCCAGCACATCACCTACGAAGAGACCGGCGACCGGCTGCTGCCGGTCTACGAGGACGTGGCCCGCGGCGCGGGGCTCGCGCCGGGCTGGTTCATCGACCATGTGGAGACCTTCAGCCAGCGCAATCTGGAGCGGATCGCAGCGCTCGGCGGCGGGATCGCGCTGCAGAACCGCATCCAGTTCCAGGCGGAGGACTTCGTGGCCAACTACGGCGCGGAGGCGCTGCGCCAGACGCCAAACTTCCGGGCGATCCTGGATCTCGGCGTGCCGGTCGGCGGCGGCACGGATGCGACGCGGGTGACATCGTTCAGCCCGTGGTTCTCGATCCAGTGGATGGCGACCGGGCTCTCGCGCGGCGGCATGCGGATGTATGACGACGCCAACCTGCTCAGCCGCGAGGAGGCGCTGCGCGTCTGGACCACCGGCTCGGCCTGGTTCACGGGCGATGCGGGGCGGAAAGGGGCGATCGCGCCCGGCCAGATGGCCGATTTCGCGGTGCTCGACCGGGACTACTTCGCGGTGACCGATGCGGAGATCGCGCGGCTGACGGCGGAGCTGACGGTCGTGGGCGGCACGGTGGTGCATGGCTCGGGCGCCTTCGCGCGCCAGGATCTGAGCCATCTGCCCCCGGTGAGCCCGGACTGGTCGCCGGTGATCCTGCAGGCCGATCTCTGAGCGGCCCCGGCCTGCCGGCTGCGCGTCGGCAGGCCCTGCTTTCGGACCGGGCGGGCGGCGCGCGTACCCGCCCGCCTGCCACCGGCCCACGCCGCGGGGCGTGGGTCGCAACGGATACAGGGGAGCTCTGCGATGATCATGCTGCGCCGTCTGAGTTTGATGACCGCCCTTCTGCTGGCCGCGGGGCCCGCGGGGGCGGAGGAGCCGTTGCGCTTCGAGGGCCAGGTGGAGGCCGTGCACCGCGCCGAGATCGCCACGAAGGTGGACGGCGTGGTGACCGCGGTGCTCTTCGAGGGCGGCGAGCGGGTGGCGGCGGGCGATGCGCTGATGCGCATCGACGCGGACGGCTTCGCGCTGGAGGTGAAGGAGGCCGAGGCGGTGCGCGCCGAGGCGGAGGCCGCGCGCAAGCTCGCCGAGCAGGAGGCCGAGCGCTCCCGCGGGCTGGCCGCGCGCGGCATCGCCACGGACCGCCGGCTGGAGACGGCGGAGGCGGAACTCATCCGCGCGACGGCGGATGTGGCGCGCGCGGATGCGGCGCTGGCGCGGGCCCGGCTGGACCTGGAGCGCGCCACGATCCGCGCGCCCATCGCCGGTGTGATCTCCCGCCCGGCCATCGCGCTCGGCGCTTTCGTGGAGGCCGAGGCGGGGCCGGCGCTGGCGACGCTGGTTCAGCTCGACCCGGTCTTCGTGGCCTACAAGGTACCCTATGACGTGCGGCTGGAGACGCTCAGGCGCTCGGGTGCGGCGACGATCGAGGCGCTTCTGGAGCGGATCACGCTCACCCTGCTCCTGCCGGACGGGACCGCCTATGCCGAGCCGGGCAAGCCGGAGATCGCCAGCGCCGCGGTCGATACCGAGACGGGCGCGATCACCATCTGGGCGCGCTTTGCCAACCCCGATGCGATCCTGCGCCCCGGCATGCGGGTCGAGATCCTCTCCACCCTGAACTGAGCGCGCGCGAGGAGCCGAGCGATGACCGAGATCACCATCACCCGCCATGTCGAGGGCTCGAAGGGCCGCTATGTGGCCCGGGTGGCCGATGCCGAGGGCGAGGGCGTCCTCTCCTACTCCATCGCGAGCCCCACCATGGTGATCGCGGACCATACGGGCGTGGATGACAGCCTGCGCGGGCGCGGGATCGCCCATGCGCTGGCCGCGCGGCTCGTGGAGGATGCGCGGGCGGAGGGCTTCAAGATCGTGCCGCTCTGCCCCTTCGTGAACGCCGAGCGGCGCAAGCACCCCGAGTGGTCGGAGGTGTTCCAGTGAGCGCGGAGGGCGCGCGCCCCTCGCCGCTGGCGCCGCTGAAGCACCGGGCCTTTGCAGCGCTCTGGATCGCGACCGTTGCCTCCAATGTCGGCACCTGGATGAACGATGTCGGCGCGGGCTGGCTTATGACGACGCTGAGCCCGAGCCCCGTGATGGTGGCGCTGGTGCAGACGGCGACGACGCTGCCGGTGTTCCTGCTGGCGCTGCCGGCGGGGGCGCTGGCCGATATCGTGGACCGGCGGCGGCTGCTGCTGGTGGCGAATATGGGGATGTTCGCGGCGGCGGCAGCGATGACGGCGCTGGTGGCGGCGGGGGCGATGACGGCCTGGCTGCTTCTGATCTTCACCTTCCTGCTCGGCGCGGGCGCGGCCTTCATGGCGCCGGCCTGGCAGGCGATCGTGCCGAGCCTGGTGCCGCGCCCGGACCTGCCGGCGGCGATCTCGCTCAACAGCGTGGGCATCAATATCAGCCGCGCGATCGGGCCGGCGCTGGCCGGGGTGCTGATCACGACGGTGGGGCTCTGGTCACCCTTCCTGCTGAATACGCTCAGCTTTCTCGGGATCATCGCGGTGCTCTGGTTCTGGAAGGGCGAGGAGCGGGCGAAGGGGGCGGTGCCGGCGGAGACGCTGCTGCCGGCCATGCTGGCGGGGCTGCGCTATGCGCGCCACAGCCCCGCGCTCGGCCGGGTGATCCTGCGCGCGGTGGCGTTCTTCGCCTTCGCCTCGGCCTACTGGGCGCTCCTGCCGCTGATTGCGCGCGATGTGCTGGCCGGCGGCTCGGGGCTTTACGGGCTGCTGCTGGGCGCGGTGGGCGCGGGCGCGGTGACGGGCGCCTTCGCGCTGCCCTGGCTGCGCGCGCGGCTGGAGGCGGAGCGGGTGGTGCTGCTGGGTGCCGGCGGCACGGCGCTCTCGCTGGCGCTGATGGCGGCGGTCGCGAGCCCGGCAGTAGCGGTGGTGGCCGCGCTCCTGGCCGGTGCGAGCTGGATCGCGGTGCTCTCGAGCTTCCATGTGGCCGCGCAGGGGGCGCTGCCCAACTGGGTGCGCGCGCGCGGGCTCTCGCTCTTCCTGACGGCGTTTTTCGGCGCGATGTCCGCCGGGTCGCTGGTCTGGGGGCTGGTGGCGGAGGCGCTGGGTGTGTCCACGGCGCTGCTGATCGCGGCGGGCGGCCTGGCGCTGGCGACGCTGGCCGTGCGCTCCGTGCCGCTGGGCGGCGGCGATGCTGCGCTCCGGAATGCGAGCCTGCATTGGCCCGCGCCCCCGGTGGTGGCGCCGGAGGAGAGCGGCACGGGCCCGGTGATGGTGTCGCTCGACTACCGCGTGGGCGAGGCGGAGCGGGCCGACTTCCTGGCGCTGATGCAGCGGCTGCGGGCGAGCCGACTGCGCGACGGCGGCTATGGCTGGCAGCTCTTCCGCGTGGCCGAGGAGGAGGGGCTCTACCGCGAGGTCTTCCAGGTGAGCACCTGGGAGGAGCATCTGCGCCAGCATGACCGGGTCACCGAGGCGGAGCGCGACCTGCAGGCCAAGATCGCGGCGCTGACGGCGGGCGGTGCGGGCGCTCGGATCCGGCACCTTCTGCCGCCCGGTGCGGCAGGGCTGCCCGCGGAGGCGCCCGCTCAGTCCGGCGCGTAGATCCCGGCGCGCCAGGTCTCGAGGAAGATCCGGCGCTTCTGCCGGTCGAGCCCGACAAGGAGCACCGGCGAGAGTGCGATGGGGCGCAGTGCCGTGCCGGACGCGCCGGTGCCGAGGCGCGGATCGGCGGCGTCCACGATGAGAAGCGCCTCGGCGAGGAGCGCCTGGCCCGCCTTGCCGAGGGCGAAATCGATGAAGGCGCGCGCAGCGGCAGGCTGCCCGGCGCCCCGGGGGATGAGGGCCGCGCGGGTGAGGAGCAGCGTGTAGTCCGCCGGGGCGACGACCCCGAGGCGCGGATCCTCCTCCGCCCGGGCCAGCGCGTAGGAGCCGAGGATGTTGTAGGCGACGAGATAGTCGCCGCTGGCCACCCCCTCGATCAGCGCGGCGGAGGAGGCGGCGACGGCGACGCGGTTGCGCCCGAAGGCCTCGATCAGCCGGCCGAAGGTGGTGGCCTGCTGCGAATCCGCGAAGGCGAAGAGGTAGCCGAGGCCGGAGCGCTCGACATCGTAGGTGGCGATGCGGCCGGTATAGCGGTTCTCGGCGGGGCGCAGGAGGTCGATGAGGTCGAAGCGCGAGCGCGGGACCTCCGCCGCCGGCACGAGGGTGCGGTTGTAGACCATGACCGCCGGTTCGCGGGTGAGGCCGAAGACCTCGTCGCGCCATCGGGCCCAGGCGGGCGCGGCATCGGTGACGCGGGAGCGGTGGGGCTCGGCGCAGCCATCGTTCACGAGGCGCACCTGCTGGTCGATGGAAGAGCTGACGAGGAGGTGGGCGGAGGCCTCGCCGGCGGCGCAGGCCGCCGCGGCACGGGCATAGATGTCGTTGGTGGTGCGCTGCTCATAGACGATGCGCAGCGCCGGCATGCGCGCAGCGAAGGCGTCGAGGATGGGGGCGAAGCGCTCGATATCGGCCGAGCCGTGGATGACGAAGCGCGGCGCCGCAGGGTCGGTCGCGCCGAACTCGGCCACCGCCTCGAGGGCCTGCGCGCTCGGCGCGAGGGCGGCGAGGCAGGCGATGGCGAGGGCGGCGAGGCGCGTCATGCCGCCGCCGGCAGGGTGAGCCGGGCGCGGAAGCCGCGCGCACTGTCGCGGTCGAAGCCGAGGCGCCCGCCATGGGCCTCCGCCACCGCCTGCACGATGGCGAGGCCGATGCCGGCGCTCTCGGGGCGGTGCGTGGAGCGGGCGAGGCGCTCGCCGATGCGCGCGCGCTCGGGCGCGGGGATGCCGGGGCCCTCGTCGATGACCGCGATGGCGCCCTGCCCCGCCTCCATCCGCACCTCGAGGGTGACCGGGGTTTCGCCGTGGCGGAAGGCGTTGATGACAAGGTTCTTGGTGGCCTCGACGAGGCTGAAGGCGTCGCCCTCCACCCAGACCGGCTCCTCGCTGAGATCGAGGCGGAGCGTGGCATCGCTGGCGAAGAGGTCGTGATCGGCCTCCTCGGAGACGGTGATCGCGACCTGGCGGAGATCGACCCGCGCACGCGCCGCGGCATCGGCGCGGTGGATCACCATGGCCTGGTTGAGGAGCTGGTCGGCGAGCCGGCTGAGGCCCACGGCGCGGCGGTGGATGCGCGCGGTGATGGAGCGGAGCTGGGCGCTGTCCTCCTCGTCGACGGCGAGCTCGGCCTGGGCGCGGAGGGCCGCGATGGGGGTGCGGAGCTGGTGCGTGGCGTCCGCCAGCAGCGTCTGCATCGCGGCGACGCGCTGGGCGAGCCGGGCCATGAAGCGGTCGATGGCGCCGACCATGGCGCGCACCTCGGCAGGGGGCGCGACGTCGAGGGGCGTGAGGTCGAGGGGATCGCGCTCGGAAAGGGCGCGCTCGATGCGCCGCAGCGGCCCAAGCGAGGCGCGCACGGCAAGGACCGAAAGCGCAGCGAGGACAAGGCCGACGATGCTGACGATTGCGAGCGCCTTGCGCGCGATGTCCCAGGCCAGCGCCGAGCGCGCGCGCAGGGTCTGGCCGACGATGACCTCCACCTCCCCGGCGAAGGCGCGCTCGACGAAGGCGCGGCGGGTGGCGGCAAGGCGGATCGGCGCGCCGCGGAAGGCCGCGCCGTAGAACTGGACCGCCTCGCCGGCGGCGGCGGGCGCCGGGAGCGCGTCATATCCCGTCAGCGTCTCCCCGCCGGGCAGGACGACGCGGTAGAAAACCCGGTCCTCCGGCGCGAGGGCGAGGATCTCGAAGGCGGAGACGGGCAGATCGACAGTGACGGCGCCATCGCTCACGGAGAGCGCGCGGGTGATCTCGAAGGCCGCCCCGGCCAGGAGCTTGTCATAGGCCTCCTCGGCGGCCTGGCGGCCATAGGCGAGCGCGGCGAGGGTGACGCCCACGCCGCCGATGGCCAGGATCGAGGCGATCATGGCGGCGAGGCGGATGGTGATCGAGCCGCTAGCGCTCATGATCCGCCAGGAGCTGGTAGCCGAGCCCGCGCAGGGTGCGGATGGAGAGGCGGGAGCCTTCGAGCTTCTTGCGCAGGCGCGCGACATAGACCTCGACGGCGTTGACGCCCACATCGCCGGCCTCGAAGGCGAACATGCGCTCGAAGATCCGCTCCTTCGGCATCACCCGGCCGCGATTGGCGAGGAGGATCTCGAGCAGCGCGAATTCGCGGCGGGTGAGCATTAGGGGCGCATCGGCGATGCTGGCGGTGCGGCCCGCGGCGTCGAAGGTGAGATCGCCGTATTCGACCCGGCCCGCGCGCTCGTCGAAGCGGCGGCGGATGAGGGCGCGGACCCGGGCCTCGAGCTCGCGCAGATCGAAGGGCTTCATCAGGTAGTCGTCCGCGCCGATATCGAGCGCCTCGATGCGGTCCTCCACCTCGAGCCGGGCGGTGAGCATGAGGACGGGCACGCGCTCGCGCCGCCCGCGCATGCGCCGCAGGAGATCCACGCCCGAGCCGTCCGGCAGCATGATGTCGAGGAGGACCACGTCGTAGTCCTGCACCGCGAGCGCATCCTCGGCGGCGGCGATGCGGGCGGCGTGGTCGACCGCGTGGCCGTGGCGCGCGAAGGCCGAGACGATGGCATCCGCCACATCCTCCGTGTCCTCGACCAGCAGCAGCCGCATACGCTCCATCCCTCGCGGGGTCGCGATCCGGTGGCGTGCGCCGGACCCGCCCTGCGTTGGCTGAAAGGTTGGCGACAGGATCGCGCTGCATCAAGCATAAGAAGACCGGGCGGACGGCCGGAGAGCTGCCGCCCATGGCATCAACGGGAGGAATTGAGATGGCTTTCACCACGACGCGCCGGGCGGTTCTGGCCGCGGCGACTGCGGCCCTGATGCTGGCGGGGCCTGCCGGCGCGCCGGCCCTGGCGGCCGACAAGATGCTGGACAGCGTGCACTTCCTGATCCCCGGCGGCGCCGGCGGCGGCTGGGACGGCACCGCGCGCGGCACCGGCGAGGCGCTGACGAAATCGGGCCTGGTGGGCTCGGCCTCCTACGAGAACATGTCCGGGGGCGGCGGCGGCAAGGCGATCGGCTTTCTCATCGAGAACGCGGAGTCGAACCAGGGCACGCTGATGGTGAACTCGACGCCCATCGTGATCCGGTCGCTGACGGGGGTCTTCCCGCAGAATTTCCGCGATCTCACGCTGATCGCCGGCACGATCGGGGACTATGCGGCCTTCGTGGTGAACAAGGACAGCCCGCTGAACTCGTTCACCGACCTCGTGGCGGCGTTCAAGGAGAACCCGCGGGCGGTGGCGATCGGCGGCGGCTCGGTGCCGGGCGGCATGGACCATCTGGTGGCCGCGATGGCGATGAAGGCCGCAGGCGAGGAGCCGACGGCGGTGAAGTACATCCCCTATGACGCCGGCGGCAAGGCGATGGCGGCCCTGCTCTCCGGCGAGATCAAGGCGCTGTCCACCGGCTTCTCCGAGGCGGTGGCGCTGGCCGAGGCCGGCGAGGTGAAGATCATCGGCGTGACCTCCGCCGAGCGCGTGGACGCCTATCCGGACGCGCCGACCCTGAAGGAGCAGGGCGTGGAGGCCGAGTTCGTCAA
The DNA here is from genome assembly GCA_039817245.1 of Pseudomonadota bacterium. Lineage (GTDB taxonomy): Bacteria > Pseudomonadota > Alphaproteobacteria > Rhodobacterales > Rhodobacteraceae > Thermohalobaculum. The sequence continues at coordinate 7,545 of JBCBWF010000014.1, read as the reverse complement.
CTGGCGCGGCTTCTTCGCGGCGCCCGGCCTGCCGGAGGAGCAGGCGGAGGCGTACCGGGCCACGCTGAGTGCCATGTACGACACCGCCGAGTGGGAAGAGGTTCGCGCGCGCAATGGCTGGGTGAACATCCACAATTCGGGCGACGCGTTCCGCACCTTCCTGGAAGAGCAGGAGAAGCAGATCGGCGATCTGATGAAGGAGCTCGGCTTCCTCTGAGGCAAATACAGGGCTGCCGGCCGGGGCGGCGCATTCGCCCCGGCCCGATACTATAAAAAATACATATCAGGGAGGCTCCCATGGCGCTCGACAAATGGATCGCCGCGCTCTTTCTCGTCGGCGCCGTGATCTACGGCTATGCCGCATTCACCTATCCCCTGCTGCCCTTCGAGCGGAACGCGTCCTTTCTGCCGAGTACGCTGCCGATGGGGCTGGCGGTGGCGGCGGCGGTCCTGTCCATCGTGATCCTGGTGACGCCGAAGGTGCGCGAGGATGGCGAGGCACTGGGGGATGTGGATCTGGAGAAGCTGCGCGACTACCGCTTCGATCAGGCGGCGATGCTGATCGGGGCGATGATCCTCTATGCGCTGGCGCTCCGGCCCATCGGCTTCGTGGCCTCCACCACCGTGTTTCTCGTGGGCACGGGCTACATTCTCGGCGAGCGCAAGTTCCATATCATGATCCCCGTCGCGCTCGCCGGCGCCGGTGTCGTGTGGTTCCTGGTGCAGGAGACCTTGGGGATCTTCCTCAAGCCCCTGCCCTGGTTCCTGGACTGAGGGGAGGCGGCGATGCTGGACGGCATTCTGGCGGGGCTCTCCACGGCCTTCGCGCTGCAGAACCTCGTGATGGTGATCGGCGGCTGCCTCATCGGCACGCTCATCGGCATGCTGCCGGGGCTGGGGCCGATGTCGATCATCGCGATCATGATCCCGGTGGCGATCAAGATCGGCGACCCTTCCGCGGCGCTGATCCTGCTCGCGGGTGTGTACTACGGAGCCATTTTCGGGGGCTCGACCTCTTCGATCCTGATCAACGCGCCGGGGGTCGCGGGCACGGTCGCGACCTCCTTCGACGGCTATCCGCTCGCGCGCCAGGGCAAGGCGGGCAAGGCACTGACGATTGCGGCGATCGCCTCCTTCGCGGGCGGCACGATCGGGGCGGTGCTGCTGATGGGCTTCGCGCCGGCGCTCTCCTCGGTGGCGCTCCTCTTCCACTCCGCCGAGTATTTCGCGCTGATGGTGGTGGGGCTTTCGGCGATTGCGGCCTTCGCGGGCACGGGCAAGGTGGTGAAGGCGCTGCTGATGACCGTGGTCGGGCTGATCCTGGCCACGGTGGGGGAGAGCGCGCTCTTCAACGCACCGCGCTTCACGATGGGGCTGCTCGATCTGCAGTCCGGCTTCAGCTTCATCACGCTGGCGATGGCGCTCTTCGCGCTGCCGGAGGCGCTGTTTCTGGTGCTGAACCCGGCGCGAGGGCCGGCCTCCTCGAACTCCGAGATCAAGGATCTGAGGATCACGAAGGCGGAGGCGCGGCAGATCGCGCCGGTAATCGGGCGCCAGTCGATCCAGGGCTTCCTGATCGGCGTGATGCCGGGCGCGGGGGCGACCATCGCCTCCTTCCTCGGCTATGCGGTGGAGCGCAACATCGCCAAGGGCAAGGATCAGGAGGCGTTCGGGAAGGGCTCGATCAAGGGGTTGGCGGCGCCGGAATCGGCGAACAACGCGGCCTGCACCGGCTCCTTCGTGCCGCTTCTCACGCTCGGCATTCCGGGCTCGGGCACCACGGCGATCCTGCTCGGCGCGCTGATCGCGCTCAACGTGCAGCCGGGGCCGCGGCTGATGGTGGACAATCCGGATGTGTTCTGGGCGGTCATCATCTCGATGTATGTGGGCAATGTGGTGCTGCTGATCCTGAACCTGCCGCTGATCCCCTATATCGCGAAGCTGCTCACGATCCCGCGTAACTACCTGATACCGTTCATCCTCTTCTTCACGATGATCGGCGCTTATATCGGGCAGAACAATGCGACGGAGCTGCTGATCCTGGTTGGGCTGGGGGTGTTCGCGACGGCGCTGCGCTTTGCCGATTTCCCGCTGCCACCGCTTCTGATCGGGTTCATCCTGGGCGGTATGCTGGAGGACAACTTCGCGCGGGCGGTGAACCTGACGGACGGGATGTCCTTCATGTGGGAGCGGCCGATGACGCTGGGGCTCCTGCTGATCGGCGCGGCGCTGATCCTGCTCCCGGCCTTCCGCCGGCGCCGCGCAAAGGCGCTGAAGCAGGGGGTGGCGCAGGGCGACTGAGGGGGCGCGGGGCGGCCGGTTACGCCTGTTTCAGCTCTGCGTGAAGGGCTGAAACAGGGTCCTGAAACACGGCGTGATCTCCCCACCTGTTGCGCAGAAAACGCCGGCTGAGGCCAAGCGACGGCCGCCGGCACCCCCTGTGCAAAGAGGAGACCCGTGATGTCTGCGACCGACACCGCCCCTGCCCCGCTCGCCCTGCCCCGGCCGAACGCCGAGACGCTTGTCTCGGTGCTGATCGCCGGGGCCTTTGCCACGATCGCCTTCGATCTCTTCGGCCAGTTCCTGAGCCCGATCCTGAAGAGCATCGCCTCGCCCTATCTCGGCGCGAAGCTGGCGCCGGTGGGGCTGGCAAACGGGGTGATCCACAAGCTGACGGGTCTGCCGGCGGGCCAGCTGGGGCTCGGCCATGCGCTGCATGTGCTGGCCGGGCTGATCGCCTATCCGGTCGGGTTCCTGATGCTGCAGGCGGTGTCGCGCCGGGTGGTGCCGGCGATGCCCTGGTGGCTGCTGGCAGTGGGCTACGGCGTGGCGCTCTGGGTCTTCGCGCTCTACGGCATGGCGCATCTGGTGGCGGGCAACCCGCCCTTCCTGGTCCGCAGCCTCGATGACGGCGGTTGGGCGTTCCAGAGCATCACCTGGGTGGCGCTGTGGGGCCATATCGTCTTCGCCGTGGTGGCCGCGGCGGTGCTGCGCTGGCGCGGCCTCTGAGGCCGGGCCCCGCGACAAGACGAGACAGGACAAGGGCGCCGCATCGCTGCGGCGCCTTCTCTGCACGGCCGGGGATTCGCTCAGCCGTCCGCGTTGATCTTGCGGATCAGGTCCTGGAGCGCGGTCTCGGCGGCATCGTTGGCCACCTGGCAGGTGCCCGCCGCCTTGTGCCCGCCGCCGCCATATTCGAGCATCAGCTTGCCCACATGGGTCTTGCTCGTGCGGTTCAGGATCGACTTGCCGGTGGCGAAGACCGTGTTCTGCTTGGCCTTGCCCCACATCGCATGGATCGAGATGTTGCACTGCGGAAAGAGCGCGTAGATCATGAAGCGGTTGCCCGCATAGATCGTCTCCTGATCCCGGATGTCGAGGACCACGAGGTTCTTGTAGACCTTCGAGCAGCGCTTCACCTGATCGATGAATTTGGGCTCGTGCTCCTTGTAGAGCTCGACGCGCTCGGCAACATCCGGCAGGGCGAGGATGTTCTCGATATTGCAGCTCTCGAGGCAGTAGTCGATGAGCTGCATCATCAGCTGGAAGTTGGAGATCCGGAAATCGCGGAACCGGCCGAGGCCCGTGCGCGAGTCCATCAGGAAGCTCAGAAGCTCCCAGCCCTGCGAGTCCAGAATGTCCTGCTGGTTGAACTGGGCAGCATCCGCCTTGTCCACCGCGTCCATCATCGGCGTGAATTCCGCCGGGAACACATCCGCGCCGCCGAAATAGTCGTAGACCACGCGGGCGGCCGAGAGCGCGCCGATATCGATCACGTGGTTGTCCGGGTTGCCCTCCACCCGTTCCGCCTCGGAGTCGTGATGGTCGATCGCGAGATAGACGCCTGGGACATAGGGCAGATTGGTCGTGATATCGTCCTCGCCGATCTTCACGAGCCCGTCCTGCATGTCCTTCGGATGCGCGAAATCCACCACATCGACGAACCCGAGTCGCTTCAGCAGAACAGCGCAAACAAGCCCGTCCATATCGCTGCGGGTCACAAGGCGGTATTTTTTGCCCTTCTCCGGCATGATCTTGGCTTGATGCAGCATCTCTCTGTCGCTCCCACTCGCTCGAAACCGCAGACAGGGGATAGACGGGAATCGCTAATCAAATGTGAGGCGGGGACAGACGGAGAGCCTGTGCGGCCAAGTAAGCCCGCGAGCCTGTGGCGCTGAAAAGAAAGAGGCGGGCCGCCGCTTTCAACCCCCATGAAAGCAACAGGCCCGCCACCGCGGCATCCCCCCAAGGATTTCATCCGCGCCACTTAGAGTTGCACCGCAACCAAGGCGAGAGTCGGGCAGGAACGCGGCAAACTGTGTCATTTTGGGAATGATTTCGAGATGGACGCCGGGCTTCCGGGTCGCTTCGATGGGCGCGAGACCGTCAGGAGGCATGCGATGGAACGGCCGAGCTTCACGATCGGGATCGAGGAGGAGTATCTCGTCGTGGATGGCGAGAGCCGGGACCTGGTGCGCGAACCGGATCCGGCCTTTCTCGGCCGGCTGACCGAGCGGCTCGGTGAGCGGGTGAGCCCGGAATTCCTGCAATGCCAGGTTGAGGTTGGCACCGCGGTGCATCACACGGTGGGCGACGCGGTGGCGGAGCTCGGAAGCATGCGCCGGGCGGTGCGCGATGCGGCGGCAGAGTTCGGCTACACGCCCATCGCCGCCTCCACCCATCCCTTCGGCCAGTGGCGCGCGCAGACGCATACGCGCCGGCCGCGCTACGACGCGCTCTCTACCGATCTGGGGCTGGTGGTGCGCCGGCTGATGATCTGCGGCTGCCATGTGCATATCGGGATCGAGGATCCGGATATGCGGATCGACCTGATGAACCAGGCGGCGTACTTCCTGCCGCATCTGTTGGCGCTGTCCTGCAGTTCGCCCTTCTGGGAGGGCGAGGATACGGGGCTGGCGAGCTACCGGCTGACCGTGTTCGACGCCCTGCCCCGCACGGGCCTGCCCGATCCGGTGACGAGCTATGGCGAGTTCGAGCGGCTGGTGAACCAGCTTGTCTCCGCCGGCTGCATCGAGGATGCGACGAAGATCTGGTGGGATATCCGGCCCTCCGCCAAGTTCCCCACGCTCGAGATGCGGGTGACGGATGTGTGCTCACGGCTGGAGGACACGGCGGCGATTGCCGCGCTTTATCAGGCGCTTCTGGCTTATCTCTACCGGCTGCGGAGCCTCAATCAGCGCTGGCGGCTCTATCCGGCGACGCTGATCCGGGAAAACCGGTGGCGCGCCCAGCGCTACGGGGTGGGCGGGGAGCTCGTGGATCACGGCAAGGCCGTGCTGACGCCGATGCCGGCGCTGGTGGAGGAGATCATCGCGCTGGTGGGGACGGATGCGGAGGCGCTCGGCTGCGCGGCGGAGCTCGCGCATTTGCGCGCGATCGCGGCGGCGGGTGCCTCGGCGGACCGCCAGCGCGCGGTGCTGGCGGCGTCGCTCGCGAGCGGCGCGAGCCGGCAGGAGGCGCTGGTGGCGGTGGTCGATTCGCTCGCCGCGGATTACTGCCGGGGCTGAGGGGGCATTCAGCGCTCCGCGCCGCGCACGGTCGGGATCTCGCGGAAGATGATGCCGCTGCTGCCGAGGCCCTCGGTGTCGCGGTCGAAGACGAGGCGCACGAAGCTGACCTCCGGGCCCTGGGTGGCGAGGCTCTCCTGCCAGGGCGCCTCGGTGCGGAAGCAGGACGCCTCGGCCCCTTCGAGGGTCGCGTTGTCCGCGAGCCGGGGAAAGCGGGTGAGATCGCGCACGAGGGTGCGCCCGGCGAGCTGGACCTGGCCGGTCGCGATGGCACGCTCCTGAAAGCCGACGGTGCGCGCGGTGGGGCTGCGCACGGTCCACACCCCGCAGACCGCGACGCGCCCCGCATCCGGCCGCGTGGCGACGGCGAAATCCACCGTCTCCCCGCTCGACCACTGCGCCCCGCCCCGCGAGAACGCCCCATCCACCCGCACCGCCCCGGCGCGCTCCACGGGCGTGGTGCACGCGCCCGCGAACGTTGCAAGGCCGAGTAGGAACAGTGGCCGGTAGCGTCTCATCGCCATCTCCTTCCGCAGGGCGTTGATCCCGAGCTACCAGTGGGCAAAGCGCAGTTCAACCAACGGGAGATCAAGGATTCGTGCCCGAACCTCCGGCGGCCGCGCCCGCTTGCTGCGCCGGTGGTGACAGCGCTTTCGAGAGTGTCTCGATCTGTCCTGCGAGATCTTGCAGGCGCGAAGCGTTCGGACCGACCAGAATGCTCTGCCCCAGGCGTCCTTCGGCGACTTGCTGCAAGGTCCGGCGGAGTTCGGCATTAGCGATCATTGGATCTTCGCGGCTGATGCGTAGGAGCATCCAGCTGCTGCTGCGGTAGAAATTGTCGTCGCTGCAACTGTTTACGCCGATGAGCCCTCGCTTCGGGCAAATGACCAGGCTGCCCTGCCCATCCGCGCTGAAATGGTTGGTCGCCGAACGGTTTTCACGGCGGATGAGGGCGAGATAACCCTCGCGCAGCAACACCCGGTTCACGCCCGACTGGCCGAAGGGCGCATCGAAGCCGAGATCGAAGGCGAACTCCCTGTCGTCTTTGTTGGAGCGGATGAGCGTCTCGCCGATCGAGGAGAGCACGCCCAGGACGGCCGCGTTGATCGGGGAGGCGAAGGCGGCGCCGGCGGAAGCGAGGGACTGCAGCACAGCGGCTTGTTCCTCCACCTCGTCCTGATCGAGCTCCAGTACAGTCAGGCGCAGGCGCGAGGAGGCGCGCACCATCGGGGCAGGGCCGTAGACGGGCAGGTTCTTGAAGTTGAGAAGCTGGCCGGTCTCGCGCACATCGTCGTTGAAGTAGACGACACGCTCCTCGGGCGTGTCGCCGAGCGCGGGATCGTCGTTGCGGAACTTGAAGCCCGCGAGGACGGCGATCTCTCCCCGCGTTGCCTTACCCTGGAAGACGGTGTTGTGGCCCTCTTCGCGGCAGGGCTCTCCGGCGTCGTTGGTGGTGGCAAAGCCCAGCGGGTCGTTCAGGATCCCGCCGGATTCGCGGAAGTCACAGATGAACGCGGAGATGAGCGTGATCTGGAAATCTTGGTTCGGCTGAATCACCTGGCCGCCGCCCGTCGCCGCGCTTGCGAAGATCTGTGTGGTTACGGGTTGGCTGACGGAGCCGCTCGGTTCCAGCGGTGCGGTGCCCACACGCACCTGCCCCTCATTGAGTTCAACGCTGCCACATGAGGCGACCGCCGCGATCGCAAGTACTGAGATAAAGGCTCTCAACGCAAAGCTCCTTGATAAAATATCGTTCTGAAAACGTTCTCAAATGCATAACGTAAAGGCGCCAATGTCAAGGCGTTTTGTGTAGACCAAGAAAAGGGCGCGCCAAAGCGCGCCCTTGATCGGTGTCGCGGATCAGTGGGGCCCGTTCATTCGATGATTTTGGAGACGACGCCGGCGCCGACGGTGCGGCCGCCCTCGCGGATGGCGAAGCGGAGCTTCTCCTCCATGGCGATCGGGTTGATGAGCTCGACCGTGAAGGACACGTTGTCCCCCGGCATCACCATCTCCG
>JBCBWF010000296.1:0-6466 GCA_039817245.1 Pseudomonadota bacterium | reverse complement strand
GGGCGAAATCATCTTGCGCGCTGCGACAGTTCGGCTAGGGTGCGGCGCAACATCGCCGCTGCTGGAGACTGCCATGACCGCGCCCGAGCGTGACCGCCCCTGGATCTTCCGGACCTATGCCGGGCATTCGACTGCCGCCGCCTCGAACGCGCTCTACCGCGGCAATCTGGCGAAGGGGCAGACCGGGCTCTCGGTGGCCTTCGACCTGCCGACGCAGACCGGCTATGACAGCGACGATCCGCTGGCTCGCGGCGAGGTGGGCAAGGTCGGCGTGCCGATCGCGCATCTCGGCGATATGCGCACGCTTTTCGACGCGATCCCGCTCGAGGAGATGAACACCTCGATGACGATCAACGCCACAGCGCCGTGGCTGCTCGCGCTCTACATCGCCGTGGCAGAGGAGCAGGGCGCGGACACGACGCGCCTGCAAGGCACGGTGCAGAACGACATCATCAAGGAATACCTCTCCCGCGGCACCTATGTGTTCCCGCCCGAGCCCTCGCTGAAGCTGATCGGCGATGTGGCGGAGTACTGCTACCGCGAGGTTCCGAAGTGGAACCCGATGAATGTCTGCTCCTACCACCTGCAGGAGGCGGGCGCGACGCCGGAGCAGGAGCTCGCCTATGCGCTGGCCACCGCCACCGCGGTGCTGGACGGCGTGCGCGGCCGCGTCTCCGCGGAGGATTTCCCGAAGGTCGTCGCGCGGATCTCCTTCTTCGTGAATGCCGGCATCCGCTTCGTGACGGAGATGTGCAAGATGCGCGCCTTCGTCGATCTCTGGGACGAGATCTGCCGGGAGCGCTATGGGGTGGAGGATCCCAAGCTCCGCCGCTTCCGCTACGGGGTGCAGGTGAACAGCCTCGGGCTGACCGAGCAGCAGCCGGAGAACAACGTGCCCCGCATCCTGATCGAGATGCTGGCGGTGACGCTCTCCAGGAAGGCGCGCGCGCGGGCGGTGCAGCTGCCGGCCTGGAACGAGGCGCTCGGTCTGCCGCGGCCCTGGGACCAGCAGTGGTCGCTGCGCATGCAGCAGATCCTGGCTTATGAGACGGATCTCCTGGAATACGGCGATCTCTTCGACGCCAACCCCGCGGTGGACGCGAAGGTGGAGGCGCTGAAGGCGCTGGCGCGCGAGGAGCTGGGCCGGATCGATGCGATGGGCGGTGCCGTGGCCGCGATCGACTACATGAAGGCGGGGCTCGTGCGCTCCAACACCGAGCGGCTGCGCGGCATCGAGTCGGGCGAGGTGACCGTGGTCGGCGTCAACCGTTACACCGAGGGCGAGGCCTCGCCGCTGGCCTCCGGCGATGGCGGCATCATGGTTGTGGATCCGGGCGTGGAGGCCGAGCAGATCGCCCGCCTCGCCGCCTGGCGCGAGGGGCGTGACAGCGCGGCGGCCGAGGCGGCGATCGCGGCGCTGCGGGGCGCGGCCGAGCAGGGCGAGAACATCATGCCTGCCTCCATCGCCGCGGCGCGCGCCGGCGTGACCACGGGCGAGTGGGGCGGCGTGATGCGCGCGGTCTTCGGCGAGTATCGCGCGCCGACCGGTGTGGCGAAGGCCGCGAATGTCTCCGCCGAGGGGCTCGAGCCGGTGCGGGCGGAGGTGGAGCGCGTCTCCGCCGCCCTCGGCCGGCGGGTGAAGTTCCTCGTCGGCAAGCCGGGGCTCGACGGGCACTCCAACGGCGCCGAGCAGATCGCGGTGCGCGCGCGCGATTGCGGCATGGAGGTGGTCTATGAGGGCATTCGCCTCACGCCGGCGCAGATCGTGAACGCAGCGCTCGAGGAGAGCGTGCATGTGATCGGCCTCTCCGTCCTCTCCGGCAGCCATATGGAGCTGATCGCCGCGGTCATGGAGGAGATGCGCCGGGTGGGCATCGACGATGTGCCGGTGGTGGCCGGCGGGATCATCCCGGACGAGGACGCGGATCGGCTGCGCGCGATCGGCGTGGCGCGCGTCTACACGCCGAAGGACTTCGAGCTCAACCGCATCATGGCGGATATCGTCGCCCTCGTGGACGAACGGGCGATGCAGGCCGCGTGAGGGCGGCGGTGCGCCGGGGGCCCGGTCGCGCTGTTTCGGCGTTGCTGCGGGTTGAGAGGCTGCGCCTGCCCGCCTCCTCCCTCCACCCACCCGCCCGCGGTTCGGAGGCGGGCAGGCGGGGATGGTGAGCCTTCTTCTCATGCAGGGTGTCGCTAGGCTGCCGGATCGGCTGGCGCGGGCCGGCGGGATCCTGCCGGGCATCCTGCTCGTCGCGCTGCTGATGTCGCCCGTGTTCGTGCTGCTCTTCGAGCCGCAGTCGGCGCCTGTGCTCGCAAATGCGCGGGTGGTAGGCGGGCTCGGGGGTGGGCACGGGGGCGGGCACGGGGGCGGGACCCCGGGCGCCGGCGGCGGCACGTTTTCCGACGCCGGGGTGCGCCCGGGGCACGGCGTGGTCTGGGTTGCGGTGGCGGATGGGCGGCGGCTGCTCGCCCGCGGCGCCTTTGCCAGCGTCCTCCGCCCCGGTGAGCGCGTCTGCAGCCGCCTCGAGACCGGGCGGATCACGGGGCGCCTCCAGGTCTTCCTGGCGGCCCCGCGCAGCTGCGCCGGGTCTGCGCTCAGCCGTCGGAGCGGGCCAGCCAGCCGCTGACGGCGGCCACGAACGCGTCCGGCGCCTCCGCATGGATCCAGTGCCCCGCCCCCGGGATCGCCTCGATCTCGGCGGCCGGGAACCGCGTGCGGATCGCCTCGTGATAGGCGGGCGTCACGTAAGCCGAGGCGCCGCCGTGGAGAAAGAGCGTCGGCCCCGGAAAGGCCGCCCCGGACAGCGCGGGAAAGCCGAGGATATCGGGCAGCCCCGCCCAGATCGCCGCGAGATTGGGCTGCCAGCGCGCAACACCGCCGTCGATCGCGAGGTTCTGCAGGATGAAGGCGCGCACCGGCGCCGCCGCGATCCCTGCGGCCAGCAGCGGGTCCGCGGCGCTGCGCCGGGTGATGCCCGCGAGCGGCAGCGCCCGCATCGCGGCCGTGATCTGCGCATGTTCGGGATGCGCGTACGGCACCGGTGCGATGTCCCCCACGATCAGCCCCGCCAGAAGCTCGGGCCGGGTGAGCGCCAGTACCATCGCCGCCTTGCCGCCCATCGAATGGCCAAGCAGCACCGCGCGCCCGCCGCAGAGCCGCTGAATAGCGTCGGCGAGATCAGCCGCCATGGCCGGATAGTCCATCCGCGCATCATGCGGCGCCTCGCCATGGTTGCGCATATCCACCGTCACGACACGGCGCCCGACGGAGAGGCGCTTGGCGACGCTCGTGAAGTTGCGCGCGCGCCCGTAGAGGCCGTGCGCGATGAGGAGCGGGGGCGCTGTGGCCGCACCCTCCGGCTCGAAGGCGGTGTGGGGCAGGGTCACGGCATCGGGTGTGGTCACGGCAATCTCCTCATCCGGCTCCCGATCCGGCGCAGGCGCCCGGAACGGGAACGGGCGGCTCCATTGGAGCCGCCCGCTGGTCCCTCGTACATCCCTCGGAAGGTATTATTTGATTTTGCCTTCCTTGAACTCGACGTGCTTGCGGGCCACGGGATCGTATTTGCGGACGGTCATCTTGTCCGTCATCGTCCGCGAATTCTTCTTCGTGACATAGAAGAAGCCCGTGCCGGCCGTCGAATTCAGGCGGATCTTCACAGTGGTGGGCTTCGCCATGATGGTCGTCTCCGGTCTTGCGGACGCACCGTACAGCCCGGTCCGGGATGGCCGGGGCGTCCTTCGCTGTGCGCGCGTTGGTACTTATCCGCCCTGCCGTGTCAAGCGCTTTCGCGCCGGGCGCTGGCCATCCGCAGCAGGACGAGCGCAAGATAGACGCCCGCCGTTGCCGAGGTGACAAGAAGAAGGCCGTGCGGGGGGGCGACCCGGTCCATCGCGAGCCCGTAGCCGAGCGGGGCGAAAAGGGCGCCGATTCCGTAGCCCAGCGTGACCGCGGCATAGGCCTTCGCGAGGCGCTGGCCCGCGTAGCGCCCGCCGAGGCCCGCGAGCGAGATCGTGTAGAGCCCGGCGCCGAACCCGCCCCAGAGGAGGCCCGCAATCCCGATCACCGCGAGCGCACCGAGGCCGACGCTCCCCGAGCCCGGCGCCGCGGCCACGAGGAAGAGCGGCGCCGCGAGGCAGACCGCGGCCGCCAGCGCGAGCAGCCGGCGCGGTTCCCACCGGTCCGCCGCCCAGCCGAGCGGGAGCTGCAGCGCGAGCGAGCCCGCCGCGAAGAGCGCAAGCAGCCCCACCGCGATCTCGGTCTCGAAGCCCGCGCGCAGCGCCCACACGCTGAGAAGCGAGAGCGTGCCGTATTCGAGCGCGCCGAAGAGCACGATCGCCCAGAGGAGCGCGGGATCGGTGCGGAAGAACCGCAGGGTGTCGCCCAGCCGGGGTGGCGCCTCGGGCTCTGGCTCGGGCGCAGCCCCGGCCCCCCAGGCGAGCGGCACGAGGGCGCTCACGACGATGGCCGCGCCGATATAGAAGGGCAGGGTGCCGGCATCCCCTGTCACGAGCAGGATCAGCGGGCCCAGCAGAAAGCTGCCGGAGAGCGCCATGGAGTAGACCGCGATCACCCGCCCCCGCGCCGTCGGCGGGGCGGCCGAGACGATCCAGAACTCACCGGCGAAGAACAGCGCCGTCACCGCGAAGCCGTGCACGAAACGCAGTGCTGTCCACCACAGCATGCCCTCGCCGAGGGGCAGGAGCGCGAAGACCGTGCCCATCAGCGCAACCGCCCCCATGACCAGCGGCGCAAGCCCCGTCTGGCGCAACAGGAGCGGCATGAGCGGAGCGCCCAGCACGATCGCGACCGGTGCGGCCATGCTGTTGAGCCCGATCATCGTGCCGCTCGCCCCGGCGCGCTCCAGGAGCAGCGCGAAGAGCGGAAAGCTCATGGAGAGCGTGAGCCCCGTCACCGTGATCGCGAGGATCGGGGCCAGCAGCCCCCGCGCGGCCAGGATCGCCGCTCCGACGCGCCCGGCGGCGCCGCGGCCGGGGCGCCGGCCCAGCCGGGGAAAGCGCAGCAGGCGGGGCATGGCGGGCTAGAGCGGATCGATGAAGGACTGCCCGCCGTCGTGATGGAAGAACGGCACCGGCGCGGGCGCGCGCGGCGGCCCGGCCAGGCGCGCCTCAAGCTCGGCGAGCACAACCTCGGTGATGAAGGGCAGATCGAGCCGGCGCGCCTCGGCCAGCGTGATCCAGCTCAGATGCGCGAGTTCCTGGTCGGCGCCGCTGAAATCCTCGGGATCGCCGGCCAGAAGGGCGGCATCGACCGTCAGGAAGCGCGCATCGAAGCGGCGCGGCCGCCCGGGCGGCGTGACGGCACGGAAAACGAAATCGAAGCCCTCGCAGGCCGGCCGGTGCCCGGCGGCGAAGAAGCTGGCCCAGCTCGGCGCCTGCGCTGCGGCCTCGGCACCCGGCGCCCCGGCGCGCGCGGCCAGGGCCAGCCCCGTCTCCTCCCAGAGCTCGCGCACGGCGGCGAGCGCCAGCATCGGCCCGATCTCGGGGCCGATGCCGGGCCCCGGGCGGCGCGCAAGCTGTGCCGCAAGCCCCGCAGGCGGCGGGAACGCCTCGGCCACCTCGGCGTCGGTCGCATCCACGGCGCCGCCGGGAAAGACGAATTTCGAGGGCATGAAGGCGGCGGACCGGCCGCGCTGGCCCATCAGGATACGCGGCTCGGGGCCATCGCGCCGGATCGCGATCACGCTGGCCGCATCGCGCACCCGGTCTGCTGCCTCGGCCGGCGCCCTCGCCGCCCCGGTCTCCGGATGCTCGCCTGCCGCCATGATGTCGCCCGCCCCCTCTCGCCTGCGGTCTTGTCAGTCGGCGTCGTCTCCGAAGCCGTGCATCCGCCAGGTCCACTGCATACCCACCACGGCCCCCTTCACCCGCGGCAGGAGCCAGAGGCAGAGGCCGATCACCAGCGGCGGCCAGATCATCGCATGGATCCAGAGCGCCGGCGCCAGAGCGTTCTCCACCGCCAGGAGCAGCACTGCAAGCACATGTCCGACAACCACCATCGTCAGCCAGGCCGGCAGATCGTCCGCGCGGTGGTGGTGCAGCGCCTCGCCGCAGGTCCCGCAGGTCTCCGTGACCGTCAGGTACTGGCTGAAGAGCGCGCCCTCGCCGCAATTCGGGCAGGTCCCGTGCCAGCCGCGCAGGAGGGAGCGGCCGAGCGGGCGCTCCGCCTCTGCCTGCGCGCCCGCAACCGCGGGCCCCTGCTCTGGGATCGTCATGGCCGTCCTCCTCTGCGTCACGGAACCTGACATATGGCGCGGCCCTCCCGCTGCCCAGCCCCGAGCCCCGTCAAGAACGGCTGAGCCGCTTTGCAACAACGCAGCGACGGAACCCCGCCGCAGCCGCGTTTGGCCCTGCGAGATCGCAAGCGCGGCACCGCCGGCGCTGCTGAGGGAAACGGAGGACGAAAAGCCGATGACCAAGCGCACTGCAATCACCACAGCGCTTC
>JBCBWF010000035.1:0-22964 GCA_039817245.1 Pseudomonadota bacterium | reverse complement strand
GCTGACCGCGGCCGGGGCGCTGGCGGATACGGCGGCGGCGGCGCTCCTGCGCGCGGGCGATGCGGCCGGCGATCTGGCCGGCGCGCTCGGCACCGCGGCGCGGATCCTGAACGGGCGGCTTGCGGCGGGGCGGCGGCTGACCACCGGGCTCATCTACCCCGCGATCCTGCTCGCGGTCTCCGTCGCCTCCGTCGGGCTGGTGCTGGTGGTCATCATTCCGGAGTTTCGCCCGCTGGTGGCGGACCGGTTCGATCTCGTGCCGCCGCTCGGCCAGATGGTGTTCGCGGTCTCGGCGGGGCTGGAGGCGCTCTGGCCGCTCTTTCTCGGCGGGCTGGCGGTGACGGGGCTGGCGGTGGCGAGCCTCATGCGCCGCGGCCATCTGGCGCCGACCCTGCTGCGCATCGCGCGCCGGCTGCCGCTGATCGGCCCGGCGGTGGCGGAGAACCGCGCGATGCTGGCGCTGCGCATCCTCGGTGCGCTCGTCGACCGGCGCGTGCCGCTCGTGCGCGCGCTCGAGATCCTCGCTGCCACGCCGCCCGATCCGGACCGGCTCGACCGTCTCGTCTCGGCCACGCGCCGGGTGGAACGGGGCGAGCCGCTCTCGGAGGCCTGCGAGGCCGAGGCCCTGCTTCCCCCCGCCGCGATCGAGATGATGCGGATCGGGGAGGAGACCGGCACCCTGCCGGCGATGTTGCTGCGTGCCGCCGACGACCTCGAAGAGGCTGCCGGACGGCGGATGACCCGCGTTCTCACACTCATCGAACCGGCGCTGATCGTCAGCGTCGGCTGTGTCATCGGGATCAGCCTCTATGCCCTTTTCACTGCCATCACTGCCGTCAACACGCTGGCGTTCTGAACGCCGGCTTTCGCGCCGCCCCTCGCGCCGGCGTGCCTCCGCACGGGGCTTCAGCCTCGTGGAGATGCTCGTCGTCGTGGCGATCGTCGGGCTGCTGATCGGGCTCGTCGGGCCCGCGGCGATGCGCCAGCTGCAGTCCTCGCGCGGGACCACGGCGGCCGCGCAGATCCAGCAGCTGCGCTCGGCCGTCGACATCTTCGCCATGGATGTGGGCCGCTACCCGAACGAGGCGGAGGGCTTGCGCGCGCTTGTCGCCAATCCCGGCGGGCTGCGCGGCTGGAACGGGCCCTACCTGCGCGACGGGCGGCTGCCGGAGGATCCGTGGGGGGTGCCCTTCAACTACCGCCTCAACGGCAGCTCGGTGGTGATCTTCTCGCTCGGGGCCGACGGACGGGTCGGCGGCGAGGGGCAGGATGCGGATATCTCGAGCTAGACGCGGCTTCGGGTGCGGGCGAGGGCGCCGGCGCCGGGGGGGCGAGGCGGGCTTCTCGCTGGTGGAGCTGATCGTCGCGGTGGCGGTGATCGGGCTCGTCGGCACGCTGGTGCTGGTGGGCACGCGGCCGTCGGACACCGCTTTGCTGCGCAACGCGGCGGGGCGGCTGGCGATCTTCTTCGAGGAGACGCGGCTGGAGGCGGCGCTGCGCGGCTACAGCATCGCGCTGCGATACAGCGACGATACGCGGACCTTCTATGCGGGCCCGCGCCGGTTCACGCTGCCCGCCGGGGTGGAGGCGGAGACGGGGGAGCCGCCGCTGGCGATCTCGCTGCGGCCTTCGGGCGAGAGCGGCGGGGCGCTGGTGCGGCTCTCGCGCGGCGGGGCGCGCATGGCAGTGCGGCTCGACTGGCTGAGCGGCGCCGTGCAGGTGATCGAATGAGGCTGCGCGGGAGCAGGCGGCGATGGAGCAGGCGGCGCGCGGGCGCGCGGGGCTTCGGCATTCCCGAGGCGCTCGTGGCGATGCTGATCGCGGCAGGCGCCGTCGCCACCTTCTACAACACAGTGTCGACCGGGACGCTGCTGCGGCGGAGCACGGAGACGCGCGCGACGCTCGCGCTCGAGGCCTTCCTGCTGCTCGACCGGGTGGGGGCGGGCCTGCCGCTGCGCGAGGGGCTCGACCAGCGCGGGCGGGCCAACGGGCTGGAGTGGCGCGTGCTGGTCACGGGGCAGGCGCCGCAGGGGGCGGGGCTGTCGCTCGCCGATCCGGGGCTGTTGCACGTTTATGTGAGCGTGTTCCCGCCGGGGCGGCCGGATCTGGCCTATGAGCTGCACGCGGCGCGGTACCGGGACCGGCCGCTATGATGCGGCGCATGCCGCGGCGGCGGCGCGCGGGCGAGCGCGGGTTCAGCATGGTGGAGGCCATCGTGGCGCTCACCATCGCGGCGATGACGCTGGCGCTGCTCTCCGGCGCGGCCTTCAGCCTGCGGATGATCGCGGCGCGGAGTGCGGCGCCGGAGGAGGCGGTGGAGCTGCTGAGCACGCGGCGGGTGCTGCGGCGCTGGGCCTCGGCCACGGTGCTGCGCGGCGCCGGCAGCACGGCGAGCTTTGCGGGCAGCGCGACCGAGATCCGTCTGCTCTTCGGGCCCGATCTCTGGACCGATGCGCCGGCGCAGCTGGCGATGCTGCGGATCGAGCGGGTGGGCGAGGAATACCGGCTGGCCGCCTACCGGCGGAGCGGGGCGGCGAGCGTGTGGCAGGATGTGGAGGCCGCACCGCGGGAGGCCTCGGAGCTGTTGCGCAGCGCCGTGCCGCTGCGCTTCAGCTATGAAGTGGCCAATCCGGAGGGGCCGGGCACGGTCTGGATCACCGCGCGCGAGGCGGGGCCGCCGCCGCGGGCCTTCGCGCTCGACATCGCTGGCGGGCGGCGCGTGGTGGCGCCCATCGCGCAGGAGATGGATCCGGGCTGCCTCGCGGCCTTCGGCGTGGGCGAATTCCAGAGGGACCGATGCTCCGTGCAATGAGGCGCAGACGGCCCGGCGAGCGCGGCTTCGTGCTCGTGGCGGTGCTCTGGCTCGGCGTGGCGCTGGCGATCGCGGCCTCGGGCTTTCTGGGCACCGCGCGGCGGGAGAGCTACCGGGTGCGCGCCGAGATCGAGAGCGCGCATGCGGTGGAGATCGCGCGCACGGCGCTGAACCTCGCCATGGCGGATCTCGGCCGGCCGGACGGGGCGCGGCGGAGCCCGCGCGACGGCACGCCGGTGATCGTGCCCGTGCCCGGCGGGGAGGCGCGGTTCCGGATCCGCGACGAGAAGGGCAAGGTGGATCTGAACCGCGCGCCCGTGACCCTGCTGGCCGGTACGCTGCAGCGGCTGGGCGCGGGCGGGCTCGACGCGGTGGATTATGCGAGCCTGGCGGACCGGCTGCTGGCGCTGGCGCGCGAGGCGCGCGAGAGCGGGGCCGCGCCTTCGCTGCCGGAGCTGCTGGCGCGGGCGGGCCTGTCGCAGTCGGTGGCCTCGCGCGCGGCGCTGGTGCTGACGCTTCACAATTACGGGCCGCGGATCAACCCGGAGACCGCCCCGCCCGAGGTGCTGGCCGCGGTGCCGAGCATGGGCGCGGAGGATCTGGAGGCGATCCTGGAGGCGCGCCGGCTCGGCGAGCCGCTGCCGGTGCTGGGCGCCGCGCAGGGCTGGTTCGAAAACAACGAGGGGCCGGTCTACAGCATTCACACGACCGGGCGGACCGCGAACGGCGTCTCGGCGACGATCATGGCCATGGTGCTGTCGGACGGGCGGGGCTTTCGCTCCGGCCGGCGGCGCTTCCGGATCCTGGAAGCGCGGGTCCTGCGATGAGCGGGGCGTTCGATCCCGCCCTTTTCGCGCGCGCCGCCGCGGCGCCGGGGGCGGCGGGGGCGCTGGCGGTTGCATTGCTGATGGTGGGCGCGTTCGGGCCGGTGCCCCATGCGGCTCGGGCGCTGCTGCGACTGGCGTTGCCGGGCGCGCGGGCGCGGGCCTGGACGCCGGCGGCGCTGACGGGCCTGCGCGCGGGGCTGGTGCTGGGCGTGGCCGGGGCTTGGGCGCTGGCCGGGGGGCCGGGGGCGCTGGTGGCCGCGCTGGCGGGGCTCGCGGGGCTGCTGGCGCTGGCCGATCTGCGCTGGCGCTGGCTGCCGGTGGAGTGGACCGCGGCGCTGGGGGCGAGCGGGCTGGCGCTGGCGCTGGCGGCGGGCGACGGGGCGCGCGCAGCGCTCGACGGGTCCGCGATGGCCGCGGCGCTCCTCGCCGTGCAGGCCGGCTTTCGCGCATTGCGCGGGCGCGAGGGGCTCGGCACGGGCGATGTGGTGCTGGCCGCCGGGATCGCGGTGCATCTGGGGCTCGGCGCCGGCGCGCTCCTGCTTTTTGCCGCGGCGGCGGGGGCATTGGCGGCCGAAGCGGTCCGATTACGTGGCAGACCGGCAACAATGCGCCCGGAGCGCACCGTGCCGCTCGGCGCCTGGCTTGCGATCTGCTTCGCCTGTGCACCGGCTGCGGCTATGCTCGGTTGAAGAAAACCAGATAACGCTCTGAATCCACGAGCGGCTTTGAGGGTTGCAGTGAAACCGGTAAACCGCCTCCTACTCGGCGCGGCCTGGATAGGTGCGCTTGCCGGCTGCGAGAGCACGCCGAACCGTGCGGCCGGGCCTCTCGAGCCCTGGCGCGCGGCCACGGTGCTCGGCGAGCCCGATTCCGTGGAGCCCGGCCGGCGCGACGGCCCGGTGCTCGCACGCCGCGAGGCCCGCGCGACGGCGGGCACGATCTATCCCGGCGACCGCCCGCTGCTGCGCGGCCCCGGCATCTTCCCGGCCGAGGAGAACGGGCAGGTCACGCTCAATCTCGTGCAGGTCTCCATCGCCGATGCGGCGGAGGCGGTGCTGAGCGGGCTCTTCGGGCAGAACTATCTGATCGACCCGCGGGTGCAGGGCACGGTGGATATCCGCTCGAGCCGGCCCATCGGGCGGCGAACGGCCTTCGAGGTGTTCGAGCTGGCGCTGAAGCAGAACGGGGCCGCGCTGGTGCGGCGCGACGATATCTACGCGATCGTGCCGATCGGGACCGAGCTCGGCCTCGGCATCGACACCCAGCCCTCGATCGAGCCGGGCTTCACCATCCGCGCCGTGCCGCTGCGCCATATCGGTGCGCGGGAGATGGCGACGATCCTGCAGCCCATCGCGGGCGAGGGCGTAGTGGCGGTGGATGAGCAGCGCAACATCGTGGTGCTGGCCGGCACCTCGGTGGACCAGGTGGCCTGGCAGAGCACGATCACGAGCTTCGATGTGGACTGGCTCTCCAACCGGCCCGTGGGCGTGTTCCCGATCCGCGGGCGCTCGGCGCGCTCGGTGGTGCGCGGGCTGGAGCTGCTGGTCGACACGCAGGAGGGCGCGGAGCCCATCGCGCTCTTCGAGATCATTCCGGAGAACAACTCGATCCTGGCCGTGGCGCGCACGCCCGAGGCGCTGCAGAGCGTGGCGGGCTGGGTGCGCCGGCTGACCCGGCAGGGCCAGAACGATGCGCGGGTCTACAGCTACGATATGCGCTATGCGCGCGCGGGCGAGATCGCCGGCGTGCTGGGCGAGATCCTCGGCATCCAGGTGCAGGTGCCGGAGGGCGCGGCCGGCGCCGGCGCGGGCACGGCCACGCAGGCGGGCGCGCTGACGAGCTTCGGCGGGCTGTCGAGCGGCTTCGCCACCCAGGCGCAGATGCCCCAGATCGCGGGCCAGGCGGTGAACCAGCCGCCGGGTGCGACCTCGCCCGACGCGGCCCTGTTCGGCGATCCGCTGACCGCCTCGCAGCGGAGCGAGCCGGAGGGCACGATGAACACCACGCGGATCGTGGCGAGCGAGGCGACGAACACGCTGCTCATCCACGCCACGCCCGCGGAGTATCAGCGCGTGCTGGGCGTGCTCGACAGGCTCGATGTGCCGCCGCGCCAGGTGCTGGTGGAGGCGACGATCATCGAGGTGACGCTGAACGACACCCTGCGCTTCGGCGTGCAGTATTTCTTCGAGCGCGAGGGCAGCGATTTCGTGCTGACCGCGGATCCCTCGCTGGGGATCACGCCGGCGCTGCCGGGCTTCACGGCGATCATCAACACGCCGGCCAATGTGGTGGTTGATGCGCTCGACGACCTGACGGAGGTGAACGTCATCTCCTCACCGAACATGATGGTGCTGAACAACCAGTCCGCCCGGCTGAGCGTCGGCGCGACGGTGCCGGTGGCGATCCGCCAGGCGCAGGAGGGGCTGGAGGATACCGATGTGTTCGCCTCCGAGATCGAGTTCCGCGACACCGGGGTGATCTTCGAGGTGACGCCGCGGATCAACTCGTCCGGCTCGGTGGTGCTGGATATCCGCCAGGAGGTGAGCAATGTGCTCGAGCCGGATGCGGAGACGCTGACGCCTACGATCTCGCAGCGGCTGCTGGAGAGCGCGATCGCGGTGGATAGCGGGGAGACGGTGGCGCTCGGCGGGCTGTTCTCGCGCGATCAGAGCAACGGGCGGAGCGGGATCCCGTTCCTGGTGGATATCCCGATCGCGGGGGTGCTGTTCGGGCAGCGCTCGACGAGCAGCGTGCGCACGGAGCTCCTGGTGCTGATCACGCCGCGGATCGTGAACAACGCGCTGGATGCGCGCCGGGTGACGCGGTCGCTGCGCGAGCGGGTGACGACGATAGATCTGACGGATGCGGCGCTGAGCACGGCGATCGAGACGCCGACGCTGGAGACGGAGAACAGCCGGCGGCTGCGCGATCTGCTGTTTACGAGCCGGAGCACGACGGCGCCGGTGCGGCGGGAGCCGGAATATGCGCCGGAGCAGGAGTATGCGCCCGAGCCTGCGGCGTCGCTCGACGGCACGGCGCTGGAGGGCTCGCCGACGCTGGCGCCTGCCCCCGCGCCGGCGCCAGCCGCG
Source organism: Pseudomonadota bacterium (assembly GCA_039817245.1). Lineage (GTDB taxonomy): Bacteria > Pseudomonadota > Alphaproteobacteria > Rhodobacterales > Rhodobacteraceae > Thermohalobaculum. The sequence goes on along the minus strand of JBCBWF010000035.1, from coordinate 16,236 downwards.
GAATCGGGGGCGGTCGAAAGCCCGGGATCCGACGGGGCGCTGCGGCTTGGGCCGGCCTCGGGCAAGGCGGTTTCCGAGGTTCCGCTCGACGCGCCGGCGGACGCCCTTCCGGGGGAGGCCGCGGGCGCGGATGAGGCGCTGCGCGACGCGGCGGTGCGCCACGGTGGGGCAGGCGGCGAAGGGGCGGGCGCTTATGTGGTGCTCGGCAGCTTCCGCGACCCCGAGGGGCCGCAGCGGCGCTGGTCGAGCATGTCGTCGGGCGCGCTGGCGGGGCTCTCCCCCATCTATGACAGCGCCGGCGGGCTGCATCGTGTGAGCGTGGGCCCGTTCGATAGCGCCCGAGCCCGCGCGCTCTGCGCCAGCCTGGGCGCGGACTGCTTCGTGGAGCGCCGCGGCCGTTAGGGCGCGGCCTCGATGAAGTCAGTCTTGGCCGTTAGGGCGCGGCCGCTCCCACCCACGTCATTCTGGAATCGAGACTCCGAACATAAAGTGAACACTCTGGATCGTTGTGTCGTTCGCGCAGAAAGTGGTTGTGGTTATCGGAAGTTAACTTAACGCGCAGAAAAATGACGTGGGAGGGAGCGAGCGCAGGGGCTTGGATTCACAGTTCAATGCACCCCGGCATGGTAAGCGCGGGAGGGCGTCGCTGGACGCGGCGGTGCGCCCCGGCCTTGAGCCGGGGCCGCCTTGGTGCTTGCCGGAGCGGGGAGGGTGTTCGAGGAGGTCCTGGGTCGAGCCCGGGACCGCGATCGGCGTGCCGCGCAGTTCGGGGCCCCACAAGGCCGGTTAGAGGATCTCCAGCGGTTCCGCGCGGGTTGGCGCTGGAAAGGCAGCGTCGATGGCGCCCATCGTTGCGGCTCGCAGGCGCATGGCAGCGGCGTCGGCGAGCGCGTCCACATGCTCCGGCGTTGCGGATTTGGGGATGGGACATGTGGAGCCGCGGGTCATGTGCCAGGCGAGCGCGAGCTGGGCGGGGCTGAGCCCCTCCGCCTCGGCCAGCGCGCGGAAGGCGGCGCTGCGGCTCAGCCGGTGGGGCTCGATGGGCGTGTAGGCCATGCAGGCCACGCCATGCGCCGCGAGAAGGGGCAGGAGGTCGAACTCCACCCCGCGCCGGGACGGGTTGTGCAGGATCTGGTTGACCTCGATTGCCTCGCCGAGCCCGGCGGCAAAGAGATGCGCCATCCCGTCCGCATCGAAGTTGCTGACCCCGAAGGCGCGGATCTTGCCGGCCTCGCGCAGGCGGCGCGCCCCCTCCAGCGTCTCCTCGAAGGGCGTGCCGCCGGGCCAGTGCAGGAGGTAGAGGTCGAGCCATTCGACCCCGAGGCGGCGCAGCGAGCGGTCGCAGGCGGCCACCATCTGATCGGCCCGGGCATGGTGGGGGTAGAATTTCGAGGTGAGGAAGAGGCGCTCGCGGGGAACGCCGGCGATCGCCGTGCCCAGGATCTCCTCGCTGCCGCCCTCGCCATACATCTCGGCGGTGTCGAAATGGGTGAAGCCGCGGTCGAGCGCGCGGCGGAGCGCGGCGTTCTCGCGCTCCGCCTCCCCGGGGCTTTCGCCGATCCGCCAGGTACCGAAGCCGATGCCGGGCATGGCACCGCCGGATCTGAGCGCGAAGACAGGGGCGCCGAAGGGGGATGGATCGCTCATGGGGTCGGTCTCGCCGCTGGTGTGAAAGCTGGGCGGTGCGGGCTCACCGGTCCGCCCGCCGGGCCCGGGCCTCGAGATAGGCGCCGTAGCGCGAGAGGCCGAAGGCGAAGGTGAAGTAGATGAGGCCGACGAAGACATAGACCTCGATGAACTGCCCGCTCCAGTCCCCCCGCCCGAGGGCTGCATTGCCCGAGGCCATCACCTCAAAGAAGCCGATAATCGTGACGATGGAGGTTTCCTTGAAGGTGATCACCACCTGGTTGATCGTGGCCGGCAGCGCATTGCGGAAGGCCTGGGGCAGGAGCACGAGGAAGATGCGCGGGACATACCGCAGACCGAGCGCGGCGGCGCCTTCCTCCTGACCCTCCGGGATCGCCTGGAGACCTGCACGGATGATCTCCGCCTGATAGGCCGCGAAGAACAGCGCGAAGGCGAGGATGACGCGCACGAGCTTGTCGCCCTGCGCCCAATCCGGCACCACGAAGGGCACGACGACGGCCGCGGCGAAGAGGATCGCGAGGAGCGGGAGCGAGCGCGTGACGTCGATGATCGCGCCCACCACGCCGCGCACCACCGGCAGGCGCGAGCGGCGCATGAGCGCCAGCGCCACCGAGAGCGGCATGCCGATCACCACCACCGAGGCGAAGAGGAAGACGGTGAGCGAGAGCCCGCCCCATTTCTCGGTGGTCACCAGCGGCATGCCGAGAAAGCCGCCATACATGAGCGCCACGAAGAGCGCGAAGCCACCGAGCCAGAGGGCGGAGAGCCGCGCGAGGCTCCAGAACCAGGGCAGGCAGGAGAGGAGCGTGGTGGCGACGATGGCGAGGCAGGCCAGCGTGGATCGCCAGTGCTCCTCGTAAGGGTACAGGCCGAAGAGGATGAGCCGGCCGCGCGCCTCGATCACCGCCCAGCACGCGCCGCTGGCCCCGCGGCATTCCGCACCGGTTTCGGCCTGCCAGACCGTGTCGATGAGCGCCCATTCGAGGCCGGACCAGAGCGCCCAGGCCACGAGCGCGCCGAAGACCAGGGTGATGGCCGCATCCACCGGGTTGGCGAAGAGGCGCCGGCGCGCCCAGACGATCGGGCCGCCGGGCCTGGGCGGGGGCGCCGCCGACGGCGCGTGCGCGGGGGCGCTCACAGCCGCGTCTCCCGGCCCTTGATGGCGAGGCGGCGGTTGAGGGCGTTCATCGCCGTGCCGATCGCGTAGTTGATCGCGAGAAAGCCGAGCATGAGGAGCGCCAGCAGCTCGATGGTCTGGCCGCTCTGATTGATCGAGGTCGAGACCACCATGAAGTAGTCCGGAAAGCCGATGGCGATGCCGATGGTGGTGGCCTTCATCAGCCAGACATACTGGTTGGCGAGCGCGGGCAGGGCGGCGCGGAGTGCCAGCGGGATGCGCACGAGCCAGTTCACCTGCGCGCCGCGCAGGCCGAGTGCGCGGGCGGCCTCGATCCGGCCGATCTCGACGGCGAGAAAGCCGCCGCGGATGATCTCCCCGATATAGGCCCCGCCGAAGACCGCGATGGCTATGAGAAGGGCGGCGAACTCAGGTTTCACCACGAAGCCGCCGACGAAGCGCAGGCCCTTGAGCTCGGGCAGGCTGACCAGCGGCTCGCCCGGGGCGCGGCCGGTGAGGAGGAGGACGGCGAGGAGCAGGAGCCCGGCGCCGATGAGCGCGGGCCAGCGCCAGCGGGCCTGGAGCCGGCCGCGAGCGATGAGGTGACGCAGCGCGAGCGCAATGGCGAGGAGGCCGGCCGCGAGGAGCGCTATATCGAGCAGGCTGAGCGGCAGCGCCGGCAGCATCAGCCCGCGATTGGAGAGAAAGCCGAGCCCGCCGAGCGAGATCGCCTGGCGCGGCGAGGGCAGATGGGTGAGCAGCGCGTACCAGAAGAAGGCCTGCAGGATCAGCGGCACGTTGCGGCAGATCTCCACATAGACCGTGCCGATGAGGTTCAGCACTGCGTTGGACGAGATCCGGGCGAGCGCGACGAAGAGCCCGATCAGCGTGGCGAAGAGCAGCCCGAGCAGGCCGACGAGGAGGGTGTTGAGAAGCCCCGCGGTGAGCATGCGGGCATAGCTCGAGCGGTCGGTGACCTCGATCAGCGCGAAGTTGATGGGCCAGCCGGTGCTCCGCTCGAGAAAGCCGAAGCCGGTGGCGATGCCCTGGGCGAGCAGGTTCTCGCGCGCGATGAGTACGAAGCTCAGCACGAGCGAGAGCACGCCCAGCAGGACGGCGGCCTGGATCAGCCAGTCGCGGAGCGTGAGGCGTCTCGCGCTCCGCCGGGCGGGGGGCATGCGGGCGGCCGCCGGCGCGGCTTAGTCGAGCACCAGCGGGTAGAGCATGCCGCCATTGATCCAGAGATGGTTCTTGCCGCGGGGCAGCTTGTAGGGGCTCTGGTCGCCCACGGTGCGGTCGTAGATCTCGGCATAGTTCCCGACGGCCTTGATCATGGTGTAGACCCAGTCGTCCGAGAGGCCGAGGCGCTCGCCGACGCCGGGGCTGACGCCGAGCAGGCGCTCCACCGAGGCGGAGGGCGGGTTGGCGCGGATCTCGTCGACATTTTCGGAGGTTATGCCGTTCTGCTCCGCCATCAGGAGCGACGAGATCATCCAGTTGATGACGTCGATGAAGTTGTCGTCGCCCTGGCGCGCGGCGATGCCTTCGGGCTCGAGGGCGAGCACCTCGTCGAGGATCACGAAATCGTCCGGGTTGGGCGCGTTGAAGCGGGTGGCGGCGAGGAAGGGCCCGAAGCCCGCGAGCGCGTCGCAGCGCCCGGCATAGAGGGCGGCGCGCAGCTCCTCGCCCTTCTCGAAGTTGAGCGCTTCGTATTCGATGCCGCGCGCGCCCATGTAGTCGGCGACGATGCGCTCGATGGAAGTGCCGGCATTGATGCAGAAGACGCCGCCTTCCAGATCGGCCGCGCTGGTGGCGCCGAGCTCGGCGCGGGTGAGGATGTTCGTCGGCCCGATGAAATAGGGATAGGCGTATTGCAGGCCGAGCTCGGTGTCGCGGCTCATGGTCCAGCCGGTGACCTTGATGATCACGTCGATATCGCCGGACTGGAGCGCGGGGAAGCGCTGGGCCCAGCTCACGGGGATGATCTTGAGCGCCTCCGGCGAGCCGAGGATGGCGGTGGCGAGTGCCTTGCAGAACTCGATGTCGAAGCCGGTCCAGCGGCCCTCGTCGTCCACCTCCGCGAAGCCGAGATAGCTGCCGTTGTGCCCGGTGCAGAGGAGAGAGCCGCGCTCCTGGATGGCGGCGACCGTGGGGCCGGGTTCGGCGGCGGCGGCGGGGGTGGCGGCGGCGAGGCCGAGAGTTGCGGCGGTGAGCAGGGCGGCGAGCGGTGCCGGGATGCGTGCGGTCATGATCTTCTCCTGTCGGGCGCGCGTGTTCTGGTTGTTCTGGGATCTCGATGGTTGGGCCGGCGGCGGCGCGGGAGGGCCCGGCCGGCGCGCCGGGCGGGCATGGCGGGCGGGTATGGCCCGCGCGCGTCAGACCGGGGGCGCATGGGTGGAGCGTGCCGGATGGGGCTGGGCCTGTCCAGTGGCTGGGCCGACGCTCTCGTCGGCTCGTCGAGGGGGCCGGCGGGGTAGAGGCTGGGCGCCTTGCCGGATGGGCGCCTTGCGATGACGCTGCAGCAGAGCGGGGACAGGGTTCCGGGGTGCGCCAGCGCGGTGGCAGGGCAGAGCGGCGGCGGCTGGATCGTGATCGATGGCGGCTCGGATCCGGTCTGGCGCAGCAACGCGTTTCTCGCGCGGCTGCGACGCGGTGCAGATCGACGTGGAGCGCTTCGTGACCGGGGCGATCGAGGCGGATGGCAGTGCGCGGGTGAACGGCGCGGGCGCGGATCGGCTGATCGGGATCGAGGCGGTGGCTCTCGACGACGGCACGCTCCTGCTCGGGAGCGGGACGGATGCGCTCGCGCTCGCCGGCGCTTTCGTGGGGAGCGTCGAGTGCGCGGTGCGCAACGGCGATCCGGCGGATGCGGAGGCTTTCAGGGCGGTGCTCTCTATCAACGCGCTCGGCCCGGCGCCGGACGATGCGGGCCTGGCCTTCTGGCCGGAACGACGGGTGCGCGATGTGCTGCCACGCGCCAAGATGCTTCTCGAGTTCGCCGAAAGCGCGGAGAACCATCCACAGACGGCGGAGGAGACCGAGGCCGGCGTCTTCTTTGAGGATGTGGTCGTTCAGGGGTGTGGTAGCAACTGAAGCGCGTCTGCGGCCGCTCCCTCCCACGTCAGCTTAGAGAGAACTTCTCGAACATAGTGTGAACAAAGTGCAGAGTCGTGGATATGCGTGGGACGGCGCATACGCTCATCCGGGGTTCATAATTCGTCGGCCAAAATGTCGTGGGAGGGAGCGGCCGCAGGAGGCGGACTGCGGCGTGGTTCAGACGCCTGGGGAGCGGGCGGTGAAGATGCGGATATAGTCGCCCGGCGTCGAGGCCGCCCAGTTCACCTGGATGCGGAAGGGGTTCTCGCGGTCGATCCAGACATGGTCCTCCCATTCGAGGCCCCGCAGCGCTGGGTTCAGATAGGTGACGGCGGTGTTGGCGAGGAAATCGCTGGCCGCCAGCGTGGACTGGCTGGTGGCGATGCCGAGGACGGTCGCGTCGAACGCCACATAGCCGCGCTGGGTGGTGCCGTAGGCGGGGTCGAAGAACACGTAATGGCTGGCGACGGTGGTGCCCTTCGGGATGATCCGGCCCTCCGCGCCGATATCGACCACGAGATCGGCCTCGAGCAGGATGTTCTGGTCCTCGTCGAAGGCGTAAAGGTGGTCGGTCTCGAAGGTGTCCTGGCCGACGGCGAAGGGGCGGCTCGGGTCGAGCTTCACGAAGGCGCCGGAGCCGGAGCCGCCGGTGATGGCACCGCCCAGGGTGAAGGCTGGTCCCGCGGCGGGGATCGCCGCGAGGGCGGCGACGAGGATCGCGGCGGCGGCGTTTGGTCCTTTGCGCACAGGCATCTCCCGGGAGCGAAAAGGTGAGCCTAGCAGGGGCGAAGCGGGGGCGTCACGCCTCGGGGCGTCACCTTTCGGTGTGGGGACCCGCCGTGCAAGCGGCGGCGCCGGGCGGGCGCGGAGACGGCGCCGGGGGCCCCGGCCTCGAGCCGGGGCCTCCTTGACGTTCGCTGAGCGTCCGGGCGGGGCGGGGTCGGTCAAGGAGGTCCCGGGTCGAGCCCGGGACCGCGAGCGGCGGTGGGGGGCCGAGAAGGCCCCGAACACGGCCCCTGCCAAGACGGCCTGGAACACCGCCCCAAACACCGCCCCGAGCGCAGCCCTCGAGCGGGGCTCAGTAGAACGCTTCGTAGATCGGGGCGAGGGTGTCCTCGTGGAAGAGCGAGGAGACCGAGGTGCCGTTGCCCACATTGAGCACCGCCTGCGCCAGGATCGGGGCGGCGGAGACGATGCGGATATTGGCGGTCGCCTTCACGTCGTCCCGCGGCTCGATGGTGTCGGTGATGACCAGCGTCTCCATGACAGAGCCGCGCACGCGCTCCACCGCGGGGCCGGAGAGGACGCCGTGGGTGATGTAGGCGTGCACTTCTGACGCGCCCTTCTCCTTCAGGAGCTCGGCCGCACGGCAGAGGGTGCCGGCCGTGTCGCACATATCGTCCACGATCACGCAGCAGCGGTCGGTCACGTCGCCGATCACGGTCATGCTCTCGACCTCGCCGGCGCGCGCACGGCGCTTGTCCACCACCGCGAGCGTGCTGTCGAGCCGGCGGGCGAGATCGCGCGCGCGCACCACGCCGCCCACATCGGGCGAGACCACCATCAGGTCGTCGCGCCCCTTGAAGTGGTGCTTGATGTCGAGCGCGAAGACGGGGGCTGCGTAGAGGTTGTCGGTGGGGATGTCGAAGAAGCCCTGGATCTGGCCGGCATGCAGATCCATCGTCAGCACCCGGTCGACGCCGGCCACGGTCATGAGATTGGCGACGAGCTTGGCGGTGATCGGCGTGCGCGCCGCGGTCTTGCGGTCCTGCCGGGCATAGCCGAAATAGGGCACCACCGCGGTGATGCGCCGGGCCGAGGCGCGGCGCAGCGCATCGGTCATCACCAGGAGCTCCATCAGCGTGTCGTTCGCCGGGTTGGAGGTCGGCTGCAGGATGAAGACGTCCTCGCCGCGGACATTCTCGAAGATCTCGACGAAGACCTCCTTGTCGTTGAAGCGCTCGACGCGCGCCTCCGCGAGCTGGATCGCCTCGCCGCGATAGACCGAGATCCGCCGTGCAATCGCCTCCGCCAACGGACGGTTGGCGTTCCCCGAGATCAGTCTCATGCCGCACCCCTCACCTTGCCCGGGCCTCGCCGCTAGGAGGGCGGACCGCCCGGAATACGCATCCCGCGCCCACAACGGGTTGATAATGAATGGCGTGTGCACATGCAAAGCCCGTGTGGTCCCGGCATCGGACACCTCGGGGCGCGATGTTGCAGTGCCGCGGAGAGCGCTCGGCGCCCTGCTCGGCGTTGACAGCCGCGCAGGGCTCGGAAAGGCTCGCGCCACCTCCCCGCCGAGGGCAGCCCCGCCGAGGACAGCATAGAGGAGAACCCCATGTCCTTCCGCGCGCTCATCGTGGACAAGGCCGAAGACGGCACCATCAGCCAGAGCATCGAGACGATCGGGGAGGACCGGCTGCCCGAGGCGCCGGTCACCGTGCGCGTCCGCCACTCCACGCTGAACTACAAGGACGGGCTCTGCCTCACGGGCAGCGGCGGGCTGGTGCGCACCTTCCCGCATGTGCCCGGCATCGACTTCGCCGGCGAGGTGGAGAGCTCGGAGAGCCCCGACTTCAAGCCCGGCGACCGGGTGGTGCTGACCGGCTGGCGGGTCGGCGAGGTCTGGTGGGGCGGCTATGCCGAGAAGGCGCGGGTGAAGCCGGAATGGCTGGTGCCGCTGCCGGAGGGGTTCGACAGCCGCGCGGCCATGGCGGTGGGCACCGCGGGCTTCACGGCGATGCTGGCGGTGATGGCGCTGGAGCGCCACGGGCTGGCGCCGGGGCAGGGCCCGGTGCTGGTGACCGGCGCTGCGGGCGGCGTGGGCTCGGTGGCGACGGCGATCCTGGCGAAGCTCGGCTATGAGGTCGCCGCCGTGACCGGCCGTCCGGAGACGGCGGATTACCTGAAGAGCCTGGGCGCCACCGCCATCGTGCCGCGCGAGGAGCTGGCCGAGCCCTCCGGCAAGCCCCTGGAGCGCGAGAGCTGGGCGGGCTGCGTGGATGCGGTGGGCGGCCCGATGCTCGCCAAGGTGCTGACGCAGATGAAATACGGTGCCTCCGTCGCGGCGGTGGGTCTGGCGGGCGGCGCCAAGCTGCCGACCACGGTGATCCCCTTCCTGCTGCGCGGCGTGAACCTGCTCGGCATCGACTCGGTGATGCAGCCGAAGCCCGCGCGCATCGAGGCCTGGGGGCGGATCGCGCAGGATCTGCCGCGCGATCTCTTGGAGAGCATGATCCGCCCGGCGACTCTGGCGGAGCTGCCGGAGCTCGGCGCCTCGATCCTGAAGGGCGGCGTGCAGGGCCGGGTCGTCGTGGATCTCGACGCATGAGCGCGGATGGCACGGCCCCGGTTGCACTCGACAAGGACTTCGTGCGCGCCCAGTTTCCCGCCTTCTCCCAGCCCGCGCTGGCGGACTGGGTGTTCATGGAGAACGCCGGCGGCTCCTACCCCGCGCAGGCCACCATCGACCGGCTGACGGGCTTCTACACCCGCTGCAAGATGCAGCCCTATGGCGCCGCGGCGCCGCAGGCGGAGGCCGGGCGGCTGATGGACGAGGGGCGCGAGCGGCTCGCGGCCTATATGAACGTGGCGCCGGAGGAGGTGCTCGTCGGCCCCTCCACAACGCAGAATGTCTATGTGCTCGCCAAGGCCATGGCGGAGATCCTGGGCCCGGGTGACGAGATCGTGGTGACGGACCAGGACCACGAGGCCAATTCCGGCGCCTGGCGCAAGCTCGCCGAGCGCGGCGTGACCGTGCGCGAGTGGACGGTGGCGCCGGATACCGGGCATCTGGACCCCGCGGCGCTGGCGGAGCTGCTCTCGGAGCGCACCCGGCTTGTGGCCTTCCCGCAGGCCTCCAACATCGTGGCCGAGCTCAACCCGGTGGCGGAGATCTGTGCCATGGCGCGCGCGGCCGGGGCCTGGACGGTGGTGGACGGGGTCTCCGGCGCGCCGCACGGGCTGCCGGATGCCGAGGCTCTGGGCGCCGATGTCTACATGTTTTCCACCTACAAGACCTACGGGCCGCATCAGGGCGTGATGGTGGTGCGCCGCGCCTTCAACGAGGCGATGCCGAACCAGGGCCACGCCTTCAACAACGGCTATGCGGAGAAGCGGCTGGTGCCGGCGGGCCCGGACCACGCGCAGATCGCCGCGCTGGCGGGGATGATGGACTATTTCGATGCGCTCCATGCCCATCACTTCGGCGGCGAGGCGGTGGCTCCGGCGGAGCGGGGGCGCCGGCTCCATGCCATGATGCGCGCCGAGGAGATGCGGCTGACCGAGCGGCTGCTGGCCTATACCGAGCGGCGCCAGGAGCTGCGGCTGATGGGCCCGCGGGATCCCTCGGTGCGCGCCTCCACGGTGGCGCTGGCGCATGGCACGCGCTCGGGCCCGGAGCTTGCGGAGGCGATGGCGGCGCACGGGATCGTGGCGGGCGGCTCCAATTTCTACGCCCCGCGGGTGATCGAGGCGATGAGCGAGCGCGAGGCGCATGGCGTGCTGCGCCTCTCCTTCCTGCACTACACCACCGAGGCCGAGATCGACCGCACCATCGCGGCGCTGGAGGCGGTGCTGTGAGAGGGCCTGCCGGGCCGGCCGGCTGATGCGCATCGTCGCCGGGCGCTTCCGGGGCCACCGGTTGGCGGCACCCGGGGCGGCGGGCGGCGGGGCGGCGCATCTGCGCCCCACGGCGGACCGGGTGCGCGAGGCGCTCTTCAACCTGCTCGCCCATGGCGGCTATGCGGAGCCCGCGCTGCCGGAGGGCGCCAGGGTGCTCGACCTCTTCGCCGGCAGCGGGGCGCTGGGGCTCGAGGCGCTCTCGCGCGGTGCGGCCTATGCGGTGTTCGTGGACGATCACGGTCCCTCGCGCGCGCTCATCCGCGCCTCGGTGGATGCGCTTGGGCTGGCCGGCGAGACCAAGATCTGGCGGCGCGATGCGACGAAGCTGGGGCCCTGCCGGGGTGCGCCCTTCGGCCTCGTCTTCGCCGATCCGCCCTATGGCGGAGATCTGGCGCCGCGCGCGCTGGCGGCCGCGCGCGAGGGCGGTTGGCTCGCGCCCGGCGCGGTGGTGGTGGTGGAGAGCGCGGCCGCCGCGGCCCCGGCCTTTCCGGACTGGCTCCGCCCGCTTGATGAGCGGCGCTACGGCGACACGCTGGTGAGCCTCCTGCGCGCGCCGGCAGAGGATGAGGCGGCCGATGCCGCGGCAGAAGAGAGGGACTGAGCGATGCAGATCGGCGCGAAGACACCGGCGGTCGTGACCGGCGGGGCGAGCGGGCTGGGGGAGGCCTGTGTGCGGGCCCTGCGGATCCGGGGCGCCGAGGTCGCGATCCTCGACACCGATGCCGAGCGCGGGGCCGCAGTGGCCGAGGCGACCGGCGCGCTCTTCGTCGCCACCGACGTGACCGAAGAGGCGAGCGTGACTGGCGCGCTGGCCACCGCCGCGGCGGCCCATGGCACGGCGCGGATCGCGATCAGCTGCGCCGGCATCGCGCCGGCCATGAAGACCGCGGGCTCGAAGGGCGCGCATGACATGGCCGTTTTCGAGAAGGTGATCGCGATCAACCTCGTGGGCACCATGCGGTTGATGGCCCATGCGGCGGCCGCGATGCGCGCGGCCGAGCCGCTCGACACCGATGGCAGCCGCGGCGCGATCGTGAACACCGCATCCGTGGCGGCCTATGAGGGGCAGATCGGGCAGGCGGCCTATGCGGCCTCCAAGGGCGGGGTGGCGGCGCTGACCCTGCCGGCCGCACGCGATCTCGCCAGGGACGGGATCCGCGTGGCCGCCATCGCGCCCGGCATCTTCGGCACACCCATGCTGCGCGGCCTGCCCGGCGAGGTGCAGGAGAGCCTGGCCGCGCAGGTGCCCTTCCCGGTACGTCTCGGCGAGCCGGCGGAGTTCGCGCGGCTGGCCTGCTTCATCGTCGAGACCGGCTACATGAACGGCACCGTCATCCGGCTCGATGGCGCGATCCGCATGGGGATGCGCTGACGGGCCGTGCGCGCCGTGCGGGCCGGACAGGGCAGCCCGGCACCGGCGCTTTCCAATCCGGCACCCGGCCTATATTCCCGGTCGCGACGGGATCGCGCGGCGCCGCGCTGCGGGCCCCGTGCGGGCCGCCCCGGCCGGGGCCGGCCGAGCCATCAGGGACAGGAGAGACGCCATGACCATCGCCGTGGGTGAGACGCTGCCGGATGCGACCTTCTTCGAGATGACCGATGCCGGCCCCGCGCCGGTGCAGAGCGCGGATGTGTTCGCCGGCAAGACCGTGGCGCTCTTCGCCGTGCCGGGCGCCTTCACGCCGACCTGCCATATGAAGCACATGCCGAGCTTCGTGGCGAACGCCGAGGCGCTGAAGGCGAAGGGCGTCGACGCCATCGTCTGCGTCACCGTCAACGACCCCTTCGTGGCCAAGGCCTGGGGCGAGGCGACCGGCGCGACGGCGGCGGGCATCCGCGTGCTCGGCGATCCGGCGGCGGCCTTCGTGGAGGCCATGGGTCTCGCCTTCGACGGCGCCGCGGTCGGCCTCGGCAGCCGCGCGCAGCGCTTCTCGATGCTGGTGAAGGACGGCAAGGTCGCGGTTCTCGCCGTCGAGACCGCCCCCTCCGACATGGACGCGACCTCCGCCGAGAGCCTGCTCGCCGCCATGTGACCGGGCGGGGCCGGCGGGTGGGCGAGGCGTCCGGGCCTGCCCGGGCGCGAGTGCCACCCGCCGGCCCCATCGCACACCCTGTGAGGATCGGCACAGCCCCGCCGGCCCCGGTCGCGGCAGCCTCGGCCCCATCCAGCGGCGAGGAGCGGTGCGATGGGCCAGGGCGGATGGGACGACGCGTTCGCGTTCCGGATCGAGCGCGAAGCGGAGACAGCGGCGGGGCGGGACTCGCATGACCGCTACGCGCCGGTCGATGTCTCCTACCTCCTCCAGCCCCTCGAGGAGAGCGCCGCGCCCGAGCGCGCCCGCGCCGACTTCCTCACGCTCCTCGACACCCCGCTCCAGTCGGATCACTGGCCAGATCACTGGCCCGATCACTGGCCCGATCACTGGGACGAGGGCTGAGCCCCGTCAGTCGCCCTTCCGGAACGGGGTCATCTGCAGGAGGGCGCGCTGCTCGGCCGCGACCGCCTCGCGTTCCTGCTCGAGATACTGCCCGACGGCGCGGCGGAAGCCCGCATCCGGCAGGAAATGGAGCGAGCGCGTCGTTACCGGCTCGTAGCCGCGCGCGAGCTTGTGCCCGCCCTGCGCGCCGGCCTCCACGCAGCCCAGCCCCTCCGCGATCGCGAAATCGATGGCCTGGTAATAGCAGGTCTCGAAATGCAGGAAGGGGTGGTCCTCGGTGCAGCCCCAGTACCGCCCGAAAAGCGTGTCGCGCCCGATGAAGTTGATCGCACCGGCGATCCAGCGGCCGTCGCGCGCGCACATCACCAGCAGGATGTCGCGCCCCATGCGCTCGCCCAGCATCTCGAAGCAGGCCCGCGTGAGGTATGGCCGGCCCCATTTCCGCGACCCCGTGTCCTGGTAGAAGTGCCAGAAGGCGTCCCAGTGCTCGGGGCGGATATCGGCGCCCGTGAGCCAGTGCACGGTGATGCCGTTCTCCAGCGCCTTCGCGCGCTCCTTGCGCAGCGTCTTGCGCTTGCGCGAGGCGAGCGCCTCGAGGAAGGCCTCAAAGCTCGGATAGCCCTGGTTGACCCAGTGGAACTGCTGGTCGGTGCGCTGGAGATAGCCGTGATCGGGGCCGATCTTCCACTCCGCCTCGGTGCAGAAGGTGATGTGGAGCGAGGAGAGCCCGTTCTGCGCGGTGAGCGCGGCGGCCCCTTCGAGGAGCGCGCCCTGCAGGCTGCGCGCCGGCAGCGCCGCGGCCGGATCGGCGAGGAGGCGCGGCCCGGTCGCCGGCGTGAAGGGCACGGCCCCCTGCAGCTTGGGATAGTATTCGCCGCCCGCGCGCTCCCAGGCATGGGCCCAGGCGTGGTCGAAGACGTATTCGCCCTGGCTGTGACCCTTCAGATAGAGCGGCATGACCGCGGCGCTCTGCCCGCCGAGCCGGGCCACGAGATGGTGCGGGGCCCAGCCCATGCGCGCGGTGGCCGAGCCCGACGCCTCCAGCGTCTCGAGGAAGGCGTGGGTGACGAAGGGGTTGGCCGCGCGCCCGCCATCGGCGCGCTCGGGTGCCGCGCAGGCATCCCAGGCGGCGGCGTCGATCTCGGCTATGGCGGAGACGACGCCGATTTCGATTTCGGTGCCGCCCTCCGTCTCGGCCGTGTCGTCGGCCGCGTCGCCGGGCGGGCCGCAGGGGGAGGGCGCGGAGGAGGAGGGGGGCGAAACGCTCATATCCCAGAAGTGGTTGGCGCCCCGGCCGGGTCAAGCCGGCGGGGCGCCATGAGATCGTCTTCGCAGCCGCCGGGGACCCCGGTCTCGGGGATGCGGCGCGGCGCGGCTCACTCCTCGCGGAGCGCGCGGTTGAAGAAGTCCGTCATCGGCTTCATCAGGTAGTTGATGGGCGTGCGCTCGCCGGTCTGGATATAGACCTCCACGGGCATGCCGGGCATCAGCTCCTGGCCCTCCAGCTTGGCGATCTCGCCTTCGTTGAGCAGCACCTCGGCGCGGTAGTAGCTCTCGCCGGTCTGCTCGTTCTGGAAGGCATCCGCGGAGACACGGTGCACGGCCCCGTAGAGCTCCGGCGTGGTGCGCGCGTTGAAGGTGGAGAAGCGCAGCATCGTCTCCTGCCCGGTCCAGACCTCGTCCACATTGATCGGGTTGACCTGGGCGTCGATCACGAGCTGGGCATCGGTCGGCACGATGTAGAGGATGGGCTCGGCGGCGCGGACCACCGCCTGCAGCGCGTGGATCGCCATGTCGTAGACCACGCCGCTGCGGGGCGCGCGGATCTCGAGGCGCGAGAGCTGGTCGAGCAGGGCGATGCGACGCTCCTTCTGCTCGAGCTCGCGGAAGCCGATATCGCGCAGCTGCGTGATCGCCTCCTCGCGCCGGCCGGAGGCGAGGCGGAGCTTCTCGATCTCGATCTCGGAGATCTGGCCCTTGAGCTGGGCGATCTGGGCGAGCATCTGGCCGCGCTCGCCCTCGAGCCGAGCCGCCTCGCGCTGGAGCGAGAGCACGCGGTTCTTCTGCGCGAGCCCCTGCTGCAGGAGGCCCTGCATGGCCACCAGCTCCTCGGCGATCAGCTCGCTCTGCTGCGCGAAGCTCTCGGCCTCGCCCTCGGCGCCCTTGATCTGCTCGCGCAGCTGCTGCTGGCGTTCCACGAGGACGCTCAGCTCCTCCTCCATCGTGCCCTTGCGCGCGAGGAAGAGCTCCTGCTGGCCGTCGATGAAGTCCTGCACGTCCTCGTCGGTCTGGGCGCGCTCGAGAAGCTCGGTATCCCAGCGGATCGACTCGGCGTTCGCCTGCTCGGCGGTGAGGCGGCCGCGGCGGGCCATGATCTCGTAGAGCTGGCTCTCGAGCACGGCCAGTTCGGAGAGCAGGGTGTTGCCGTCGAGGCTGATCAGAACGTCGCCGGCTTCCACGATGTCGCCGTCGCGCACGTTGATCTCGCCCACCACGCCGCCATCGGGGTGCTGGACGACCTGGCGCTGGCTGTCCACGCGCAGCTGGCCGGAGGCGATCACGGCGCCGGCCAGCTTGGCGAGCGCGGACCAGGTGCCGAGGCCGCCGCCGAGCAGGACGACCGCGATGATGCCGATGCGGATGTAACCGCCCGCGCCCCAGCGGTCCTTGGTCGGTTGGTCGGGCTTCATGTCTTCGTCTCCTTCGCGACGGGCGCCTGGGTGGCGGCAGCGCCGGATGCAGATGCGGGTTCCCTCGTGAGTTCCTTATCGCCTCCGTCGGTTCTATCGGATGCCGATAACGTGAGGACGTCGCCGCCCTCGCCGCCCTGTGGGCTGGCGGCCGCAGGGGCCGGCTTGGGGGCCGGCTTCGGGGCAGGCTGGGGCGCCGGGTGGGGCGCCGCGGCCGCGGCGGCATCCGCCCGGGCGCGCTGGACGGGCGAGGGCGGCGGCGCGGTCTTCGCCCTGGCATCGGTCTCGGCGTCGGCCGCGGCGGCCGAGGCGGCGGCGGCCTTTGCGAGGCGCTGCTTGGTGGCGAGCGCTGCGAGCTGGGCGTTGAGATCGGCCGAGCGCGGCGGCTCGGCCGCTCCGGCGGGCGGGCTCTTCGCAGCGCCCGGATCGGACAAGGACACGGTCGCGGTTCCGGCGGTCGCGGCGCGGCCGGCCGTGCCGGAGGCCGGCTCCGGCGCGCTGCCGAGCGAGACGGTGCTGGCGTCGCTGCCCGCGGCGGGCGCGGTGGCGCCGGCGCCGGCGGCGCCGGTGGTCCCGCCCGCGGTGCGCCCCGCCGCCGCCGCCCCGCTCGCCACCGCGGCGG
>JBCBWF010000499.1:0-3487 GCA_039817245.1 Pseudomonadota bacterium | reverse complement strand
TGGTTGAAGAGCAGGCGCAGCGACGGCACCGCGATCACCACCAGGATCAGCACCGGAATGGCGGTCCACAGCACCTCGAGCTTGGCGTTGTGCGTAAAGCGCGCCGGCGTCGGGTTCTTCTCCTTGCGGAAGCGGTAGACCGTGTAGCCGAGGAGCGCCGTCACGAAGAGCGTGATCGCCGTGATGATGACCAGCAGGAAGTCGTCCATCCACAGCATCTCGTGCGCGATCGGCGTCACGGGGCGCTGGAAGTTGATCCCGCCGGGCACCGGCTTGCCGGCCACATCCTCGGCCAGCGCCACACCCGCACCCAGTGCCGTGGTGACGAGGACCGCGCCGAGGCCGAGGGCCAGTGCCAATACGTTGCGCATAGTCGATGCTCCCGTTTTATCCGCGAGGGCGCCGAGGCACCCTGGGCATTGCCCGTTGGGCGTGACACACCATAATGAAGGTTCCGAAACAAGATCGGCCGGCGCGGCAACGCGACGCTGTCCGCGTTAGCCGGGGCCGGGACAAGGCCCTGTTAAAGCGGCGCAGACCCAGCCAGAGACCCCGCATGGAGCGAGCATGACCGAGATCTCAGCGCCTTTTCGTCCCTTCGAGAGCGGACTCGACGAAGCCGTCGCGCTCGGCGTGCTGCGCGAAGCGGTCGCGGGCGCCGATGACGGGGAGCTCTTCCTCGAGCGCATGCGCACCGAGTCCGTGAGCTTCGACGACGGCCGGGTGCGCAACGCCTCCTATGACAGCGCGGAGGGCTTCGGCCTGCGCGCCGTCGCGGGTGCGGCCGCGGGCTATGCGCATGCCACCGAGATCTCCGAGGCCGCGCTCCGCCGCGCCGCCGAGACGGCGCGCCTTGCCGCGCGCGGCGGCGGCGGCACGCTCGCCGAGGGCCCGGTCGGCACCAACCGCACGCTCTACGCCGCCGTCGACCCCGTCGCCGAACGCCCGCTCGGCGAGAAGATCGGCCTTCTCGCGGAGATCGACGCCTGGGTCCGCGCGCGCGACCCCAAGGTGGTGCAGGTCACCGTCACCCTCGCCGCGAGCCTGCAGGAAGTGGAGATCCTCCGCCCCGAGGGCACCCATGTGCGCGATGTGCGCCCGCTCACCCGGCTCAACATCGCCGTCATCGCCGAGGGCGCGGGCGGGCGGCGCGAGCAGGGTTATGCAGGCACCGGCGGGCGGCACGAACTCGCCCGCCTCACCGCGCCCGAATGCTGGCAGCCGCTGGCCGAGGAGGCGCTCCGCCAGGCCCTTGTCAATCTCGAGGCGGACGACGCGCCGGCTGGCGTCATGGAAGTCGCGCTCGGCCCGGGCTGGCCCGGCATCCTTCTGCACGAGGCGGTCGGCCACGGGCTGGAGGGCGATTTCAACCGAAAGGGCACCTCGGCCTTCACCGAACTCATGGGCAAGCGCGTGGCCGCCCCCGGCGTGACGGTGGTCGACGACGGCACGATCCCGGACCGCCGCGGCTCGATCACCGTGGACGACGAGGGCACCCCCTCCAACCGCACCGTGCTGATCGAGGACGGCATCCTCACCGGCTACATGCAGGACCGCCAGAACGCGCGCCTCATGGGCGTGCCCCCCACCGGCAACGGCCGGCGCCAGAGCTTCGCCCATATCCCGATGCCGCGCATGACCAACACCATCATGCTCTCCGGCCCGGACGACCCCGCGAGCATCGTGGCCGGCGTCGAGGATGGCATCTACGCGGTCAATTTCGGCGGCGGACAGGTGGATATCACCAACGGCAAGTTCGTCTTCTCCTGCACCGAGGCCTACCGCGTGAAGGGCGGCAAGATCCTGAACCCGGTGAAGGGCGCCACGCTCATCGGCGACGGTCCGACGGCGCTCCAGAAGATCCGCGCCGTGGGCTCGGACATGGCGATGGATCCCGGGATCGGCACTTGCGGCAAGAACGGCCAGGGCGTGCCGGTGGGAGTCGGCCAGCCGACGCTCCTCATCGACGGCCTCACCGTGGGCGGCACCGCCGCCTGAGCCCCCGGCACCGCGCGGCGCCGGCCGGTCCGGCGAATGTCAAGGAGGCCCCGGGTCAAGCCCGGGGCCATTGGGTGACGGCAGCGCCCTGCCCCAGGGGCGGCCGCTCCGCGGCCGGGTTCCGTCCCGGCCGCAAATCGTGATCCCGCATGTCCGGATCTCACATCTTTGCGCGCGGCGGAATATCCGCGCCGCTCTCCGCGTTCTCCGCGCATGAGCCGCTGCAGCCGTCCGGCCGCAGTCCCCGGCAGCCCCGCTGCCGCGCCCATGCAAGGAGACCGAGAATGCGACGCTTTTTCCTGACGACGGCCGCGATCGCCGGCCTCACCATCGTCGCCGCCTGCGGCAACACCCCGGGCGAGCGCGCCCTGACCGGCGGCGCGATCGGCGCCGGAGCGGGCGCCGTCGGCGGCGCTCTCTTCGGCCGGCCCGGCGCCGGCGCCGCGGTCGGCGGGGCCGTCGGGGCCGCCACCGGTGCCCTCACCAACCGCCGCCATGTCGATCTCGGCGAGAGCCCCTTCTGACGCGGCGCCCGCCGCTCCCCTGAGCAGCGCGCCGCCGCCAGCCGCGGGCCCCGGCCTCGAGCCGGGGCCTCCTTGGCCCACACCCCGGCCTCGAGCCGGTGCGTCCTCGAGACGCCCCCTACCCGGCCGCCGCCCTCAGGGTGCCTGCCACTCCACCAAGAGCGCCAGCGCCGGGAACGACACCTCCGTCACGCCCAGATCCGTCCAGCGCGTCGCGAACTTGCCGTGCTTCGGCGACGCATAGATCTGCAGATCCACGAACACCCGCTTGTGCAGCACATGGTGGATCTCCCGCGTCACCGCGTTGCGATAGCTGTGCTTCTCCTTCAGATCCGCCACCGTATGCACCTTCGGCATGAAGGAGGCCGCCACCCGGCCCACGAACAGCGTGTTCTGGATCCCGCTCTTCACCTGCCGCAGCGCCTGCGGGCTTAGGCTCAGCGCCAGCTTCTTGATCTGCTCCGCCATCATCTCGCTCGGCGTGGTCGGGCCCTGCAGGAACGAGCCCGTGCGCAGCTGCAGCGTCGCCGTCTCGAACCCCTGCGGCGTCGAGGAGGCGAAGATCGCGTCGCGGCACCGATCCTCCAGCAGGAAATTGATGATCGACGACTTGTAGCCCGACAGCCGCACCGTCCGGCCCGCATTCATGCTCACCCGGCGGATCGGCCCCGTCTTCAGCGCCGGGATCGGCGCGATCGACTTGTCCACCCAGGAACTTCCCTCAATGTAACCCCATTGCATTTCCGTCGTAGCCCCTCTGTGTTCGACGTCCCTGCCCGCGAGACTGCGCAGCGCTCCGCCGCGCGAATGTGATGTCCGCTACGGGCACGCCGATACGATCCCCCCGATCGGTTGCAGCCCGCCCCGAAACAGGACGCTAGCGCCGCGCTGTGACCGGATCGGGGCCGAATGCGGGCAGGGGCGGCGCGTGCGAGGCGGTCCCGGGCTCGACCCGGGACCTCCCT
>JBCBWF010000542.1:0-2890 GCA_039817245.1 Pseudomonadota bacterium | reverse complement strand
GTCCAGAGAAGGGCGGCCTGGGGACGGCGCTCGGGGTAGAGCCGCTCCAGCGCATGCAGATAGGCGCCGAGCTGGGCGAGATAGGCGGCCGGCGCGTCTTCGGGTGCGCCGGGCACGCGCCGGTCGGTCTTGATGTCCACGACGCGCGCAACGCCGGGGGCGAGCACCAGCCGGTCGGCCCGGCCGGTCAGCCGCGCGGGCGCAGCGCCGGGCAGCGGCACGGGCGCGGCGAGGCCGATTTCGGCGTGGCTGTCCGGCCCGAACAGCTCGGCGGCGAAGGGGGCGCGGAGCGTGGCCTCCGCCTCTGCGATCGCAGCGTCGCGCTCGGCAGGCGCGAGGCCGGGTTCGGCGGCGGCGAGGAGGCGGGGCGCGAGGGTTGCGCGGCGCTCCGGCGCCAGCCCGGACAGGCGTTCGAGCAGCAGATGCACGGCGCGCCCATAGGCGAGCGGATCGCCGGCCGCGGCGGAGACCGGCGCGGCCGGCGCCGTGGCATGGGGCAGCAGATCCGAGGGGGCGATGCGCCGCGGCCGCGGCTCCTCCGCCGCCGGGCCCGCCCAGCCGGGCAGCACGGCGGTCGCGGGTGTGGCGCCAGGCGCAGCTGCGGGGATGGCGGCTGGGGCGGCAGCGATGGCGGCGGCGGGCTGGCGCTCAGGATCGGGGCCGAGGCGCAGGCGCTCGCCATCGAGCCCCGGGGGGGCGGCAATCCCGCGCGCCTCGGGCTGGCGCTCCATGGCGCTGCGGAGCATGCGGTACCAGACCGCGTCGCGCGCCTCCGACCGGGCCTCGCTCTCGCCGTCGCGCGCCTCCGCACCCGCATCGGGATTGCCGGCGGCAGCGAGGATCAGCCAGTCCTCCGCGCGGGTCAGCGCCACGTAGAGAAGGCGGCGATGCTCGGCCACCGCGTCGCGGCGCGCGCGGTCGCGGGCCTCGGCGGTCGCCGGGTCGTCCTCGCCCTCGCGCCCGGCCCAGAGCATGAGGGGGGCCGCATTGTCCCCGCCCTCGGCGCGGAGCAGCACCGGGCGGCCGCCGCGCCCGCCGGCCATGGGCGCGCCCAGCGTGTCCGGCAGGATGACGATCGGCGCCTCCAGCCCCTTCGCGCCGTGGACGGTCATGACGCGGACCTGGTCCTGCCCGGCCTCCATCTGACGCTTCACCTGGGTGTCGCCGCGGGCGATCCAGTCGACGAAACCGGCGAGCGACGGGATCTGGGCCGCTTCGAAGCCCAGCGCCTGGTCGAGAAGCTCGTCGATCGCCTCCTCCGCCTCCCGGCCGAGACGGGCGAGGAGGCGCGCGCGGCCGCGATGGCGGATCAGGACCCGTTCGAGCATCTCGTAGGGGCGCAGATAGTCCGCCTGCCGGGCGAGATCGGTGAGGAGCGCGTGCGCCACCGGGTGCGCCGCCTCGGCCGCCATCACCCGCTGCCACAGGCTCTCTCCCGGCGCACGGCCATGGGCGAGCGCGAAGAGCCCCTCCTCCGAGACATCCGCAAGCGGCGAGCGCAGGAGGGCGGCGAGGCTGAGATCGTCCTGCGGCATGGCGGCGACGCGCAGGGCCGCGAGGAGGTCCTGCACCGCCAGTTCCTCCGCGAGGCGCATCCGGTCCGCGCCCGCCACGGGCACGCCCGCGGCCTTGAGTGCGCGGATGAGCGTGCTCGCGAAGATGTCCCGGGTCTTCACCAGCACGAGGATGTCGCCGGGGCGGACCGGGGCGGCGGGCTTGCCCCGGCGCGCGGGCCGGCAGTCCTCCGCGATCATGCGCGCGATCTCGCGGGCGAGCGCCTGGGCGAGCGCGGGCTTCGGCCGACCGGGCTTGGGCGCATCGACGGGGGAGGTCCAGGGCACCTCCTCGCCCGCGGGCTCGGGCAGGAGTGCGGGCCAGAGATCCACGATGGCCGGATCCGCGGCCCGGTGCGCGGCATGCTCCGGCGGCTCGCCCGACTGCGTGAGACCGCGCGCGGCCTCTCCGGCGAAGACCGCGTCGACGAAGGAGAGAATGCCCGGTGCCGAGCGGAAGGAGGTGGTGAGCGCAGGCGCCTCCAACCGCTGGCCGAGCCCCTCGAGGCGCGCCGCGAAATGGGCGCGGCTGGCGGCGAAGGCGCGCGGATCGGCGCCCTGGAAGGAGTAGATCGACTGCTTCTCGTCGCCCACCACGAAGAGCGTGCGGCCGGGGCCGCGCGCGCTCTCGCCCGCGAAGAACTCCTCGGCGATGGCGGTGATGACGGCCCATTGGGCGGGGGCCGTGTCCTGCGCCTCGTCGACCAGGATGTGGTCGATGCCGCCGTCGAGCTTCCAGAGCACCCAGGGGGCGAGGGCGGGGTCGGCGAGGAGGTCGCGCGCCCGGGTGATGAGATCGTCGAAATCGAGGAGCCCGCGCGCGGCCTTCGCACGGGTGAAGGCGCCGAGCCAGGCGGCAGCGAAGCGGTTGAGATCGCGTGCGCGCAGGGCGGCGGCGTGCGCGCGGAGGAGCGCGCTGCTCTCGGCGGCGGCCGCGAGCAGCGCCTCCGCCGCGGGAAGCGCGCCCGGATCGGCCGCCTGCACGGCCTTGCTGGGGAAGCCGCGGAGCGAGCGGGGCTGGCCGGTCTTGGTGAGGAGCGCGCCGCGCAGGGACGCGAGGGCGGCCTGCGGGTCCCCCGCCGCGGCGAGCGCTGCACGCAGGCCCGGGACCGCGCGCCTCTCGGTCGCCCCGCCTGCGCGCTCGAAGCTCTCCGCCAGCGCGGCACCGGCGCCGAGGTCGAAGAGCGCAAGGGCAGCCCGGGCCGTCTCCGCCGGCGCGGCGAGGGCGGCGGGGTCGAACTGCGCGGCAAGGGGGGCTTCGGCCTGCTCCGCGGGAAAGTCCGCGCGCCGGGCGAGGATCGCGTCGCCGCGTGCCGCGCCCCCCCCGTCGGCGAGCC
>JBCBWF010000060.1:0-18414 GCA_039817245.1 Pseudomonadota bacterium | reverse complement strand
GTGCGATCTGACCGGAGCGGCTCCCAGCCACAGGACCAATGCGGAACGGGACGCGATGCTGCCGGCGGAGCGGCTGCCGGATGTGGTGCGGTTCTGCCTCGGCGATGCGCCGGATGCGCTCGTGCCGGAGGATCCCCGTGTCTCGCCGCTCTTCGCGCGGTTCCGGCGACCGCCGCCGGCGCTGGTCTTCGCCAGCATGCAGGAGATCCTGCTCGACGACGCGATCGCGATCACAGAGCGCCTGCGCCGCGCGGAAAGCGACCCGGTGCTCGAGCTCCGCCAGACCCTGCCCCATGCTTGGCCCATTTTCCAAGGCTGGCTGCGCGAGGCCGATGCCTGCATCGCCCGCACGGGCGCTTTCTTGCGCGAGATGATCCCAGACTAGTGCTCTATCCGGATCGCGCGACGCAAGTCGCAGCCCTGCTACGGCCGCTCCCGCCCACGTCATTTTGCACCGCCACGTCTGAACGCCAGGTGACTGCCCAGGCTTTGCCGACAGGGCAAAATTGAAACTTTTTCGTTCATTCAATGTTCTCTCGCCTCAGAGAACGATGTCGTGGGTGGGAGCGGCCGCGAGCGTGGTTGTCGACGCCCATGCGGCACGCAGGCGCCGTCTCCGGGCCGCCACCGCGCGAGAGATTGGCAGGGCGCCGCGGGCGGATGGCCGGACCAGCCGCGGGAGGGTCGACGCGGCGCTTTGAAGGCCTCGCCCCGGGGTGCTTAGCAGGGCGCTTGGCGGGGAGAGATGAGGATCATCCGGCGGTGGGGCATGCCCGCGTCGAGGAACTCCGGACCCTCGGCGACGAAACCGAGGCGTTCGTAGAAGCCGAGGGCCGGGACCTGGGCCTCGAGCCACACCGGGCGGGCCGCGACGAGCGCATGTGAGGCCAGCATCGCGCGCATCAGCGCCTGGCCGAGGCCTGTGCCGCGCGCTCGGCGGGCGACCGCGACGCGCTGTATCTTCGCGCCAGGGCCTGTGCGCGCCGGCACGGCAGAGCCGCGCTGCGAAGGCGCTTCCGTGTCTCCGGCCGCATCCGCCGCCGTTCCCGTGGTCGCCCCCGGGATCAGGGCTGCACCCGCGGACCAGCCTTCCGGGAGCGCGGATTTGATGCGGGCCGCACCCAGGGTCTCCGCCCCTCGTTTGGCGATCCAATGGGTGCAGTCGGGGTCCTCGCCGTCCTGCTCCAGGGCCGCGGAGACGCCCTGTTCCGCGATGAAGACCTCCACGCGCAGGGCGAGGCAGCGCGCCCGGTCCTCGGGCGTGACGGCTTCGTGGATCTCCACCTCCCCGCCGCGCGCCGCCTTCTCCGCCACGCCCGAGACCCCTTCGCGCGCGGCGAGCGCGTCGAGCACGGCGCTGAGCGGCACATCCGCGGCGGCGAGCATGACGAGGAAGTGGTAGAGCGTGTCCGCCCCCTCCGCGGCGAGCGCGCGGGGATCGCCGCGGACCGCCTCGATCACGGCCTCCACCGCCTCCTCGCCGAACTTCTGCGCGCATTTGGCCGGGCCGCGCTCGAGCAGTCGGGCGGTGTGGGAGCGTTCTGGGTCGGCGCCGCGGCGCGCCTCGATGGTCGCCGCGAGCCGGGCGAGGATGGCCGGGTCCGCGCTCACAGCCGCACCGGCAGGCCCGTGCGCCCCATATGCGCCTTCGCCTCGGCGATGGAGTGCTCGCCGAAATGGAAGATCGAGGCCGCGAGCACGGCGGAGGCATGCCCCTCGCGCACCCCCTCCACCAGATGCTCGAGCGTGCCGACGCCGCCCGAGGCGATGACGGGGATGCCGACCGCATCGGCCACGGCCCGGGTGAGGGGGAGGTTGAAGCCGGCGCGGGTGCCGTCGCGATCCATCGAGGTGAGCAGGATCTCGCCGGCGCCGAGCGCTTCGACGCGCCGGGCGAAGGCCACGGCATCGATGCCCGTGGGTTCGCGCCCGCCATGGGTGAAGATCTCGAAGCCCGAGGGCGTCGCCTCGGTCACGTCGGCGGATTTGGCGTCGATCGCGACCGTGATGCACTGGCTGCCGAACTTCTCCGCCGCGCGGGCGACGAAATCCGGGTCGCGCACCGCGGCGGTGTTGATCGAGACCTTGTCCGCGCCCGCGAGCAGGAGGGCGCGGATATCCTCCACCTTGCGGATGCCGCCGCCGACGGTCAGCGGCATGAAGCACTGCTCGGCGGTGCGCCGGGCGACGTCGAGGATCGTGCCGCGGTCCTCGTGGCTCGCAGTGATATCGAGAAAGCAGAGCTCGTCCGCCCCGGCGGCGTCGTAGAGGCGTGCCTGCTCGACCGGATCGCCCGCATCGCGCAGATCGACGAAGTTCACGCCCTTCACGACGCGCCCGTCCTTCACGTCGAGACAGGGGATGACGCGGATCTTCAGCATATGGGCCGCTCTCCTCGTGCTGGGGCGTGGGCTGAGCGTCTGGACCGAACGGGCCGCGCTGTCAAACCCCGGCGCAGTGGCGGTGCTGTGAGGTCAGTCACAGTCGCCAGCCGACGGATGGCGCAGCTTGGGGTTGCAAGCGGACGCTCCCGAATGGAGGAAGACTGCAATGCCCCATATCTTGACCTTCGACGACTACGACGATCCGTTCAACGGCGGCGGCGAGATCGGCTTCGACGCCTTCGTGCTCGGCAATCATGAATTCGACACGGAGATCGACGAGGGCATCGACTTCGGTCCGTCCTCGACAGATGACAGCGTCGATTTCGACAGCTTCGAGAGCGACGACGTCGAACACCAAGAGGCGGTAAGACGAGCCGGCAAAGATCCGATGATATACCTGACGATCCAATCCCGTCCGGTGCTCTAAAGCATGTATGAACCGTATTACGACGAGCACGAAACCGGCTTCGACGCCTTCGTGCTCGGCAATCACGAGTTCAACGACGATGTCGATGAGATCGTCGAATTCGACCGGTCCTTGACCGATGACAGCGTCGCGGTCGACGGGTTCGCGGATGACGGCGTGGATTTCGGCGAGGACACGCGCGCGGCGCATGACGGGCCGGTGGTTTACCTAAAGTACAAGTTGAAGCGCTGATCCCGCCCTAGCACAGGGTTCAGGCGGCGAGGAGGGCGACGGCCTCGCCGAGATCGAGCCGGCCGTCATAGAGCGCGCGGCCGGAGATGACCCCGTCCAGCGCTACGCCGCTGGCCTTCAGCGCCGTGAGATCCTCGAGCGACGAGACGCCGCCCGAAGCGATGACGGGAATGGAGATGGCGCGGGCGAGAGCCGCGGTGGCCGCGATATTGGGGCCCTGCATCGCGCCGTCCCGATCGATATCGGTATAGACGATGGCGGCGACGCCCGCGTCCTCGAAGCGGCGGGCGAGATCGATGGCGTCGACATCGCTGGTCTCCGCCCAGCCCTCCACCGCGACGCGGCCGGCGCGCGCATCGATGCCTACTGCGATCCGGCCGGGATGGGCGCCGGCGGCGGCGCGCACGAGATCGGGATCGCGCAGCGCCACGGTGCCGAGGATGACGCGGGCGACGCCGCGCGAGAGCCAGGCCTCGATGGTGGCCATGGTGCGGATGCCGCCGCCGAGCTGCACCGGCACGCTCACCGCGCGCAGGATCGCCTCGACCGCCGGCGCATTGACCGGGCGGCCCGCGAAGGCGCCGTTCAGGTCCACGATATGCAGCCACCGGCAGCCGGCATCCTGGAAGGCGCGGGCCTGGGCGGCGGGGTCCTCGGAGAACACGGTGGCCGCGGCCATGTCGCCGCGCAGGAGCCGCACGCAGGCCCCGTCCTTCAGATCGATTGCGGGGTAGAGGATCATCGGTGCCTGTCGCTTCCGTCTTCCGCCGCGCGCCGGGCAAAGGGCGCGCCCTGGCGCGGATTTAGGCGAGCGGGACCGGTCGTACCAGCCCCAATCGCGGCGCATCGCCGATCAGGTCAACACCGAAGGCGCCACCGAGCCGCCACGAAAAGTTTATGCCCATCTCGCGCGCGCACGGATAGCGTGTAGCTCCAATAGCTCGGGAGGAGATCATGAGAGAGCTCAGAGACTGGCTCGCCGCATCAGGCTTGTGCATCGCGCTGGCGACCGGCGCCGCGGCCACGGGCGCGCGGGCCGCGGAGGGCGAGCAGGTGACCGTCACGGGCGAAGTGATCGACACCTGGTGCTACTATTCCGGCGTGATGGGCTGGTACGACACGGTGGTGGGCTCGGCGCACCATACCTGCGCGATGTGGTGCGCGGCCGGCGGCATCCCGGTGGGGATCCTCGCCGATGACGGCACGGTCTACATGGTGATGAAGTGGGAGGGCGACCCGGAGATCGCCGACGGCACGGCGATGCTGGACGTGCAGAGCCAGCGGATCACCGCGAACGGCACGCTGCACAAGGTGGACGACATCAACTACCTGATGGTGGCCGAGGTGGTCGCGAACGAAGGCATCGTGAACCGCAGCCACGAGGATTTCGGCGTGGTGCCGCCCTTCGCCTTCCCCGACCCCAACAAGGACAAGTGAGGAGCGGCAGGATGCGCATTCTTGGCATGATCGCAGCGGTTGCGCTGCTGGCCGGCCCCGCGCTGGCGCAGGATTTCTCCGAAGGCAGCGAGGCGAAGAGCTGGAACCTGACCGGCGAGCGCAAGGCGCGCTTCGCGGCGAAGGTGGTGGACGCGCCCTGCGCGCTGACGGGGGACTGTCCGGAGGATTGCGGCGCGGGCCTGCGCCAGATGGTGCTGATCCGCGAGGCGGACGGCAAGACGCTGCTGACCTTCAAGAACGTCCAGCCGATCTTCACCGGGGCGACGGTGGATCTGGCCGCCTATTGCGGGCAGACGGTGACGGTGGACGGGCTCCTGGTGGGCGACCCGGAATACACCAAGGGTGCGGAGATCATGCAGGTGCAGATCGTGACCACCGCGGATGGCACCGCCGCCAAGACCAACCAGTGGAGCAAGGACTGGGCGGCGAAGAACCCGGATGTGGGCGGCAAGGGCCCGTGGTTCCGGCGCGATCCGCGGATCAACGACCGGATCGCCAAGACCGGCCGGCTCGGGCTGGGGCTCGAGGAGGACCAGAAATACATCGAAGAGAACTTCTGATGGGCCGGCTCGGAGCGCTGACCGGGCGCCTGCTGGCGGCCGGGCTGACGGCGATCGCGCTGATGGTGCTGCCGGCGAACGGGCCGCAGGCGGCGGGCTTTCCGCTGAACATCGAGGCGGATTTCGACCTCGTGGGCCCGGATGGCACGGCGGTGAGCGATGAGAGCCTGCGCGGCCAGCCCATGGTGCTGTTCTTCGGCTATGCCAGTTGCGAGTCGATCTGCAGCGTGGCGCTGCCGCGGATGGCCGCGGCGATCGACGCCCTGGGCCCGGACGGGGCGCCGGTGCTGCCGGTGATGATCACCGTCGATCCGCGGCGCGACACGCCGGAGGCGCTGGCCGAGGCGATGCCGCGCTGGCATCCGCGCTTTCTGGGGCTTACCGGTAGCGAGGCGGCGCTTGCCGAGGCGCGGGCGGCCTTTCAGGTGGAGGTGAGCGAGGTGGCGATCGATCCTGCGGGCGAGCCGATCTATGCCCATGGCGGCTTCGTCTATCTCATCGGCGCGGACGGGCGGGTGCGCAGCGTGGTGCCGCCGATCCTGGGTCCGGAGCGGATTGCCGAGCTGGTGCGCAAGCATCTGATCGCGCCGGCGGGCTGAGCCGGTGTCGGGCCTGCTGGTTCGGGGTTTGGCGGCCGCGGCGACGCTGGTGGCGCTGGCCGGGTCTGCAGGGGCCGAGAGCGGGGCGGTGGGCCCCGTCGGCACCTGGAAAACCGCGACCAATGACGAGGGGCGCTACCTGCATGTGGTGATCGCGAGCTGCAGCGCGGACCCGGCGCTCCTCTGCGGCACGGTCGCGGCGGCCTTCGGGGGTGCGGATCAGAGCACGGTGGGCAAGCCGATCCTGTGGGACATGGCGTCGGAGGGGGACGGGCGCTGGTCGGGCGGCCGGGTCTGGGCACCGGACGACGACAACACCTACCGCGCGAAGATGCAGATGAAGAACGCGGCGACGCTGGAGCTGTCGGGCTGTGTGCTGGGCGGACTGATCTGCCGCGGGCAGGACTGGACGCGAGTGGCGCCGGGGGGCTGATCGCAGCGCAGCGGAGGCGGATGATCAGGGAGGTCCCGGATCAAGTCCGGGACCCGCGACCGGCGCGGCGCCTATGCGGCGGCGTTCGGCCGGCTCACTCGAGGACGCGCGGCCAGTTTCCGTTCGCCGAGGCGATGTGGCCGGGGACGTCCTTCTCCCACCGGGTCTGCACGCTCTGGTTGTAGTTGAGATAGAGCTTGCCATCGACGATGGCCCAGGCATCGGGATCGGTGGAGGCCGTGTAGCCCTGCGAGACGGCCCAGGCGCAGTAGCCGCCATATTGGGGCGCGTATTTCTCGGGGTTGGCGGCAAAGAGATCGCGGTTCTCGGCGCTGGAGAAGCGCCAGGTCGCGCCGTTCCAGTCATGCGTGTAATCGGAGGAGCCTTCGACCGGGCGGCTCTCCGTGAAATAGGCCACCGGATCGGTTCCGTCGATCGCGGTGCCGAAGAGGGTCTTATAGACCGGATCCTCGGAGGCGCTGGCGGGCAACGGGGCGAGCGCGGCTGCGCCGAGGGCGGCGAGGCCGAGGACGGGCGCGAGGAGGCGGCGGGTGAGAGCGTGCATTCGGTCACTCCGTGTTGAGGGGCGTGTTCTGGGGCCGATCGCCCGGGAGCAAAGTTGTATCGCGCGCGCGCCTATGCCAGCGCCCTCACCGGTCCGTTACCGCGCGTGATAGCGGGGTGCGCCGGGACGGGGTGCGCGAGCCCGCATTGAGGCGTGCTCCCGCTCCCTCCCACGTCAGGTTAGGCCTCGTTGTCTGAACCGTTGATGAGTGCCTCGACATTTTTCGTGTCGCTCCGTTCTGGGATTTGTTCATTATATGTTCTCATTTGAACAGCACAAAATGTCGTGGGAGGGCGCGAGCGCGTCAGGGGTGCCAGGCGAGGAAGTTGGCGATGAGGCGCAGGCCGGTCTCCTGGCTCTTTTCCGGGTGGAACTGGGTGCCCATCATGTTGTCCCGGCCCACGACAGCGGCGACCATATGCCCGTAGGCGACATGGGCGAGCCGGTGCTCGGGCACCCGCGGGCGCAGATGATAGGAGTGGACGAAATAGGCATGCGCACCGCCGCCGATGCCGGCCATGACCGGGTGCTCGGGCGCCGAGACCGTAAGCTCGTTCCAGCCCATATGCGGCACCTTGAGCCCGGGATCGTTGGGCTCGAGCCGCACCACGTCGCCATGGATCCAGTCGAAGCCCGGATGCTCGCCGTTCTCCAGGCCGCGCGTGGCCATGAGCTGCATGCCGACGCAGATGCCGAGGAAGGGATGGCCCGCATGGACCCGCGCCGCGATCGCCTCGAACATGCCCTCGACCGCCATCAACCCGGCGCGGCAGTCGGCGAAGGCGCCGACGCCCGGAAGGACCACGCGCTCGGCGCGCGCCACGGCCTCGGGATCGGAGGTGACGAGGATGGGGCCGCCGAGGGGTGCGGCCGCGCTGCCTGCCTCCTCGGCCGCGCGCTGGAAGGCCTTCTCGGCGGAATGCAGGTTGCCCGAGCCGTAATCGACGATCGCGGTGGTCACAGCGCCACCGCCCGGCCGGTGAGATAGGCCTCCTCGGCGCCCTCCTCCGAGCGCGCTTCGGCCAGCGCCACCGGGCGCCAGCCGCGCAGGCGCAGCTCCGCGCGCTCGATGCTGCCACCCTCGAGATAGGTGAGCGCGATGAGCGCCAGCCAGACCGTGCCGCCGGCGAGCGGCAGGTACCAGGCGGTCAGCGCCATCACCGCGATCTCGAGCACGAACACGATCCAGAGCCCGCGCCAGATGGCCCAGAGCGGGGGCAGCACCGAGAGCGGGTGCGTGCCGTCGCCGACCGCGCGCAGATGCTCGCGCCCGGCCCGGCTGTGGATGGTGTAGAGATGCGTCTCCATGGCTCAGAGCGCCTCCTTGGTCGAGGGCAGGGCGCCGGCGCGGCGCGGATCGGGCTCCACGGCATCGCGAAGCGCGCGGGCGAAGCCCTTGAAGCAGGCCTCGGCGATATGGTGGCTGTTGACGCCGGCCAGCGTTTCCACATGCAGCGTCATCCGCGCATTCATCGCGACGGCGGTGAAGAATTCGCGGACCAGCTCGGTGTCGAAGCTGCCGATCTTCTCGGCGGTGAAGCCGACGTTCCAGACCAGGAAGGGCCGGCCGGAGAGATCGAGCGCGACCCGCGCCAGCGCCTCGTCCATGGGCAGGAGGCACGCGCCGTAGCGGCGGATGCCGCGCTTGTCGCCGAGCGCTTCGGCGAGCGCCTGGCCGAGCACGATGCCCACATCCTCGACCGTGTGATGGTCGTCGATATGCCGGTCGCCGGTTGCCGCGACGGAGAGGTCGACGAGCCCGTGGCGCGCCACCTGGTCGAGCATGTGGTCGAAGAAGCCGATACCGGTCTGGCAGTCGGCCGTGCCGGTGCCGTCGAGCGCGAGGCTCACACTCACATCGGTTTCGGCGGTCTTGCGGGTGAGGCGGGCGCTGCGCATCGCGTCTCCATAGTTCTGCCCGCGATCTATAGGAGTTTGACGCTCTGGAGGCCAGCCACAGCTTGGGCCTAGGGTGGCGACCGCGCCGGGCAGAAGCTGCCGGCGAAGGACGCAACGGAGCAGGGAGGCCATCAGGATGGCGGATCAGGCGGCGGGCGCGGGCCCGGGCGCCGCGTTTCCCGGTTGGCACGGCACCACGATCGTGGGCGTGCGCAAGGGCGGGAAGGTGGCGGTCGCGGGCGACGGGCAGGTGAGCCTCGGCCAGACGGTGATCAAGGCGAACGCGCAGAAGGTGCGCCGGATCAGCCCCGGCGGGCACCATGTGGTGGTGGGCTTCGCGGGGGCGACGGCGGATGCGTTCACGCTGCTCGAGAAGCTGGAGGCCAAGCTCGAGGCCGCGCCCGGGCAGCTCCTGCGCGCGGCGGTGGCGCTGGCCAAGGAGTGGCGGACCGACAAGGTGCTGCGCAATCTCGAGGCGATGCTGATCGTGACGGATGGCAAGGCGCTGCTGGTGGTGACCGGAGCCGGCGATGTGCTGGAGCCCGAGGACGGTATCGCGGCCATCGGCTCGGGCGGCATGTATGCGCTGGCCGCGGCGCGCGCGATGGCCGATGCGGAGCATGACGCGGAGGAGACCGCCCGGCGCGCCATCACCATTGCCGCCGGAATCTGCGTCTACACCAATGGCAACGCCGTGGTGGAGGTGATCGACGGATGAGCGGGGGCTCGGAGGGGGAGAGGATGGCCGAGACGACGGAGGCGCCGATGCAGGCGCCCATGCAGACACCGGTGCAGGCGCCGATGCAGGCACCCAGGCGCGCACCCGGCGGCCCCATCGGGGTGGCCCTGGAGCGCGCCCTCGGCAAGGAGCTGATCGCCGGGCGCGAGCTCGCCCGGCGCGACCCGGTCTACGAGCCCAAGCGCGACAAGCGCGGCGAGGTCGGCTGGACCATGGCGATCTTCTGGGGCTGGCTCGCCTATGCGGCGCTCACCTTCTGGACGGCCGGTTTCGATGCGGGGCGCACGATGGTGCCGATCCCCTTCCTGCTCGCCGCGGGCGTGGGCACCTGGTTTCTGGCGGAATGGCTCGTGCGCAAGCGCGGCATGATCTGGCCGGGCTCGATGCTGGGGCTGCTGGGCCCGGTCTCGTTTGCGCTCGCCTTCTCGCTCTCCACGCCGGAACTGCGCGCGCTGCCGGGGCTCGAATACATCACTGTGATCTATTCCGGCACCACGCTGGGGATGCTGATCTATGCGTGGCGGTTCCGGCTCGCGGGGCTGATCTCGCCGATCGTGACCTTTTCGGTGATCTCGCTCTTTCTGTTCTTCAAGGGCTCGAACCCCGCGAACTGGGGGCAGATCGAAGGGTTCTCGCCGCGCGGGTTCCTGGCGGCCTTTATCGACAAGCCCGAGAGCATGGCCTTCTTCGGCACGCTCGCGGCGCTGGCGATGATCCAGGCGCGGCGGCTCGATCTCTACGGGGACTGGTTTGCGCTGCAGGCGGCGCGACCGCTCCATATCATCGGCGCGGCGATCGTGGGGCTGGTGCTCGGACGCGTGGCGGAGGGGCTGCCGACCGGGCTCGACACCGCGGTGCTGCTCATCCTGTTCGTCGCGGGCTTTCTCTGGGCGATGCGGATCGACCGGCTGCCGGTGATGGTGGCGATCTGGCTCGCCATGGCGCGCCCGCTCATCGCGACGGTGGTCGAGCCCATGGGGATCGCGATGGACTGGCGCGACTGGGGCTACTCAATCTCGGCGGTGGTGGCGCTGGGGCTGGTGCTCTGGGCGCGGATGCGCCAGCCGCTCTTCGTGCCGCTCGGCTGGACGATGCAGCCGCGCCATATCCAGCGCAACTGGCCCGAGCGGGTGATCTGGCCCCTGCCGAAGGATCTGAGCCGCATCTGAGGGGCGCGACAGTCTCTGCCTTGCCAGACCGGGCGTAGAGGCCCCATCTCTGGCGGATGCCCGATCCTGGGCGGGGCAGATCTGGAGCCTGAGCGATGACCGAACTGACGCCGCGCGAGATTGTGTCGGAGCTCGACCGCTTCATCGTGGGCCAGGGCCCGGCGAAGCGGGCGGTCGCCATCGCGCTGCGCAACCGCTGGCGGCGCCAGCAGCTCGAGACCGGGATGCGCGAGGAGGTGAGCCCGAAGAACATCCTGATGATTGGGCCCACCGGGGTCGGCAAGACGGAGATCTCGCGCCGGCTGGCCAAGCTCGCCAATGCGCCCTTCCTGAAGGTGGAGGCCACGAAGTTCACCGAGGTGGGCTATGTGGGCCGCGATGTGGACCAGATCATCCGCGACCTCGTGGAGAGCGCCATCGCCATGGTGCGCGAGCAGAAGCGCGCGGAGCTGCGCGCGAGCGCGCATCAGGCGGCGGAGGACCGGGTGCTGACCGCGCTGGTGGGCGAGCACGCCTCGGAGACGACGCGGGCAAGCTTTCGCCAGAAGCTGCGCGACGGCAAGCTCGACACCACCGAGATCGAGCTCGACGTGGCCGACACCTCCAACCCGATGCCGATGCTGGACCTGCCGGGGATGGGGCAGCAGGGCGGCATGGTCAATCTCGGCGACCTCTTCGGCAAGGCCTTCTCGGGGCGCACCAAGCGCCGGCGCATGAGCGTGGCGGAGAGCTACGAAGTGCTGATCGACGAGGAGGCGGACAAGATGATCGACCAGGAGGCGATCACCCGCGAGGCGGTGACCCGGGTGGAGCAGACGGGGATCGTGTTCATCGACGAGATCGACAAGGTGGCGGCGGGGCGCGAAGGGCGCGCCGGGGCGGATGTGAGCCGCGAGGGGGTGCAGCGCGATCTGCTGCCGCTGATCGAAGGCACGACGGTCGCGACGAAGCACGGGGCGGTGAAGACCGACCACATCCTGTTCATCGCCTCGGGCGCTTTCCATATCGCCAAGCCGTCGGATCTGCTGCCGGAGCTGCAGGGCCGGCTGCCGATCCGCGTGGAGCTGAGCGCGCTGACGGAGGCGGATTTCCGCGCGATCCTGACAGACACGGATTTCGCGCTGACGCAGCAGTACGTGGCGCTCCTGAAGACCGAGGAGGTGGCACTGGAATTTGCCGAGGACGGTGTGGCTGCCCTGGCGCGGATCGCCGCGGAGGTGAACGCGGAGGTGGAGAATATCGGTGCGCGGCGGCTCCACACGGTGCTGGAACGGGTGCTGGAGGAGCTGAGCTTCTCGGCCCCGGACCGGGCGGGCGAGACGGTGGTGGTGGATGCCGCGATGGTCGAGCGCCAGCTCTCCGATCTTGTGGAGGCCTGGGACCTGCGCCGCTACGTGCTTTGATGGCCGGGCTCTGAGAGGGAAGGGCCAGGGCGCGGGTCCTTTCGGGGAAGTGGCGTTGTCGGGGGCCTGCTCCCGCTCCCTCCCGCGTAATTTTTGACCGCCATTCATGAACATTCGGTGCGCGCTACAAAGCTCGGGCGGCCGGCCTTCGGCGCCTCGATGTTCATTAAATGTTCTTTCTCTTCGAGGAATACTGACGCGGGCGGGCGCGGGCGCAGCGGTCGTGTTCGACGGCCTGGGCCCAACCCTCGGGCGGAGCCTGTCGCGAGAACGGGCCCCTTTCCTAAGGGCGCTGAGTCTGAGGGCCCGGTGTCTGCGGGTCCATCGGTAGTGCCGAGAGTGCGAGGGCGGGGTCGGGCTGCGAGGCCCGAGCGCCCGCTGCCGGGTCGGTCAGCTCTTCGCCCAGCGACGCGATTCGCCTTCGTTCTGGCCGAGCGCCGCGTCCACCGAGGTGTAGAAGGTGAAGACCGACATCACCCGGGCCAGTTCGAACACCTTGAAGACGGGGTTCTTCAGGCCCGCCAGCACGATGCGCACGGACCAGCCGAGGCGCTTGCGGATCCCCATGAGAGCGCCGAGGCCGCTCGAATCCATGAATTTCACATCCGAGAGATCGAGCACCAGGGCACGGTGGCTGGCGGCCACCCGATCGAGCACATCGGCCTTGAAATCCGATGCGACGTAGTGGTCGAGCCGCTCGACCTTGATGGTGAGAACGAGGCAGTCGCCCCGAATTTCCTGTTCGATCACCGTTGCCGCTCCCTTCACATGCCCCTGCCGGCGCAGGCCTGTTTTGCGCAGAGAAGGGTGAAGGAAGTCTCGACGGCTCAGCCGGCCTCGCTCGCGATCTGCATCAGATACTGGCCGTAGCCGTTCTTGCGCAGCGCCTCGCCTAGGCGCATGAGCTCCGCCGCGGTGATCCAGCCGGAGCGGAAGGCGATCTCCTCCGGCACGCCGATGCGCTGGCTCTGCACCTCCTCCGTGATCTGCACGAAGTTGGTGGCCTTGGCGAGGCTGTCATGGGTGCCGGTGTCGAACCAGGTGTAGCCGCGTCCCAGCAGCTCCACAAAGAGATCGCCGCGGGAGAGATAGGCGGCGTTCACATCGGTGATCTCGAGCTCGCCGCGGGGGGACGGCTCGATCTCGCCGGCGATGCGGACCACGTCGTTGTCGTAGACATAGAGCCCGGTCACCGCCCAGTGCGACTTCGGCTGCTCCGGCTTCTCCTCGATGCTCTCCGCCCGGCCCGCCGCGTCGAAGCTGACCACGCCGAAGCGCTCCGGGTCGCGGACGCGGTAGCCGAAGACCGTGGCGCCGGAGGGGCGCGCGATGGCGCTGCGGATCTTCTCGGTGATGCCGTGGCCGAAAAAGATGTTGTCGCCGAGCACCAGCGTGGCGTGGTCGTTGCCGATGAACTCGCGCCCGATCAGGAAGGCCTGGGCGAGGCCGTCCGGGCTCGGCTGCTCGGCATAAGTGAGATCGACGCCCCACTGGCTGCCATCGCCGAGCAGGCCGCGAAAGGCGGCAGCGTCATGCGGGGTGGTGATGATCAGGATCTCCCGGATGCCGCCCAGCATCAGCGTGGAGAGCGGGTAGTAGATCATCGGCTTGTCGTAGACCGGCAGGAGCTGCTTGGAGACCGAGCGCGTCACCGGATAGAGCCGGGTGCCGGAGCCGCCGGCCAGGATGATCCCCTTCATCGTCCCCTCCTTCAGCCGGCCGCGGCCAGCGTCTCCTCGAGCATGTCGGCCAGTGCGGGGCGCCAGTCGCGCATGCGGATGCCATGCACCGCGGCGAGGCGGCTGCAGTCGAGCACCGAATTGGCGGGGCGCCTGGCGGGTGTGGGATAGTCGGCCGTGGTGATGGCGTGCACCACCGGGCTGCGGCCGGTGCGCGGTGCGGCGAGCGCGAAGGTCTCGCGCGCCAGGCCGCACCAGGTGGTCTCGCCGGAGCCGGCGCAGTGGAAGACGCCGTAGCCCTCCTCGCCCGCGAGATAGCGGCCGGAGAGCGCGAGGCAGGCCTCGGCGAGATCGCCGGCGAAGGTCGGGCAGCCGCGCTGGTCGTCCACCACGCGCAGCTCGTCGCGCTCGGCGCCGACGCGCAGCATGGTCTTGACGAAGTTGTGCCCGTGCACGCCGTAGACCCAGGCGGTGCGCAGGATCGCGTGGCGCAGCGTGCGCGCGGCCACCGCCTCCTCGCCCGCGCGCTTGCTCTCGCCATAGGCGCCGAGCGGGGCGGTCGGGTGATCCTCCGCATAGGCGCCGGGGGCGCTGCCGTCGAAGACATAGTCGGTGGAGATGTGGATGATCGCGGCACCTACCTCCGCGGCGGCTTCGGCGAGGTGGCCGGGGCCTTCGGCGTTGATCGCGAAGGCGGCGTCGCGGTCGCTCTCGGCCTTGTCCACGGCGGTGTAGGCGGCGGCGTTCAGGATCACCTTCGGGCGGAGGCGGTGCACCACCGTCTGCACGCTCGCGCGGTCGCTGATATCGAGCTGGTCGCGCGCGGTCGCGGCCAGCGAGTGCCCGGTGGCGGAGACCCGGCGGAACACTTCCCAGCCGAGCTGGCCGTTGGCGCCGGTGAGCAGGATCTGGGCCATCAGCCCGCCGCCCCGGCCGCCTTGAGCCCCAGCCGCTCGCCGGAATAGCGCTTGGCGCGTATCGCCTCCCAGAAGGCGCGGTTGCCGAGGTACCATTCGACTGTGCGGCGCAGGCCCGTCTCGAAGCTCTCTCGCGGGGCCCAGCCGAGCTCGGCGCGGATCTTGGAGATATCCATGGCGTAGCGCGCGTCGTGGCCGGGCCGGTCCGTCACGAAGGTGATCTGGTCGGTGCGCGCGTTGGGGCCCGGCGCGAGCTCGTCCAGCAGCGTGCAGATGCCGCGGACGACGTCGATGTTCCGCATCTCCGCCTCTCCGCCGATATTGTAGACCTCGCCCAGGCGGCCGCGGCGGCAGACCTCCCAGAGCGCGCGGGCATGGTCCTCGACGAAGAGCCAGTCGCGCACATTCTCGCCGGTGCCGTAGACCGGGAGCGGCTTGCCCTCCAGCCCGTTGATGATCATCAGCGGGATCAGCTTCTCGGGGAAATGGTAGGGGCCGTAATTGTTGGAGCAGTTGGTGGTGACGACCGGCAGCCCGTAGGTGTGGTGCCAGGCGCGCACCAGATGGTCCGACGCGGCCTTGGAGGCGGAATAGGGCGAGTTCGGCTGGTAGGGCGTGGTCTCGGTGAAGGCGCCGGTGGGACCGAGCGAGCCGTAGACCTCGTCCGTCGAGATGTGATGGAAGCGGAAGGCGCCGCGCGCCGCCTCGTCCAGGCCCTGCCAGTAGCCGCGGGCCACCTCCAGCAGCGTGAAGGTGCCGTTGATATTGGTGTCGATGAAGTCGGAGGGGCCGTCGATGGAGCGGTCCACATGGCTCTCGGCGGCGAGATGCATGATCGCGTCCGGCTGCACCTCCGCCACCAGCGCGGCCATCGCGGCGCGGTCGCGGATATCGGCGTGGACGAAGCGGTAGCCGGGCTTGTCTTCCACCGGCGCCAGCGTCTCGCGGCTGCCGGCATAGGTGAGCGCGTCGACCACCCAGACCTCGGCGAGCCCCTCGCCCACCAGCATCCGCACCAGGGCCGAGCCGATGAAGCCGGCGCCGCCGGTGACGATGACCTTCATGGCACCCTCCTCCAGATGCGAGGCCGCGCTCAGGCGGCGGTGTAGGCGAAGTGGTCGCCGAGTTCGGCGAGCATCGGCTGCTCGCGGTCCTTCGCCGAGAGGATGGCGGCCGCCTCGTCCACGCCCCAATCGATGCCGAGCGCGGGATCGTTCCAGCGCAGGCCCTTGTCATGGTCCGGCGCGTAGAACGCCGTGACCTTGTAGAGCACCTCGGTATCCGGCTCCAGCGTGACGAACCCGTGCGCAAAACCCACCGGAACGAGGATCTGGTTCCACGCCTCCGCCGAAATGCGCGCGGCCACGTGCTGGCCACGGCTGGGCGAGCCGGTGCGGATATCGACGGCGACATCGAGGATGGCACCCTTCACGACGCGCACGAGCTTGTCCTGCGCGAACGGGTGGGTCTGGAAATGGAGGCCGCGGAGCGTGCCGACCTCCGCCGAGCGGGAGTGGTTGTCCTGCACGAAGTCGAGCGCGATGCCCGCCGCATCGAAGGCCTGTTTGTTATAGACCTCGGAGAAGAAGCCGCGGTGATCGCCATGGCGCTTGGGGCGGATGATCTTCACCTCGGGGATCGCCAGCGATTCGATTTCGAGCGCCATTCCAGTCCCCAAAGCCGCCACAGTTCCCCTCGCGACGGGTGATACAGCGCCAAGAAGACCCGATCAACGCCCGCCGCACCGCAACTTCTACGTGCGTGACGACTGTTGCAGACCTGTCCTTCGCCTGTCGGGCGACTAGAATCTGGGTCAAAATGAGGCAAAATGCGGGCGTGGCTATCATTGAATTGGCGCATTGCCATGCGACAACACCACTAAAGCGCGACCACCATCTCACCGGCATCTGTCTTGATGCTGAACACTCACCCGTCTTGAGCAAAATGGAAAGGACATCTATTATGCGAAGACAAAGTAAGGGTGCGTTGGTGAGGTCTGTTATGTGGAAGCAAGGCGTAGCACTTGCAGCGGTTGGTGTATTTGTATCCCTGACGATGTCAGTGGATGCGCGCCAGACCGCATTTAGCGAGGCGGAAATCGACGCCGCGCTGCCGCCGAATGCGATGATGTGCGAGGAGCACTCGGCGCGGATCGACGAAGGCTTTCTGGGTCTGGAGAGCGAGCGCGACAGCATTACCGAGACCTTCGCGCTGGTGACCGACCCGCTGCAGGCCTGCCGGCATCCGGATGTCATCTCCGCGGCGAAATACGAGGCGGCCGGGCGCTGCTACGTTCTGCGCAGCATCGGCACGGGCGACCTGGACAAGCCGATGAGCTGCACCGAGCGCCACTACGGCGATCCGTCGGACGGCGCGCCGGTCGCGTCGCTGCGGTGCAGCGGCTGGAACATGCGGGTGAACGCGATGGTCGATGGCGGCTTCAGCCTGACCCAGACCGGCATCACCGAGCAGCGCAGCAGCGCGCGGGTGAGCCACGGGACCTGCTCCGCCTTCTGAGGCGGAACCGCGATTGCGAAGATCGGGCCCGCGCTCACCTGCGCGGGCTTTCTCGTCTAAGGCAGGCCGCTCAGGCGGGCGCGGCAGCGTAGTCCGCCTCCGAGACCGCTTCGGCCCAGGCCACGGCGACGCCGTTCTGGGATTCCTGCATCGCCATATGGATCATCGCGTGGTCGGGTGCTGCGCCGTGCCAGTGCCGCTCGCCGGGCGCGATCCACACCGTGTCGCCCGGGCGGATCTCGCGCACCGGCTCGCCTTCGAGCTGGAAGCGGCCGACCCCGGAGAGGACATGCAGCGTCTGGCCGAGGGGATGCGTGTGCCAATGCGTCCGCCCGCCCGGCGCGAAATGCACGACGAGGGCGCGGATGCTCGCCGGCGCCGGCGCATCGATCACCGGATCCTGCCAGACATCGCCGGTGAAATAGTCGGGGTTCGCCCGCCGCGTTGGCCGGGAAGCCGCTTTCCAGATCTCCATCGCACCTCTCCGCTGACGGCCCGGGTGAACATCCTGAAAGCCGGGGGCCGCCGATGGCTTACTGTCATCCGCACCGTGGAGACAAGCTTCCGGATTCGGCGCCCTTTGCGGGCTGCCGAACCGCGTCGGCGCGAGGCCGGATCCCGACGGGGCCGTGCGCGGTGCGGTTGCGCCTCGGGACCGCCCTCGCGGATCGATTGACTCTGCCGCACCCGCTGCCCGATCGTTGCTCCGCACAATCGGGGGGTAGCATGAGCATCAATGCGGCGATCACGCACCGGACGAGCTACCGCTACGAGCGGCTCATCTCCCTCGGCCCGCAGGTGATCCGCCTGCGGCCCGCGCCGCATTCGCGCACCAAGATCCTGGCCTTCAGCCAGAAGGTCACGCCGGAGGGGCATTTCCTCAACTGGCAGCAGGACCCGTTCGGAAACTATCTCGCGCGCGCCGTCTTTCCCGAGAAGGTGGAGCGGTTCGAGGTGACGGTGGA
Source organism: Pseudomonadota bacterium (assembly GCA_039817245.1). Classification (GTDB taxonomy): domain Bacteria; phylum Pseudomonadota; class Alphaproteobacteria; order Rhodobacterales; family Rhodobacteraceae; genus Thermohalobaculum. Next base: position 469 of record JBCBWF010000060.1, on the reverse strand, counting down.
TCTGGTGGCCGATATGGCCGCGGTGAACCCGTTCGACTTCTTCCTCGAGGACCACGCGCAGAAGACACCGTTCAAGTATGGCGATGCGCTCGAGGCGGATCTGACCCCCTATTTCGAGACGCTGCCGAGCTACGGGACGCATTTCGAGGCGTTCCTCGCCGATCTGCCGCGCCAGCACGAGAGCACCATCGACTGGCTGGTGGAGGTGAACCAGCGGGTCTGGAAGGCGGTGGGCTACACGATCCGCATGGAGCCCGGGGTGCAGACGCCGGAGGAGACGCTGGAGAAGGCGCTCGGCTCCTGCCGCGACAGCGGATGGCTGCTGGTGCATCTGATGCGCCGGCTGGGCGTCGCGGCGCGCTTCGTGTCCGGCTATCTCATCCAGCTCACCCCGGATGTGAAGGCGGTGGACGGGCCGAGCGGACCGGAGGCGGATTTCAGCGATCTGCATGCCTGGTGCGAGGTCTAT
>JBCBWF010000357.1:0-5160 GCA_039817245.1 Pseudomonadota bacterium | reverse complement strand
GATCTGCTTGCCGAGCTCGGTCACCCGCTCGTTGCAGTAGCCGCCGAGGTTGAAGGCGCCGAGATCCTCCATCCGGCAGAACAACTACGACACCTCGTTCTACCTGCTCGGATGGACGCCCTCGACCTTCGACAGCCACAACCCGATCGCGTCGCTGATGTCGTGCCGGATGGAGGATCTCGGCGCCTTCAACCTCGGCGGCTACTGCAACGAGCGGGTGACCGAGCTCGGCAAGCAGATCAAGTCGGAGACCGACCAGACCAAGCGCCAGGCGATGATCGACGAGGCCTTCCAGATCCATGCAGACGAGGTGGGGCATATCCCGCTGCACCAGCAGCCCCTCTCCTGGGGCGTGGCGGACAGCGTGAAGGTGATCCAGCGCCCGGATAACGTGCTGGATCTGCGCTACGTCATCGTGAACGAGTAAGCAGCCGCCGCGCCTGCCCCGCGCGGGGCGGGCGCCTTTCCAAGACCCGGCCCATCTCAGGCGGAGGCAGCGATGATCGGCTTCGTCGCCATGCGGCTCGTCCAGAGCGTCGTCGTCATGCTGACGGTGGCGCTCATCGCCTTCGGGCTCTTTCGCTATGTGGGCGATCCCATCAACAACATGGTGGGCCAGGACACGACGCTGGAGGAGCGCGCGGAGCTGCGCGAGCGGCTGGGGCTGAACGACCCCTTCATTGTGCAGTTCGCGCGCTTTGCCGGAAACGCCGCGCAAGGCGAGTTCGGCTTCTCCTACCAGCATCGCCGGCCCGTCTCGGAGCTGATCGCGGAGCGGCTGCCGGCGACGGTGGAGCTGGCGCTGGTCTCGGCGATCCTGGCGGTGGCGGTGGGGATCCCGATGGGGGTCTACACGGCGCTGCGACGATACGGGATCGTAAGCCGGGCCTTCATGACCCTGTCGCTGATCGGGATCTCGCTGCCGACCTTCCTGATCGGGATCCTGCTCATCCTGTTCTTCGGGGTGATCCTGCGATGGCTGCCCACCTTCGGGCGCGGTGAGGTGGTGGCGATCGGCTGGTGGACCACCGGGTTCATCACGCCATCGGGCCTCGCCTCGCTGATCATGCCGGCGATCACGCTGGCGCTCTTCCAGATGACGCTGATCATGCGGCTGGTGCGCGCCGAGATGCTGGAGGTGCTGCGCACCGATTTCGTGAAATTCGGCCGCGCGCGGGGGCTGCCGGACAGCTATGTGCATTTCACCATCGCGCTCAAGAACACGCTGGTGCCGGTGATCACCATCACGGGGCTGCAGCTCGGCTCGATCATCGCCTTCGCGATCATCACCGAGAGCGTGTTCCAGTGGCCCGGCATGGGTCTCATGTTCATCCAGGCGATCGGGGAGGTCGATATCCCGGTGATGGCGGCGTATCTGGTGCTGATCGCGTTTCTGTTCGTGGTGATCAACCTGGTGGTGGACATCCTCTATTTCGTGGTCGATCCCCGGCTGCGCGTGGATGGGGGGCGGACATGACGGATGCAAGTGCTGCGCGCCCCTCGACCCGGCTGGGGCGGTTCTTCAAGGGCGATATCTGGTATTCCTTCACCCGCTCGCCGGTGGTGATGCTCTCGGCGGCCTTCGTGATCGCCTCGGCGCTGGCGGCGCTCTTCGCGCCCTGGGTGGCGCCGCATGATCCTTTCGATCTGGCCTCGATCGATCTGCTCGATGCCTCGCTGCCGCCGGCCTGGGAGGAATTCGGCGATCCGCGCTTTCTGCTCGGCACCGACGATCAGGGGCGCGACGTGCTCTCGACGATCATCTGGGGCGCGCGGATCTCGCTCACGGTGGGGATCGCGGCGGTGGCGTTCTCGATGGTGCTGGGGATCGGGATCGGGCTCGTCTCGGGCTATGTGGGCGGGCGGCTCGATGCTTTCCTGATGCGCGTGGCGGATATCCAGCTGACCTTCCCTGCGATCCTGATCGCGCTCCTGGTGGACGGGGTGGCGCGCGGGATCCTGCCGCGCGAGAGCCATGACGAGCTGGCCTTCTACGTGCTGATCTTCGCCATCGGCGTGTCGGGCTGGGTGCAGTATGCGCGCACAGTGCGCGGCTCCACCCTGGTGGAGCGCGAGAAGGAATATGTGCAGGCCGCTCGGGTGATCGGGATGGGGCCGGGGCTGATCCTGTGGCGCCATATCCTGCCGAATGTGCTGGGGCCGGTGCTGGTGATCGCCACGATCCATCTCGCCATCGCGATCATCACGGAGGCGACGCTGTCCTTCCTCGGCGTGGGCGTGCCGCCGACGACGCCGTCGCTCGGCACGCTGATCCGGATCGGCAACGACTACCTGTTCTCCGGGGAGTGGTGGATCACGATCTTCCCGGGGATCGCGCTCGTGCTGCTGGTGCTGGCCATCAACCTGCTGGGCGACTGGCTGCGCGACGCCCTCAACCCCAAGCTCCGGTGAGGCCGGGGATGGGGCGCTATGTCGACGGGGGTCCCGGGCTCGACCCGGGACCTCCTTGCCGCCGGTCACCAGGGAGGTCCCGGGTCAGGCCCGGGACCCGCGGAGAGGTCGCGCCATGAGCCTGCTCGATATCGACGGCCTGCGGGTCGAGTATCCCTCCCGCCGGGGGCATGTGGTGGCCATCGCGGAGCTGGCGCTGTCGCTGGCGCCGGGCGAGATCCTGGGCGTGGTGGGTGAATCCGGCGCGGGTAAATCCACCATTGGCAATGCGGTGATGGGGCTTCTGGAGCCGCCGGGGCGGGTGAGCGCGGGCACCATCAAGCTGGCGGGCGAGCGCATCGACGATCTGCCGGCCGAGCCCATGCGCGCTGTGCGCGGCCGGCGGATCGGGATGATCTTCCAGGACCCGCTGACCTCGCTCGACCCGCTGCGCACCATCGAGCAGCAGCTCGTCGACACCATCGACTTCCACCTCAAGACCGGGGCGGCGGAGGCGCGGCGGCGCGCGGTGGCGCTGCTCGACGCGGTGGGGATCCCGGAGCCGGAGATCCGCATCCGGCAGTATCCGCACCAGTTCTCCGGCGGCATGCGCCAGCGCGTGGTGATCGCGCTGGCACTCTGCGCCGAGCCCGAGGTGGTGATCGCCGACGAGCCCACCACCGCGCTCGATGTGAGCGTGCAGGCGCAGATCCTGGATCTCCTAAAGGGGCTCTGCCGCGACCGGCAGGTGGGCATGATCCTGATCACCCACGATATGGGCGTGATCGCCGAGACCGCGGACCGGGTCTGCGTGATGTATCGCGGCCGGGTGGTGGAGACGGGCACGACGCGCCAGATCCTCGGTGCGCCGCGGCACGACTATACGCGTTCGCTGATCGCCGCCGTGCCGCGGCCGGACCGGCGGATGCACCGGTTTCCGCTCATCTCCTATATCGAGGAGGCGGGGAGCCGGCCGGAGGGGCTGGATCTGAAGGCACACTGGCTCGGCCAGGCGCGCGACTTCGGGGGCACGGGCGACGAGCTGTTGCGCCTCGAGGCGGTGAACATGCATTTCGTGACGCGCCGGGCCTTTCTGAAGCGCAACAGGCGCTGGCTGCATGCGGTGCGCGATGTCTCCTTCGCGGTGAAGCCGGGGGAGGTATTCGGGCTGGTCGGCGAGTCGGGTTCGGGCAAGTCGACCGTGGCGCGGATCATCTCGGGCATCTACCGGCCCTCGGGCGGACGCGTGTTCTTCGCGGGCCAGGACCTCACCGCCTTTGCGACGCGGGCGGAGGCCGCACCCTGGCGGCGGCAGATGCAGATGGTGTTTCAGGACCCGTTCTCCTCGCTCAACGGGCGGATGCGGGTGCGCGATATCGTGGCCGAGCCGATCCATTTCCATAAGCTCGCGGAGAGCCGGGGCGAGGCGGATGCGATCGTGGCGGATCTGCTGGACGTGGTAGGGCTGGGAGCGGCGGCCGGACAGCGCTTTCCGCACGAGTTCTCCGGCGGGCAGCGCCAGCGGATCTCGATCGCGCGGGCGCTGGCGACGCGGCCGCGGTTTCTGATCTGCGACGAGCCGACCTCGGCGCTCGATGTCTCGATCCAGGCGCAGATCCTGAACCTCTTGAAGGATCTGCAGGAGGAGCTGGGGCTGACCATGCTCTTCATCAGCCACGATCTGCCGGTGATCCGGCAGATGTGCGACCGGGTCGGCGTGATGCGCCATGGCCAGCTTCTGGAGGTGGCGGAGACGGAGCGGCTCTTCGAGGCGCCGGAGCATGAGTATACGCGCCATCTGCTCACGCTGATGCCGACCCTGGCGGGCGCCGAGCGGAGTGCCGCCGCGGGCTGAGCGGCGACGCATGGGGGCGTGCCCGGCGCGCGCCCCGCCCGCCCACCCGCGACGCGCCGGGCACGCCCTTCGGACCGCCGGCGGTGCCGGTTCGGGGTTTCGGCCGCGCGGTCGGCAGAGCGGGTGCCCATGCATGGCGGCGGAACCGGGCTCACGGAGTGGGCTCTCGTGCAGCTCGGGTCTTGCATCGCGACCGTACCGGCGCTATCTGCTCGCTACCGCAAGGGATTGCGGTGACGCTCACGCACGCGCCCCCGAGCCTTTGGAGCTCCGCTCCGAGGTCACGAGCAGCGACGGTCGCGTCCTTGTCTGGTCTGTCCGGTCCCGCGGGGCCGGGGATTGAATGGGGAACGTCGATGTCCACTCGGCTCCAGGGCGCCGCTGCGCCCGTATTTCTTTGTGACGACCATGCGGATGCCGCGAGGGCCGTTGCCGGGCCCCTGCCCCGGCATGCGAGCCCGCGCATGCGCGCCTTCCTCGCCACGCAGCATTTCGAGCGGCCGACCCTTGCGCTCGATCTCGATGCGGTCGAGGCGGCATATGGTGCGCTGGCCGCCGGTCTGGGCGTGGCGGATGGCGGATCGGTCATCCACTACGCTGTGAAGGCGAACCCGGACCGGGCCGTGCTGGCGCGGCTGGCGCGGCTCGGCTCCGGCTTCGATGCGGCCTCGCGCGCGGAGATCGAGGATTGCCTGGCGCTCGGTGTGGCGCCGGCGCGGATCTCCTTCGGCAACACGGTGAAGAAGCCGGCCGATATCGCGCATGCTTTCGCAGCCGGGATCGATCTCTTCGCGGTGGATGCGGAGGAGGAGATCGCGAAGGTCGCCGCACAGGCGCCGGGGGCGCGGGTGTTCCTGCGTCTGGCGGTGGAGGAGAGCGAGGCGGCCTGGCCCTTGGGGCGCAAATTCGGCGCG
>JBCBWF010000125.1:0-12075 GCA_039817245.1 Pseudomonadota bacterium | reverse complement strand
TGTATGACCCGCTGGAAGGAGAGCGCAATGCATCTGCCCCAGCCGCCCGGCGCTGCCGGTGAGCCGGCCCCCCGGAACGCGAAACTCGGAGTGCCGGTCGGCGAGGTCGGCCATCTGCCGCGCTGGCGCCGGCCCGAAGCGCTGTTGATGCTCATGGCGCTCGCCTCGCCGCTGGCCTTCGCCACCTGGATGGCGCTGCTCAACAATTTCGTCGTCGAGCGCGCGGCCTTCGACGGGCTCGATATCGGCGTCCTGCATGTGATGCGCGAGATCCCGGGCTTTCTGGCCTTCCTGGTGATCTGGCTGCTGTTTCTCATCCGCGAGCAGGCGCTGGCGCTGCTGAGCCTCGTGATGCTCGGGCTCGGCACCGCGGTGACGGGGGAGTTCCCGAGCTTCTGGGGGCTGATGATCACCACGCTCGTCTCGTCCGTCGGCTTTCACTACTTCGAGACGGTCAACCAGTCCCTGCAGCTCCAGTGGCTCGACAAGGCGCGCGCGCCGGCGGCGCTGGGGCGGATCGTGGCGGTGGGCTCGTTCGGCAGCCTCGTGGTGTTCGGCGGCATCATCATGGCCTGGCAGGTCTTCGCGCTGGACTATTCGGTGGTGTACTGGACCGCGGGCCTCGGCTGTGCCGGCATCGCGGCCTTCTGCTGGCTCGCCTATCCGCGCTTCGAGGCGCCGGTGATGCAGCATCGCAAGATGGTGCTGCGGCCGCGCTACTGGCTCTATTATGCGCTGGTCTTCATCGGCGGGGCGCGGCGGCAGATCTTCATCGTCTTCGCCCCCTTCATGATGGTCGAGCATTTCGGGCTGGCGGTCCACGAAGTCACGGCGCTGATGCTCGTGAACTACCTCTTCGTGATGCTGTTCGCGCCGCTGGCCGGGAGGCTCATCCAGTTCTTCGGCGAGCGGCTGGCGCTGATGGTGGAGTATGTGGGGCTGTTCACGGTCTTCGCGCTCTATGCGGGGATCTATTACTTCGACTGGGGCGTATGGCTGGCCATGGCGCTCTATGTACTCGACCATATGCTGTTCAGCCTGGCGATCGCGCACAAGACCTACTTCCAGAAGATCGCCGATCCGGCGGATCAGGCGCCGACGGCGGCGGTGGCCTTCACGATCAACCACATCGCGGCCGTGACGCTGCCGGCGCCGCTGGGGCTGCTCTGGCTAGGAGCGCCCGGTGCGGTCTTCGCGCTGGCGGCGGCGCTGGCCCTGGCCTCGCTCGCGCTCGCCTTCGCCGTGCCGCGCTGGCCGGAGGCGGGGCGGGAGACGCTGTTCACCCGCCCGGGCCGCGGCCCCGTCGCGCAGCCGGCGGAGTAGCCCGGCGTGGCGCGGCAGGCAGCGGCCCGCGGGAGCGGGGGGAGCGGCGGGGGGAGCGGCACAGGCGCACGCTTCACCACCGGCTCCACCATGCGCCATGTGACGGTGATGACGGGCACCGGCGCTGTCGGGCTGATGGCGCTCTTCCTCGTGGATGCGGTCAACCTCTTCTACATCTCGCTCCTCGGGCAGGAGGAGCTGGCCGCGGCGATCGGGTTTGCCGGGACCTTCCAGTTCTTCATGGTGTCGATCTCTATCGGGCTTTCCATCGCGGCGGCGGCCGTGGTGAGCCGGTCCATCGGGGCGGGGGACCGGGACGGGGCGCGCTGCAAGGCGGGCACGGCGCTCCTTCTCCTGGTGAGCGCGCTGGCGCTGGTGACCGCGCTGGCGATCAGCCTGCGCTACGAGGCGCTGGCCCTGCTCGGCGCGACCGGGCAGACGCAGGAGCTGGCGGCGCGGTTTCTCACCATCGTGCTGCCGGGGGTGCCGTTTCTCGGTATCGGCATGGTCTGCGGCGGGCTCCTGCGCTCGGTGGGCGATGCGCGCCGGTCGATGAATGTGACGCTGGCGGGGGGCGCCTTTGCGGCGGTGCTCGACCCGATCCTGATCTTCGGGCTCGGCCTCGGGCTCGACGGGGCGGCGATCGCGACGCTGATGACCCGCTTTGCCATCGCCGGGCTGGGGCTGCATTTCGCGATGCGGGTGCATGATCTCGTGGGCCCGCCCAGGGCCTCGGCGATTGTCGGCGATATGCGCGCGCTCGCCGCGATTGCGGCGCCGGCGGTGGCCACGCAGCTCTCCACGCCCTTCGGTAACGCCTATCTCACCCGCGTCGTGGCCGAGCATGGCGACGAGGCGGTGGCCGGCTGGGCGGTGGTGGGCCGGCTCTCGGCGGTCGCGTTCGGCGGTATCTTCGCGCTCTCGGCGGCGATCGGCCCGATCCTGGGGCAGAATCTCGGCGCCAACCTGCCCGACCGGATTCGCTCGGCCTATCGCGACGCGCTGATCTTCGCGGCGGTCTATGTGCTCGTGGTCTGGGCGGTGCTGTGGCTCGCGACGGATGCGATCCTGGAGGGCTTCTCGGTGGCCGGTCCGGGCATCGAGGTGGTGCGCGCCTTCACCGCCTACGGGGCGGGGGCGTGGCTCTTCTCGGGCTGGCTCTTCGTGTCCAACGCGGCCTTCAACAATCTCGGCCATCCGATCTGGTCGACCGGCTTCAACTGGAGCCGCGATGCGGTGGCGATCCCGCTCCTCGCGGCGCTGACGGGCGCGGGGATGCTGGCGTTCGGGCCCGCCTCGGCGGTCATGGTGCAGGCGATGGCGGCGCTGCTGGTGGGGGTCGCGGCCGTCGTCGCTGCGGGGCGGTTCGTGAGCCGCGGGCTTGCGCCGCCGGCGCCGGGGACCCCGCCCGTCGCACCCATGCCCGCGCTCTCGCCCTTCGGCTCGGGCCGCGCGGCGCTGGCGCAGCATGCGCAGGAGCGCTCGCCGGATGCGCCCCACCCGGATGCGTCCCGTGAGGATCCCCTGCCGCGCTCCTGAGCCGCTCTGCGCGCCCGGGTCTGGCGCGCCCGGGTGCGCCGCGCTAAGTACCGCCCCGGAATCGCGTGAATACGGCCTGGGCCGGGGCAGGAGAAAGACCGAAGATGGCGAAGATCACCTATATCGAGCACAATGGAACCCGGCACGAAGTCGACGTCGCCGAAGGCCTGACGGTGATGGAGGGGGCGGTGACCAACAACATCCCCGGAATCGACGCCGATTGCGGCGGGGCCTGCGCCTGCTCCACCTGCCATGTCTATGTGGACCCCGCCTGGGTCGAGAAGCTGCCGGCGAAGGAGGATATGGAGGTCGACATGCTCGACTTCGCCTTCGAGCCGGACGAGGCGACCTCGCGCCTGACCTGCCAGCTCAAGGTCACCCCGGCGCTGGACGGGCTGGTGGTGCGCATGCCTGAGAAGCAGATTTGAGCGCCGCGCGGGCGCTCGTCGCGGCAGCGCTGCTGCTCGCCTGCGGGGCGCCCGCACCGGCCGCGGCCGAGGGGCCCGCGGTTTGCGCCCGCGATGCGGACTGGGGCCTCGTGGCCTGCCTCGAGACGCCCACGGGGCGCTACGGCCACAACGTGCTCGGCGCCTTTGGCGAATGGGCGGAGCTGACGCTGCGCTTCGAGCCCGGGCTTGGTTCCGGGACCGGGACGGGGACGCAGGCGCTGGAGAATGCCAGGCTGGCGCTGCCTTAGGACCGGGTCTTCGAGGATGTGGCCCCCCGGCTCGCCGATATCGTGCCCGGCGGGCGGCCCGAGATCGTGGTGGTGGAGTCGAGCCGCGCGGCGGGCGCGGCCCTCGCGGTCTACGGCTTTCGCGGCGGCCGGCTCGAGCGGCTGGCCGCGGCCGAGCCGATCGGGCGGCCCTTCCGCTGGCTCGCACCCGCCGGGATCGCGGATCTCGACGGCGACGGGGCGCTCGAGATCGCCTATGTGGAGACGCCGCATATCGGGGGCCGGCTGCGGGTGATGGGCCTGCGCGACGGCGCGCTGGCGGAGATCGCGTCGGCGCCCGGCTTCTCCAACCACCGCATCGGCGAGGATTTTATCACCGGCGGGGTGCGCGATTGCGGGGCGGGGCCCGAGCTCGTGCTGCCGGATTTCCGCTGGTCGGAGACGCGGGTGGTTCGGCTCGAGGCCGGCGCGCTGGTGGCCGAGACGCTGGCCGGCAATGCGGAGGCGGCCACGCTGGTGGGCGCGCTGGCCTGCCGATGACCGCGCGCCCGCTGATCGGCATCACGGCCAATACGGGCCTTGTGAGCGAGATCTACGAGGCGCAGATCTGCGGCAGCCGCACCGTGCGCGCCGTGGTGGAGGCGGTGGAGGGGCTGCCGGTGATCCTGCCGGGCATGCCCGATGCGGCGGAGACCGGCGAGCTTGTGGCGCTGCTCGACGGGCTGGTGCTGACAGGCGGGCGGCCGAATGTGCACCCGGAGGAGTATGGCGAGGTCGATGACGGGCGGCATGGCCCGTTCGACCGCGGCCGGGACCGGGTGATGCTGCCGCTCATCCGCGCGATGGTGGCGGCGGGCAAGCCGGTGTTCGGGATCTGCCGCGGGATCCAGGAGATGAACGTGGCCTTCGGCGGCACGCTGCATCCGGAGGTGCGCGACGAGCCGGGGCGGATGAACCACCGCATGCCGCCGGGGGAGAAGGACCCGGAGGTAATCTTCAAGCGGCGCCACCTGGTGCATTTCCGGCCGGAGGGGCCGTTCGCAGCGCTGCTGGGAACCGAGCGGGCGGTGACCAATTCGCTCCATGGCCAGGCGGTGTGGCGGCCGGGCGCGCGCGTCTCGGTGGAGGGCTGGGCGGAGGACGGCACGGTCGAGGCGATCGCGATCCGCGATGCGCGGCGCTTCGCGCTCGGGGTGCAGTGGCATGCGGAGTATGACGGGGCGAGCGACCCGGTCCACCGCCCGCTCTTCGACGCCTTCGCAGCAGATGCCCGCGCCGCCCATGCGGAGCGTTTCGCTTCCGCGCCGGCTGCCCGCGCCGCCGGGGGCGACTGAGCGGGACGCGAATTCAGCGGGATCGCCGCTGCGCGGCGATGCTTGCTGCGCTCTTTCCCCGCTGCGCGCGGGGAAAGAGCCGAGTCGACCAGCCGCCACTGTGGAGCTTGTGGCCGTGGAACGAGCCAGTGTCACGCGCCGTGCCGCGCGAGCGGTTGCTGGCGCGCGCTACTTGGCAAGCGGCGTGCCCTCTCGGCCCGTTCAGCGCGGCCGGGTGAGCCTGCGCCGGAGCCGGTGTCAGCCGATCGGGCCGCTTGGACGTGTTTTGCAACGGTCATGCTGCGAGATGGAAATGTTCACTCTGCGTTCGCATTCTGCGAACCAGAATGACGTGGGTGGGAGCGGCCGCAACAGTGGTGGCTCCGGTCGTCGTGGCCACGGAACACTGTCCTCCTAAGCCGTGGTCTGCGGGCGATCCAAGAGAGACGCGAGCGCCGAGGAGGTTCGAGGTCGCGTGCGCGCGGGATCGCGGGCTCAGCCGAGCGCGTCCCTCAGCGCGCCGTAGAGGTCGTCCACGCGGATCGGTTTGGCGAGATAGCCGTCCATGCCGAGTGCGAGATAGGTCGCGCGGTCGGCCTCGCGCGCATTCGCCGTCAGCGCGATCACATGGGCGTGCGGGAAGGCGGCGCGGATCCGGCGCGTCGCCTCCAGCCCGTCCATCACCGGCATCTGGATGTCCATGAGCACCAGATCGGCGGCGCGTTCGGTCATGGAGGCGACGGCCTCTGCCCCGTCCGAGGCGACCGCGAAGGTCGCGCCGGTGGGCGCCAGCATGGCCTGAAGCAGGGCCCGGTTCATCGCCACGTCCTCGGCGATGAGGATGTGCTTGCCGATCAGGGCGGGCACCTCCTCCATCCCCGGTTGCGCCCAGGCGCCGCCGCGCGTGGCGCGGGGGCGGCGGAGGAGGTCGAAGAGCACGAGGAACAGGCGGCGCCAGTTCTGCTGGCGCGGGATCACGGCGTCGATGTCATGCGCAGCGAGATCGCTCGGCTCGCCGCCGATCAGGATGATGCGCATCGCCGCCCCGCCGGGGCCCGCGCGCAGGCCCGCGACGATGCTGCCGAGCCGGTCGCCGGCCAGCAGGCGGCTGATGGCCACGAAGTCGTAGAACTCGCCCTCGCGCGCCGCCGTTGCGATCCGCACCCGTGCCTCGCCGGCGCCGGCGGCGAAATCCGCCTGGAAGCCGATATGGCCGAGCGAGCGGTCCATCCGCGCCGGCGTGAACACAGGCGGGCGCAGGATCAGGAGCCGGCGGCCCTCGAAGGCGCTGCCGAAATTGCCCGCCGCCCGCTCGGCCGGGATGGCGAGCGGCAGGGTCAGCGTGAGGCGTTCGATCCCGCCCGTATCCGGCGCGTGCAGGACCGCGGGCTCGGCCTCGAGGGCGGTGACCGCTTCGGGAACGCCGGCCGCCGCGGCGCAGAGCGGATCCGTGGACGGATCGGAGGGCAGGCGCGCGCCCTCCAGCACGAGGCTGTTGCCGCCGCCGCGATCCTCGGGGCCGCCGCGCCAGACCGCGAGCCCCGCGATCCGGGCCGCGCCGCCGGCGAGCGCCCAGGCGCTGAGCGCGCGGACCGCCGAGGCGAGCGCCGCCTCGGGCAGCGGCAGCGCCATCGGCAGGCTGATATCGATATGCAAGCCGAACTCGGGCGCGTTCTCGCCGAGCGGAACACGGGCCTCCGTCGTTACGGCACGACACAGTTCATTGAGGTCAACGACTTCAGACATCTCGCCACAAAGGCTCCGCCAATTAGCGTATAGTCAATAAAAAAACGGGCGCAATTGAGGTGGAAGCAGTCACAACCAGTCCCGCAGCATGGCGACAAGGGGGATATCGGCCGGCGGCATCGGGTATCGCGCGAGCTCGCCCTTGCGGGCCCAGGCGAGGCGCTGGCCCTCGCGCGCGGTGACGATGCCCTCCCATTTGCGGCAGGCGAAGAGCGGCATGAGCAGGTGGAAATCGTCGTAGCCGTGGCTCGCGAAGCTGAGCGGTGCGAGGCAGCTCTCCCAGGTGCCGATGCCGAGCTCCTCCTCGAGCTCGCGGATCAGGCAGGCCTCCGGCGTCTCGCCGCTCTCGACCTTGCCGCCGGGAAATTCCCAGAGCCCGGCCATGGACTTGCCGGCGGGCCGTTCGGCCAGGAGTACCCGCCCGTCCGGGTCGATCAGGGCGACGGCGGCGACGAGGAGCAGCTTCAAGACCGGTAGTCCGCATTGATCTCGATGTAGCGTTTCGTGAGATCGCAGGTCCAGACGCGGGCGGCGCCCCGGCCCACGCCGAGATCGACGCCGATCTCGATCTCCTGGCGCTTCATATAGGCAGCGCAGGCGGCCTCGTCGTAGCGTGCATCGCGCCAGCCATGCTCGGCGACGGGCAGCGAGCCGAAGCGGATGGCGATGCGGTCGCGATCCGCCTTCTCGCCGGCCTTGCCGATGGCCATGACGATTCGGCCCCAGTTCGGGTCCTCCCCGGCGATGGCGGTCTTCACGAGCGGCGAGTTGGCGATGGCGAGGCCGACCCGACGGGCGGCGGCGTCACTCTCGGCGCCGGTGACGGCGATCTCGACGAGCTTCGTGGCGCCTTCGCCGTCGCGCACCACCTGCAGGGCGAGGTCCTGCATGACGCTTCCGAGGGCCGCCTCGAAGGCCGGCAGGCGCGGATCGTCCGCGCTCGCGATGGGCGCCATGGACGCCTGGCCGGTGGCCGCGATCAGCAGCGTGTCGGAGGTGGAGGTGTCGCTGTCCACCGTGATGGCGTTGAAGCTCTCGCCATTCAGCCGCGAGAGGCTGGCCTGCAGCACCGGCTGGGCAATGGCGGCATCGGTGAACAGGAAGACGAGCATGGTCGCCATGTCCGGCGCGATCATGCCCGAGCCCTTGGCGATGCCGGAGAGGGTGACGGTGGTGTCGCCCAGCCGGGTCTCGGCGCCCGCGCCCTTGGCGAAGGTGTCGGTGGTCATGATCGCGCGGGCGGCGGCGTCGAAGCCGCCGGGGGCCTGGGCGCTGGCGAGGCCGGCGAGGGCCTCTGCGATGCGGGCATGGTCGAGCGGCTCGCCGATCACGCCGGTGGAGGCCATGAAGACCGCGCCCACGGGCAGGCCGAGCGCGGCGGCGGCGGCCTCGGTGGCGCGGGCGACAGCCTCCTCGCCGTGGCGGCCGGTGAAGGCGTTGGCGTTGCCGGCATTGACGAGGATCGCCGCGCCCTCAGCGGCCGGACCGCCGGCCATGGCCGCGAGCGCGCGCTCGCAGGCCAGGACGGGCGCCGAGCGGGTGGCGGAGCGCGTGAAAGCGCCGGCGAGCGTGGCGCCGGGCGCGATCCGAGCGAGCAGCACGTCGTCGCGCCCGGTGTATTTGATGCCGATGGCCATGGTCGCGCAGGTGACGCCCGCGACCGGCGCGAGGCTGGGGAAGGCGGCAGGGGCGAGCGGCGAGACCGGCGCGCCCGCGAGGGCCGCGAGCTCTGCATCGATCCGGTCGCGCTCGGCGCGGAGGGCGGCGAGGCGGGCGTCGCGCGTCGCGTCGGTGTCGCTGGCCATGGTGGGTCTACCGGTTGGGCGCCCCGCCCCGGCGCCGGGGCGCGCGGGCGGGACGGCGGGCGCCGCGGAGCGGGGTCACCGCGGCGCTGGGCATGTCACCGGGCTCACTCGGCCGCGGTGTCGGGGCGGAGCAGTCCGTCGGCGCGGATCGCGCTCGGCGGCGGCCCGGGCTCGGCGACCGAGACCTCCGCCGTGCCGCGCAGATCGGCGACGATGGCGCGCTGGGCCTCCTGCTGAAGCTCGCCGGCGAGCTGCTGGGCGACCTCCTCGAAGGCCGGCACCGGCTTCTCGCGGCGGTCGTTGAGCTGGATGAGGTGCCAGCCGAAGGGCGAGCGGACCGGCCCGCCGATCTCGCCGGACTGCAGCGCGAAGGCCGCCTCGGCAAACTCGGGCACCATGTCCTCCTTCACGAAGTAGCCGAGATCGCCGCCGCGCTCGGCGGTGCCGTCGGTCCCGTGCTCCTTGGCGAGATCGGCGAATGCCGCGCCGCCGTCGAGCTCCTCGCGGATGCTGGCGGCGAGCTCCTCGGTCTCGACGAGGATATGCGCGGCGCGCACCTCCTCCACCGGCGGGGCGTCGGCGTAGCGCTCGGCATAGGCGGCGCGCAGGCGCTCCTCGGAGAGCCGCTTGGCGAGCTCTTCGCGCATATAGGCTTCCGCCAGCACGGCGCGGCCCTGATTCTCGAGCGCGTATTGCACGTCCGGGCGGATGTCGAGGCCGGCCTTGAGGGCGGCGGCGGCGAGCAGGCTCTGGTCGATGAGCTGCTCGATGAGGCCGCGCGTCAGGATCTCGTCAGGCAGTTGCTGGTATTGCTGCGGCAGGTCGGAGCGGAGCGAGATCATGGCGCCGAGGGTGATGGGCTGGCCGTTGACGGTGGCCACCACGTCGTCGACGGCGACGACGGGGGCGGCTTCGGTTTCGGCTTCGGTTTCGGCGGTCTCGGTCGCCTCGGCCTCCGCTTCGCCGCCGGTCTCCGCAGCGCTCTCGGCCTCACTTTCGGCCGGGGCTTCCGCTGCAGTGTCGGCGGTGGTGTCGGTCGCGGCTTCGGCGGGCGCCTCGCTCTCCTGGGTCGTGTCTTGCGCGACCGCGGTGCCGGCGAGCAGCAGGGCTGCGAGCGGCAAAGCGGCGACGAAGGCCGGCAACGGGCGGTGTCTGCGATCGGCGTTCAAGGCGTACTCCTTCCGCGGGCACGGGACCCGCCGCGTTGACAGCATCCGGCCCGGCCAATACATCGACGGGCGGTTCGGCGCGTGCCGGTTCGCTCCGTCGGGCGTGTCCCGGCAACCGCGCCGCGCAGACTTACGGCCAGCGCCACCGGTCGGCAAGCGGGCGGTGCCGCGTTTTTTCGACGCCGGGCGGCGGAGCCGGGCCCTTTCAGCGCGCATCGGGGCGCCACAGTGGAGCGGACGTGAGCATGTTGGGATTCGGCGGAATCGCCAAGAAACTGTTCGGCAGCACGAACGATCGGAAACTGAAGGCCTCCATGCGTCTCGTGGAGGAGGTGAACGCGCTCGAGCCGCAGTTCAATGCGATGGACGATGCGCAGATCGCCGCCAAGACCGAGGAGCTGAAGGGCCGATACGCCAGCGGCGCCTCGCTGGACGAGCTGCTGCCCGAAGCATTCGCAAATGTTCGTGAGGCGGCGCATCGCGCGCTGGGGCTGCGGCCCTTCGATGTGCAGATCCTCGGCGGGATCGTGCTGCACGAGGGCAAGATCGCGGAGATGAAGACCGGCGAGGGCAAGACGCTCGTCGCCACCATGCCGGTCTATCTGAACGCGCTCACGGGCAACGGCGTGCATGTCGTGACCGTGAACGACTATCTCGCCCGGCGCGACGCGGCCTGGATGGGCCAGGTCTACGGCTTTCTGGGGCTAACCACCGGCGTGGTGGTGCCTGGGATGGAGGACGAGGCGCGGCGCGCGGCCTATGCCTGCGACGTGACCTACGCCACCAACAACGAGCTCGGCTTCGACTATCTGCGCGACAACATGAAGTACCAGCTCGGGGACATGGTGCAGCGCACCCATGCCTACGCGATCGTGGACGAGGTGGACTCGATCCTGATCGACGAGGCGCGGACGCCGCTGATCATCTCCGGGCCGGTGCAGGACCAGGCCGATCTGTACCATGCCGCCGATGCGGTGATCCCGCAGCTGACCGACGACGCCTACGAGCTCGACGAGAAGCAGCGCACCGTGGTGCTGACCGAGGAAGGCAACGAGGCGGTGGAGCGGAGCTTCCGCACCTCGGGCCATCTGGACGAGGACCAGTCGCTCTACGACCCGCAATCGGTCTCGCTGGTGCACCACGTGAACCAGGCGCTGAGGGCGCACAAGCTGTTCCTGAAGGACCGCGACTACATTGTGAAGTCCGGCAAGGTGATCATCATCGACGAGTTCACCGGGCGCATGATGGAGGGGCGGCGCTACGGCGACGGGCTCCACCAGGCGCTGGAGGCCAAGGAGCGCGTGCAGATCCAGCCGGAGAACGCGACGCTCGCGAGCGTGACCTTCCAGAACTATTTCCGCCTCTACGACAAGCTGGCCGGCATGACCGGCACCGCGCTGACGGAGGCGGAGGAGTTCCAGTCGATCTACGGGCTCGACGTGATCGAGGTGCCGACCAACCTGCCGGTCGCGCGCGTGGACGATGACGATCAGGTGTTCCGCACCGCCAAGGAGAAGACCTCGGCGATCGTGGAGGCGATCATGGACGGGCAGTCCCGCGGGCAACCCATCCTCGTCGGCACCACCTCGATCGAGAAGTCGGAGCAGCTCTCGGCCGAGCTGAAGAAGCTGAAGGTCGAGCACCAGGTGCTGAACGCGCGCTACCACGAGCAGGAGGCGCATATCATCGCCCAGGCTGGCAAGCCGGGCGCGGTGACGATCGCGACGAACATGGCCGGGCGCGGGACGGACATCAAGCTGGGCGGCAATGCCGAGATGATGATCGCGGCGGCGACGGCGGAGGTCGAGGATCCGGCCGAGAAGGCGCGCATCGCCGCCGAGATCGAGCGAGAGGTCGAGGAGGGCCGGGCCAAGGCGCTGGAGGGCGGCGGGCTCTGGGTGGTGGCGACCGAGCGGCATGAGAGCCGGCGGATCGACAACCAGCTGCGCGGCCGCTCGGGCCGCCAGGGCGATCCGGGCCGGTCGAGCTTCTTCCTCAGCCTGCAGGACGATCTGATGCGCATCTTCGGCTCGGACCGGCTGGACAGCATGCTCCAGCGGCTCGGGCTCGAGGAGGGCGAGGCGATCATCCACCCCTGGGTGAACAAGGCCATCGAGAAGGCGCAGGGTAAGGTCGAGGCGCGCAACTTCGACATGCGCAAGAACCTGCTGAAGTTCGACGACGTGATGAACGACCAGCGCAAGACGATCTTCGAGCAGCGCCGCGAGATCATGGACAGCGAAGATCTCTCGGAGACTGTGCGCGACATGCGCCATTCGGTGATCGAGGACATGGTGGCGCGCCATGTGCCCAAGCGCGCCTATGCCGAGCAGTGGGACGTGGACGGGCTGGTGCAGGACGTCCAGGAAGTGCTGGTGGCGCCGCTCCCCGTGGCCGACTGGGCCAATGAGGAGGGTGTGGACGACGAGGTGCTGCTGGAGCGCCTGACGGAGGCGGCGGACACGGCCTTCAACGAGAAGGAGACCTCCATCGGGCCCGAGGTG
>JBCBWF010000666.1:0-1687 GCA_039817245.1 Pseudomonadota bacterium | reverse complement strand
GCGGCCGAGGCGCTGCTCGATGCGCGCGACCGGATGGCGGGCGGCTGAGGGGGGTTACTCGCGGTCGAGGATCTTTTCCTTCTCCGCGTCGAACTCCTCCTGCGTGATCGCCCCGCTGTCGAGCGCGGATTGCAGGTCCTGCAGCTCCTGGCCCTTGGTGGTGGTGGTCACGGTGGTTTCGGTCGTGCTCTCGGCACCGCCGCCGCCGCAACCGGCGAGGGCGAGGCTGGCGGCGAGCGCGAGGCCGAGAGCGGCGCTGCGCGCGAACCGGTGGGCGATCGTGATCATGACGGGTCTCCTGCGCTGGGGGCTGCCTTCGCATGCCACAGCAGAGGCTGGCGGTCGAGCGCCCTTGCATTCGGCTGCGACCCCGCGGCCTGATGGGGCGGGGGCGAGCACGGGGAGAACGGCATGACGCGGATCGCGAGGGTCGGGGGCTTTGCCAGGAGCCTTGGTCGGGGCCTTGGTCGGGGCCTTGGCGGGGGCATTGCGGGCCGGCCTGCGATCTTCGCGCTGCTGGCCGCGCTGCATCTTCTCGCCGGCTGCACCAGCGCGCTCAGCATCGCCTATGGGGTGAGCACGGGCGGCGAGGAGGAGCGGCCCGTGCCGCGCGAGGGCGGCTGGCCCGCGGAGACGGAGGGGCTCGCCGATATCGTTCTCGACGTCCATGTCTATGCCCGGCGCGACGAGATCCTCACCGACCGGCTGGAGGCGGGCGAGGCGGGCCATGTGGTGATCCTGAGCGAGACCACGGCGGAGGCGGCGAAGCTCCTCTTCCTCGACCGCAAGCGCGCGCGCTACCGGATCCTGCAGGGGCCGTTCGAGGTGCTGTCCGTGGGGCCTGATCTCGAATGCCGCGGCGCGCGCTTCGTGGTGCCCGCACCGCCCGCCGCGCCGGATGCGCCGCCGGCCGAGTTCTACCTCACCATGTCCGCCTTCGGCCCGGGGGTGGCGCTGGAGATCGGGCGCAAGCGCATCGGGCCGGATGCGCCGGTGAGCGCGCCCGTGACGGCCTACTGCCTGCCCGCGGCCGCCTGGCGGGTCGACACCAATCCGTGGCGCGACGTGCCGCCGGCGCTGATCGTCGGCTCGCTGATCCTGCTCATCCCGCTCGCCATCGCCACCGGCGGAACGGGCGTCTTCGTGCTGGCGATCTGATGGCGGAGGAGCGGGGCCTGAACGCCGAGATCACCATCGCGGGGAGCGAGACCTTCCGCCCGCGCTACGACGATGTGTCGAAGGATTTCGAGCGGCTGCGCGAATGGGTGGTGGAGCTCCGCCACCGGCATCGCCTTATGCCGGCGAAGGGGATGTCGCTCTACGACGCGTTCATCGAGCCGGTGGTCCAGCCGGTGCTCGACGGCTATTTCGCCCGCGGCCTCTATGCCGAGCTCGAGCGCTACTACACCTCCGATGCGCTCTACGGCCGGTCCTGGCCGGCGGAGTACCGGCTCGCGGGCTGGGAGCGGCTGATCGCCGAGGGGCAGGGTTTCCGGGTGGTGCGGCTCTGGCGGGCGCATCTGGCGCTCCTGAAGGAGCGGTACTGGTGGCATATCGGCCATCGCAACCGCGGTTTCGAGCTGCTGGACCTGCCGATGAACCCCGAGGCGGAGCAGCGCGGCGAGTACGAGGAAACCGTCGGCCGCATCCCCGAGATCAAGGCGGAGTATCTCGCGATCATCGATGC
>JBCBWF010000327.1:0-5722 GCA_039817245.1 Pseudomonadota bacterium | reverse complement strand
GGCTGGCCGGGGGCGAACACACCATCGCCCACATGGCGACCTAGCCCTGGGCGCGCGCCTAGCCCTGGGCGAAGGCGTCGATCGACGGGCTCGGCCATCTCGCGGCCTGGTTCGCGCGCCTCGATGCGCGCCCGGCGATCCGGACGGCGCCGACGATCCCGAAGGCGCGACCGGCCTTCAGGGGCGATGCGGATGCTTCGGCCTTCCTGGCCGAGAACGCGGCCCGTTTCGCCTCGGATGTCAAGAAGGGCTGAGCGGCCCTTCCACTCCCCCCATACTTGCGGAAGAAAGGAGCGCGCGGTGAGCGACGCAGACTATACCATCGCCGTTTTGACGGTGCGTGACGGACGCGCAGACGAACTCAAGGCCGGACTCCAAACCCTAGTCGCCGAGACACGGAAATAAAAGGGAATGGACTAATTCTTCGCGCACGAGGAGAAACACGACAGCAACGTGATCGTATCTTAAGAGGAATGACTGAACGCCGGTGAAGAGGCGGCGGGCGTGGCGATCACCGTTGAGAAGCTCGACTATCGGAACGCCGACGACCGCGAGACGGTGCTGCGCAAGGATGCCGAACGCGTCGATATCCTTGCGCTGAACGCGGCGACGATCAATCCGCGGTCGTTCCGCACGGGCTTCAACGACCGGATGTGCGACACGCTGGAGCAGTGGTACGGCCCCGCGCGGAACTTTAAGCAGGAGAAGGCGATCCGCGATGTGCAGCAGCTCTTCGTCAGGGAGGACCTGCAGCTCGACCCGCAGGGGATGATGGATGTCATGATCGAAACGATCCCGGCGGAGGCGCACAAGTTCCGCAACGTCTATCCGCCGCGCTTCATCGAGAACGTGAAGGAATATCAGGAGGGCCTGTGGGAGCTGGAGATGGCAGCGCCCGCGCAGGGCAAGGCGGCCTGAGCCAGACGAAGGAGCCGGGGGGCGGTGTGCTTCCACGGCGCCTGGTTTGGGCGGACTGTGGTGCGCTTCGGTCGGACGGGAACTGTGCTGCGGCCGCTCCCACCCACGTCATTCTAGTCGCGGAAATGAGAACATTTACTGAACGCTTTGTGCCTCTGAGATGAGGGCCGAGAAGGCGGTCACGCTCACGCTGCGTTTACCGTATCGTGCCCAGAATGTCGTGGGAGGGAGCGGCCGAAGAGACGGTCTGTCGACCCCGAAGCGGCGCGAGGCCGCCCCACCGATCGGCATGATGGGAGAAATTCCAGCCCGGTGCGTCTGCATGCGCTTTATCGCGCGCCGTGCCTCCCTACCTTAACGCTGCGATCGAGAAGACCCGCGCCTTGGACCGTCCAATCCCAGGAGCGTGGCCTGGCGCCAGCGTCCCCAAGGCCCGCAGGAGGAGAGAGAACGATGACCCGAGCCCTTCAGACCCGCCGCTCCCTCATCATGGCCGGCGCCGCCACGGCGGGCGCCGCGCTCACTGCCGGCAGCACCGGGCTGCTCCTGCCCGCGCAGGCACAGGGCCTCGCGCCCACGCCGACCATGCGCGGCGGCGCCAACAACTACCGCCCCGGCGCCCGCATCACAGAGCGCATCGGCGGCGGCGGCTTTCTGATGACCGGCAGCGTGCGCCGCGCGGGCGACGGTGCGCCGCTCGAAGGGGTGCGCATCCAGATCTGGGCGCATACTACCGAGGGCCATGAGCGCGACCCGCAGAGCCATGGCGCGACGCTGACGGATGCGAATGGCTATTTCGAGATGGACATGCCGCAGATCGTGCCCGCCTTCGGCCAGCCGCACGGGCATCTGGCCTATGACGCCGACTACGACGACAACGGCTTCGAGACCGTGTTTCTCCGCCCGGTGATGCC
The DNA here is from genome assembly GCA_039817245.1 of Pseudomonadota bacterium. Taxonomy (GTDB): domain Bacteria; phylum Pseudomonadota; class Alphaproteobacteria; order Rhodobacterales; family Rhodobacteraceae; genus Thermohalobaculum. The sequence continues at coordinate 3,890 of JBCBWF010000327.1, read as the reverse complement.
GAGCGCGCGCGACACCACGCTGGCTGCGCATTTCGTGCTGCGCCCGGCCTGAGCGGCGTGGTCCGCGCGCCGGCGATCCTGATCTGGGCGGGTCTGGCGGCTGCCCTCCTCGTGCCCTTCGCCGTGGCGGCGACGAGCCCGCTTCTGGCCTGGCGCGAGCCGATCTACATCGCGGCGGGCTTTGCCGGCGTGATCGCGCTGGCGCTGCTTCTGCTGCAGCCGCTGCTGGCCGGGGGGTATCTGCCGGGCTTCGGGGGGCGGCGCGGGCGGCGGCTCCATGCCTGGGTCGGTGCGGGGCTGGTGGGCGCCGTGGTCGTGCATGTGGCGGGGCTCTGGATCACCAGCCCGCCGGATGTGGTCGACGCGCTCCTCTTCCGCTCGCCCACGCCCTTCTCCGCCTGGGGGGTCGTGGCGATGTTGGCGGTCTTCGCCGGCGCGCTCCTGGCGGCGCTGCGCCGGCGGCTGCGGCTCAGGCCGGCGCTCTGGCGGCGCTGCCATCTCGGTCTCGCGGCCGTGATCGTGGCGGGCAGCGTGGTGCATGCGATGCTGATCGAGGGCACGATGGAGACCGTCTCGAAGGCGGCCCTCTGTGCGCTGGTGGTCGCGGCCGTGGTGAAGGTGATCGCGGATGTGCGGCCCTGGCCGTCGCTCGCGCGGCGCAAGGTCTAGGGGCGCAAGGTCTGGGGGCGCAAGGTCCGGGCCCGCAAGGATTGGGACCATTCAGGGCGCCGTGCTTTCCTCGGTCGGGTAGGGTCCGTCGGCGAAGACTTCGGCGTGGTAGCCCTTCGGTCCCACCGCGCGGGCGAGCGCACTGCCGATCGGCGCGCCGCGGTCGAGCTGGCCGAGGATACTGGCGAAGTCGTGCCGCGGCTGCCAGCCGAGGTCCGCACGCGCGCGGGCATTCACGTAGACCCGGCCGATCTCCGGGAACATCCGGTAGCCGAGGCGGGCATAGAGAGGCGCGAAGCCGGGATGGATGGCCGCCACCACGCCCGCCGGGTCGCGCCGCAGCGCCGGGAGGTCGGCGCGGGTGAAGGGGCTCGTCGCGCTGATCACATAGCGCCGGAAGCCAGGGCCCGCGATGCTGCGCAGCGCGGCGAGATGCGCCGTGGCCGCATCCTCGAGATCGACCCGCCGGAACAGGAACTCGTTGGCCTTGGCGTTGGTGTCGGCGTAGCGCGCGCGCATCTCGGCGCTGTCGTCCGGTTCCGGGAAGAAGCGCGAGGTGCGCAGGACAGTGCAGCCGAGGCCGTGGCGCGCGGCGAAGAGCGCGCAGAGATCCTCGGCCGCGGTCTTGGTGACGCCGTAGATGTTCTTCGGAACCGGCTGGACTGTCTCGTCGATCCAGGCGGCGGGCTCGCCCGGGGCGGGGGTGAGCGCCGCGCCGAACGCGCTGGTGGTGCTGGTGAAGACGACGCGCGCGATGCCCGCGGCGACGGCCTCCTCGAGAAGCGCGAGGGTGCCGGCGATGTTGGTCTCCAGGAAGGCCTGCTTGCTGTGGGTGACGATATGGGGCTTGTGGAGCGTCGCGGTGTGCAGGATGGCCTCGGCGCCGCGGAGGGCGGTGCTGAGCAGCGCGCGGTCGGTGATGGAGCCCACATGCTGGGTGTAGGCGGAGGCGGCGATGTCGAGGCCGACGGGCTCGATCCCCGCGCCTGGCAGGATCCGCATGAGCGCCTCGCCGAGATGGCCGGCGCTGCCGGTGACGAGAACGCGCATGGTGTCCCTTTCGCGCCTGGCTCGGGGCTCGCGTAGCGGATGGGCGCCAGCGGTGCAACGGGGCGGGGCAATGGGGAGGGGCGATGGCATGGGGCTGACCGCGATCCGGCGGGCGGGCGCAGGGCCCGGCGAGCGGACCTGGCTGGCGCTGCACGGGTCCGGGCGGGACGAGACGGATATGCCGCCGCTGGTGGAGGCGATCGACCCGGGCGCCGGGGTGGTGGCGCTGCGGGGGCCGGTGGCCTGGGAGGGCGGATATGCCTTCTTCCGGCGCCATCCCGACCGGCGCATCGACGCGGCGGATCTGGCGGCGCGGGCCACAGTACTCGGCGCCGCGATCGCGGCGGAAGGGCTGGCGGGGCCGAGCGCACAGGGGCAGAGCGCACAGGGGCAGAGCGCACAGGGACCCAGCGCACAGGGGCCAAGCGCGGTGGGGCCGAGCGCGGTGGGACTGATCGGGTTCTCCAACGGGGCGACGATGGCCGCCGCGCTGATGCTGCGCGGGCTGGTGGCGCCGCAGGTCGCGATCCTGTTCCGGCCGATGCTGGCCGGGGATGCGCGCCCCGACCCTGCCCCCGACCCTGCGCCTGACCCGACCCCTGCCCCTGCCCCCGCGCCGCTCGCGGTGGATGCGCTGGTGCTGGACGCGGCCTTCGATGCGCGCCGCGCGCCGGGCGATGCGGTGGCGGTCTCCGCCGCGCTGCGGAGCGCCGGGGCGATCGTGTGCCACCGGACGGGGCGGTGCGGGCATGGCCCGGCGCCGGAGGAGCTGGCCTTTGCCGCACGCTGGTTGCGCGAGCGCGACGGGCGTGTGGCAGGCGACGGGGCGTGAAGCGGGATCAGCCCGGGGGACGGCGGGCCCTGGCAAGGACGGCGTCGGCGAGCGTCTCGGCCGCCTCGGGCTGCAGATGGAGGTGCAGGTCCGGGTCGGCGAGCTCGAGCTCGGTGCAGATGAACCCGCCCGCCTTCATCACCCCGTCGACCCGGCCGCAGAGGGGCGTGCCGAGGGCGGCCATGAGCTGCTCGGCGGCGCGGCGGGCGGGTTCGGGCGGCGCGACCACGGCGATCTCGGGCTGAAAGCGTGAGTTGATGCGGAACTCGCCCGGCTTCGGGCGGGCACGCACGGCGAGCGCGACGGCGCCGGCGATGCAGGTGAGCTTCCACTCGCCCTCGCCGATCTCGGGCAGGAACTCCTGGGCCATGAGCGGGCGGCCGGGAGCCTCGGCGGCGGAGCGCTCGAGCGCGTCGGCGAGGCCGGCGCGGTCGGCGAGCTGGACGCCGATGCCGTCTCCCCCGAAGGCGGGCTTCAGCACGATGCGCTCGGTGGGAATGGCCGCGAGCGCTGCGGGATCGCCGGAGGCCGGCAGCGGCACGGTTCTGGGCACGGCGATGCCGTAGCGTTCGAGCTCGACGAGCGTGCGCTTGTCGTTGTTCCAGACCGCGAGGCGGGCCGGCGCCTCGACCCGGCCGCCGAGGGCCTCGAGGCGCACGAGCCAGGCTGCGAAGCCGCCGGGGTCGTCCTGATAGTCCCAGGTCTGGCGGAGCACCGTGAGCTCGCAGGCCAGGAAATCCTCGAACGGATCCGCGTTCCAGCGCAGGACCGGGCAATCCACCCCGCGGGCCAGAAGCGCCTGACGGAGGCGATCATTCGAGGCCGAGAGCACCGGGTTCTTGGCGCAGGCGGCAAGGGCGATCTTCACGCATCCCTCCATCGGTTTCGCCGGGACAGGCGGGGGCGCGCACCGCATGCGTCATGCAGCGGCTCGCGCATCACTGCGGCTCGCGGACGGACCGGTCCGCCTCGCCGCATTCGGCGATCCAGCGCTGGCCCCAGTCGGAGAGCGCGGTGACCAGCGGCCGGGCGTGCTCGCCGAGGGCGCTGAGCTGGTAGAGGACGGTCTTCGGCGGCGCCGAGACAAGCTCGCGGCGCGCGATCACCCGGTCGGATTGCAGCTCGCGCAGCTGCTGCGCCAGCATCTTGGCGGAGACCCCGGGGATGGCGCGCTGCAGGTCGTTGAACCCGGTCGGCCCGTCATCGATCAGCTTCTTGACGATCAGGATCTTCCACCGCCCGCCCAGGCATTTCAGCGCCTGTGCCGCGGCGATGTAGCGGCAATCCGCATGGCTGCGTCTCGGGCGCGACATGGTGGTTACCCGCAAGTGCGTTCTGT
>JBCBWF010000077.1:0-16558 GCA_039817245.1 Pseudomonadota bacterium | reverse complement strand
GGAGACGAGCGCAGTCGCGCCGAGGGCGGCGGCGATGCGTGCGCGGTTCTCGGCGACGGCCTCGGCGGCATCGCCCGAGCCCGGCCCGCCGTTGAGGCTCGCATAGATGCCTGCCGAGACGCCGCCCTGCCGGGTGAAGAAGCCGTGGGGCAGCGGGCGGAGCAGCGGGCTAGCGAGGGCTGCGGGCGGCTCCTTGGGCGTGGGCGCGGGCGTGGCGGGGGCGGTGGCCATCGGCTCGGTCATCACTCGGTCCTCTCCTCGCTGAAGCCGGGCGGTGCGGGGCTGCCCGCAGGGACGAGGGCGAGCACGCGGAAGCGGGTGCCCATCGCCTGGGGTAGGGTAAGCCGTTCGAGCGCATCCGCGATAGCCCCGGCCTCCGCCGGGCGGGCGCGGGCCAGCGCCTCTGCCCGCCGGCCGATCCCGAGCGCTGCGAGGAAGCCGCCCTGCGGGGCGTGGAAGGCCGCGAGCGGCGCGGCGGCGGTGGCGAGCGCGTCGAAGTCGGGGAGCCAGGTGAGGTCCGCCTCGCCGGGGGCTGCGAGCGGATCGGTGCGGGCATGGGCGCGGACCGCCTGAAGCGTAGGGCCGGCTGGGCGGCCTGCGGCGCGGTAGCCGTAGTCGATGACGAGCGCGGCGCCGCTATGGGCCGCGATCCGCCGGGCGATCTCCCTCATCACGCGCTCCGCCGCGGGCGACTGCTCCGCCCAGGCGCCGCGGACAGGCGCTGCCGTGGGGCTACCGGGGAGGGGCGCGGCCGTGGGGCCGCCGGGGAGGGGGGCGGAGAGGCCGAGGGCCAGCGCGCCGCCTTCGCCGAGGCCCACCTGGACCTCGCGCCAGCGCGCGCCGTCTCCGAGATACTGGCGCATGGGCAGCGCGTCGATGAACTCGTTGGCCACGAGCAGGAGGGGCGCTTCGGGCACGGCGTCGAGCGTCTCGGCCCACTGCGCGGATGCGAGCCGCTTCGCCTGCTCGGCGCGGAGGGAGGGGGAGATCTCGATCAGCCAGAGGGGCAGGCTGCGCAGCGGCGGCGCGGCGCGGAGCGCGTCGGCCATGAGGGTTCCGCGCCCGGGGCCGAGCTCGACGAGAACCGGGCGGGTCTCAGGGCCGAGGGACGTCTGGCGCTCGGCGAGCCAGAGGCCGATCATCTCGCCGAACATCTGGCTGATCTCCGGCGCGGTCGTGAAGTCGCCCGCAGCGCCCAGCGGATCGCGGGTGGCGTAGTAGCCATGCTCGGGGTGGCCGAGGGCGACGCTCATATACGCGGCGATGCTGATGGGCCCGTCTGCCGCGATGCGCGCGCGGAGAAGGGCGGCGAGGGGCGTGTCCTGCACGCCGGGATCCGCGGCCTGCCTCACGGCTTGCCCGCGGCCTCCGCGCGCCGTGCCGCGTGGCGTGCATAGAGGATGAAGGCGATGCCGATGGCGACCATGGGCAGCGACAGGATCTGGCCCATGGTGAGCCCCGCCGCTTCCGGCCCCGAGCCGAATCGGATGATCTGGCCCCAGGGATTGTCCGGCGAGGCGTACTCGATATTGCCCTGCCGGAAATTCTCCACGAAGGAGCGCCCGGCGCCGTAGCCGATGAAGAAGACGCCGATGAGCGCGCCCGGCCATTTCAGCCAGCCGCGGCGCAGGGCCAGCCACCACATGACGAGGCCGAGGACGAGACCCTCGAGCGCGCCTTCGTAGAGCTGGGAGGGATGGCGCGGCTCGGGGCCCGCGGCGGGGAAGACCATGGCCCAGGGCACATCGGTGATCCGCCCCCAGAGCTCACCGTTGATGAAGTTGGCGATGCGCCCGAAGAAGATGCCGGCCGGGGCCGCCAGCGCCACCGCGTCGCCCACCTGCAGCACCGGGATGCCGCGGGCGCGGGCGTAGAAAATCACGCCGAGGATCACCCCGAGAAAGCCGCCATGGAACGACATGCCGCCCTGCCAGAGGGCGAAAATCTCAAGCGGGTGAGAGAGATAGTAGAGCGGACTGTAGAACAGGACGAAACCGAGCCGGCCGCCGAGCACCACGCCGAGGACCATCCAGGTGAGGAGCTCCTCCGGCGCCTGCGGGCTCATCGGCGCCGTGTCCCGCGGCCAGAGGCGAGGGCGGCGCATGAGCCAGACCACCATGCGCCAGCCGAGCACCAGCCCCGCGATATAGGCCAGCGCGTACCAGCGCAGGGAGAGCTCGAAGCCGCCGATCTCCACGGTCACGAGGGCCGGGTCGATCTGCGGGAAGGGCAGCACGAACACCTGGAGTACCTCGCTCGGAGCCCGACGGCCCGGGTCGGCCGCCCGCCGCTGGAGTGGGCAGGGCGGGAGCGGCTGTCAAGCGCGAATAGCTGCCGTTCCCGTGACAATCCACAGGCACGCCTTGCGGCAGCGCACAGTGCCCGTCATATGTGCGTGAGAGGCCGCCCAAGCGGCCTTGCAGCAGGGAGTGCGGTCCTATGCAGACCCGAAACCGTCTCTTCGACGATCTGAGCCAGCTCATGACGAACGCCGCCGGCATGGCCCAGGGCGTGCGCGACGAGGCCGAGACGGCGATCCGCAGCGGCTTCGAGCGCTGGCTGAGCGAATCGAATCTCGTCACACGCGAGGAGTTCGACGCGGTGCGCGAGATGGCGATCCGTGCGCGCGAGGAGAACGAGGCCCTGAAAGCGCGCATCGCGGCGCTGGAGGAGACCCTCAAGGGCACCGGCTGAAGTCGTTCGGCGCGTTCTCAAAAGCGGCACAGAGACGCCTTATTCGGCCCGCGCCTCAGTGTGACGCTTTTCTGGCGCCGACGCTTTTCGCTTGTTCATGTTGTGGACTGGTGCCACCATATATCGTGGGTCGGGATAAGAAATAACACGACCTTTGGCAACCCTTGGTGCATGAAGTGGCAGAGCATCGCTTCTGCACCAGAGCAGTAGGGGCTTTGAGGCAATGTCTGACGCGGGACGGATCTTCGAGAATACCGACATTCACCCCATCGACATGGTCGAGACCCTGGCCGAGCAGTCCTGTTGGGACTTCGACCGGATGGGGGACGACCAGATTGCGATGGTGGTGGAGGGGACCTGGCGCACCTATTCCCTGTCGCTGGCCTGGTCGGAGCGCGACGACATGCTGCGCCTCATCAGCTCGTTCGAGATGCAGCCGCATGAGGCGTGCCGCGAGGAGTTCGAGCGGCTTCTGACCCGGGTGAACGACCGGATCTGGAACGGCGGCTTCTCGTACTGGCCGGAACAGGGGATGGTCGCGTTCCGCTACGGGCTGACGCTGGCCGGCGGGGCGACGGCGACGGTGGAGCAGATCGAGGCGATGGTCCTCTCGGCGCTGGCGCTTTCCGAGCGGTTCTACCCGGCCTTCCAGGTTGCGGCCTGGTCCGGGGAGACGGCGGAGGCGGCCATGGACCTCGCCATCGACGACGCCTACGGCACGGCCTGATCGCGAAGGCGCGTGCACGCGGCGGTGTGCCGCATGCGGAGGTTCCGGGGAGGGGCGCTGCTAGGCGCCCCTTTTCCGTTGCAAGGCGAGACTGCGCGCGGGTTTTCCCGATAAGGCGAGGCGGCGGTCTGCGCGGCCTGCCCGACCGACTTTCCCCTGTAGCCGCGGCGTATTCGTCGCTAATCTGCAACTGTTCGACGAGGGCGGTTCCATGGACGGTATGGCGGAAAAGGCAGGCGAGGGCGGCGGAGGGCTGCCGGGCATCTCGTCGCTGCTGCTGCTGGGATGCGGCAAGATGGGCGGCGCGATGCTCGAAGGCTGGCTGGCCGGCGGGCTAGCGCCCGCGCGCGTCCAGGTGATCGATCCGGCCCCGGCGAAGCGGTTGAGCGCGCTCGCCGGCGAGGGCCTCGTGCTGAACCCCGATCAGCCTGTGCAGCCGGATGTGGCCGTGATCGCGGTGAAGCCGCAGATGATGGCGGAGGCGGCGCCCCGGCTCGCGGCCTTTGCCGGCGGCGGCACGATGATGCTCTCGATCGCGGCGGGCACGCCGATCGCGGCCTTCGAGGCGATGTTCGGGGCCGAGACGCCGATCGTGCGGGCCATGCCGAACACGCCCGCGGCGGTGGGCGCCGGGATCAGCGCGATCGTGGGCAACGCGGCGGCCGGGGAGGCGGGGCTGCAGCGCGCCGAGGCGCTGCTGGCCGCGGTGGGCGAGACGCTGCGGCTCGGCAGCGAGGCGGAGATCGATGCGGTCACCGCGCTCTCGGGTTCGGGCCCGGCCTATGTGTTTCACCTGATCGAGGCGATGGCGGCGGCGGGCGTGGCGCAGGGGCTGACAGAGGCGCAGGCGATGCAGCTCGCACGGGCCACGGTTTGCGGCGCGGGCGCGCTGGCGGGGGCCTCGGAGGAGAGCGCGGAGCAACTGCGCGTGAACGTCACGAGCCCGGGCGGGACGACTGCGGCGGGGCTCGCCGTGCTGATGCCCGAACTCGGGGACCTGATGACCCGGACCGTCGGCGCCGCCACAGAGCGCTCCCGGGTCCTCGCCAAGGGATAAAACCAAGCCGAACGAGGGGCTTATTGTGCGTCGCAGAAAGGTCCTTGACTTTTTTTGTGCGCTGCAACATATGTCGCAATAGCCGGGGTGACAGAAATCGATGGCGCAACGTCGCCTACAGTCAGGAGAGCACGAAATGATGCACGAGAAATTCCCCTTCGCGGTCGATGTCGAGAAGTTCAGCGAGAAGTTCGGCGAAATGTTCAAGATGCCGGAGCTCGAAAAGATGTTCGACACCTCCAAGCTTCCGGGCATGGATGTCGTCGTGAAGGCGCATGAGAAGAACCTGAACGCCGTGATCGAGGCCAACAAGGTGGCGATCGCCGGCTATCAGAGCGTCTACCAGCGCCAGGTTGCCATGGTCGAGGAGGCCCTCGCCCAGTCGAAGGACGCCTTCGGCGACATGCAGGGCCAGCCGATGACTGCCGAGCAGGCGCAGAAGAACATGGACGCCATGCGCGTTGCTTTCGAGAAGGCCGTGAAGGACGCGCAGGAGCTGACTGAGCTCACGCAGAAGGCCAACACCGAGGCCTTCGAGGTGGTCAAGGGCCGCTTCGAGGAAGCCATGGCCGAGTTCCAGACCGCCTTCGACAAGCAGCAGGCCTGATCGGTTCGCCGGCTGCGGCCGGCGCGCAGCAGGCGGGATGCCGAGGCATCCCGGGCGCCGCAGGGCGCCGGTTGAGGCAGGATCACGAGCCGTCCGCAGCGATGCGGGCGGCTTTCGCATTCGCGCCGCGCCTGCTAGGCCCTCGGATCCCGAGAGAGCGGAGGAGGGGCGCATGGCGGACGAGATCGCGTTCGACGATTTCCTGAAGGTGGATATCCGGGCCGGGCGGATCGTCCGCGCGGAGCCGTTTCCCGAGGCGCGCAAGCCCGCCTACAAGCTCTGGATCGATTTCGGGCCGGAGATCGGGGAGAAGCGCTCCTCCGCACAGATCACGGTGCATTACACGCCGGAGGCGCTGGTGGGGCGCACGGTGCTGGCCGTGGTCAACTTCCCGCCGCGCCAGATCGGGCCGGTGCGCTCGGAAGTGCTGACGCTCGGGCTGATGGATGCGGAGGGCGCCGTGGTGCTCGTCGCGCCCGACCGGCCGGTCGAGCCGGGCGCGCGGCTGCACTGATCCGGTGCGGGTCTCCGCCCGGGGCTTCCCATGCGGAACCGCAGCGCTGCGCGCTGCGGTGCTTTCTTCGCTCTTTCCCCGCCTCCGGCAGGGAAAGAGCCGCGTCTCCCGGCCGCTGCCGTGGAGCCCTGTGGCCGTGGAACACGCGCTTGGTAGGCCTGGGCCGCTGAGGGCGCGGCTCAGCGCGGCAGGCGGAGGGTGGCGCGCAGGCCGCCGAGCGTGGGGCTCGTATCCAGCTCCAGCGCGCCGCCATGGCCGCGGGCGATGTCGAGCGCGATGGTGAGGCCGAGGCCGACGCCGCCCCCGCCTGCATCGCTCACGGTCTGTGTGCGGGCGGGGTCGAGCCGGGCGAAGGGGCGGAGCATTTCCTCGCGCCGGTCTTCGGGGATGCCGGGGCCGTTGTCCTCGACGGTGATCTCGGCGGAGCGCCGGGTCATGCGCAGTGTCAGCACGGCGTGCTCGGCGTAGTGGCGCGCGTTCTCCACCAGGTTGGTGATCGCCCGTTTCAGCGCCTGGCGGCGGACGATGAGCGTGGTGGAGACGGCCGGCTCGAGGCGGGTCTCGAAGGCGAGGGCGGCGCCGGCGCGCACGGCATCGAGTGCGATCTCCTCGACCAGCGCAAGGAGGTCGCAGGCCTCCGTCGCCTCGCCGGCCTCGCCGCGGGCGAAGGCGAGGAAGCTCTCGATCATGCGCTCCATCTCGGCCACGTCGCGGCCGATCTCGGCGGTCTCCGGCCCCTCATCGGCCATGGCAAGGGCCAGCTTCATGCGGGTGAGGGGGGTGCGCAGGTCGTGGCTGACGCCGGAGAGCATGGCGGTGCGCTGCTGCATCTGCCGCTCGATGCGCGTGCGCATGTCGAGAAAGGCGTGGCCGGCGCGGCGTACCTCCTCGGCGCCGGAGGGGCGGAAGGCGAGGTGGCGGCCGCGGCCGAAGGCGGTGGCCACATAGGCGAGCTGGCGAATGGGGCGGACCTGGTTGCGCAGGAAGATCACCGCGATCACCACCAGCACGATGGCCACGAGGCTGGTGAAGACGATGAGCTGGTGCGGGTTCGCCGGGTTCAGCCGCCGGCGCGGGATGCTGACGGAGAGGACGCCCTTGGCCGTGAGCAGCCGGGCCTCGACGGTCTTCGGGACGCTCACCAGATCGAGCGTGATCGGCCGGGTGACGCCCGCCTTCAGCGTCTCCTCGATCGCGCCGCCGGTGAAATCGTAAAAGCCGAGGAGGGCGCGCGGCTGCACCCGCCCGTTCGGGTCGAGCGAGACCTCGATGCCGAGCAGTCGGGAGATGCGGGCGATGCGCCGCTGGGCCGTGGCGAGGTCGGGAGCGGCCTCGATTTCTCCGACCAGGTATTCGAGCTCATGCGCGACCACATCGGCCATCTGCTCGGTGACACCGTCGTAGTGGCGCTTCATGAGCACCGAGGCGACCACGCCCTGCAGCACCACGATGGGCAGCACCAGGATGAGAAGGGCGCGGCCGAACAGGCTGCGCGGCAGGAAGCGCTTCAGGCCGGACTTGTGCGGGCTCGGGGCGAACGGCATGGTCGCGACGCTATGGCGCGAGGGCGCGGGGGCGCAAGCGCGTCTGCGGCCAGGATTGGAGGGGCATGGGCATGGAGGATGTGGCACGCGGTGTCAGGCGGCTGACGGCGCCGAACCCTTCGGCCATGACCCATACGGGCACGCAGAGCTATGTGGTCGGGCAGGGGTCGGTTGCGGTGATCGATCCCGGGCCGGCCCATCCGGGGCATCTGGCCGCGCTTCTTGGCGGGCTGGAGCCGGGAGAGCGGGTGGCGGCCATTCTCGTCACGCACACGCATGTGGATCACAGCCCGGGCGCTGCGCGGCTCGCGGCGGAAACAGGCGCGCCGACCTACGGGTTCGGGCCGCACGGGGCCGGGATGCGGCCGCAGATGCAGGTGCTCGCCGCGGCATCGGGCGGGGCGATCGGCGGCGGCGAAGGGGCGGACCGGACCTTCGCGCCGGATCACGCGCTGTCGGACGGGGCGGCGGTGGAGGGCGAGGGCTGGCGGCTGGAGGCGCTGCACACGCCCGGGCATCTCTCCAACCATCTCGCCTTTGCGCTGGCGGGGACGGGCGTGCTCTTCACCGGCGATGCGGTGATGGGCTGGGCGACGACGCTGGTGTCGCCGCCCGAAGGAGACATGGCCGCGCAGATGGAGACGCTGGCGCAGCTTGCCGCGCGGGCCGAGGCGGGGCAGGACCGGATCTACCTGCCGGGCCACGGGCCGGCGGTGACGGAGCCGGGCGCGCTCGTCTCCGAGCAGAGGGCGCATCGCGCGCGGCGGCGGGCCGATCTGCTGGAGGCTCTTGCGGCGGGGCCGGACACGGCATCGGGCTTCGCGCGCCGGCTCTACCGGGATGTGGACGCAGCCCTCCTGCCGATGGCGGCGCGCAATGTGCTGGCGACGCTTCTGGCCCTGGAGGCGGAAGGAGCGGCGGCGGCGGAGGGGCCTCTGGCGGCCGAGACGCGCTTTCGCCTCGCCTGAGGGCGCCGGGCCCTACTCGTCCCGCCCGGTGCAGATGTTGCGCATCGCGACCCAGTTGCGGTCGTCGAGCACCGGTGTGTAGGCGCCGCCGCCGACGCTGTCTCCCGCCTTGGCGCGGTCGGCGCGGTCCTGCATGGCCGGGTGGCTCGCGAAATAGGCGAGAAAGCGCGGCGTGTCTCCGTAGCGCTCGCGCAGGCGGATGAAGAACATGGCGAAGGGGCGGCTGGGCAGGCCCGCATCGGCGAGGATCTGCAGCGCCACATCGTCCGCCCGCGCCTCGGCCTCGCGTTGGTAGCTGGCGTTGAGCGCCGCCTCGCCGGCCGCCGCGATGATGCCCGCGCCGAAGATGTCGCCGAGGATCATGCTGAACATCCCCGCCGTGCCCGCGGTGCGCAGCACCCCGGTCGTGGGGTCGCGATGGACGATATGCCCGATCTCGTGGGCGAGCACACCGGCCACCTCTTCCGGTGTCTCCGCGTTGTCGATGAGCCCGCGGAAGAGGAAGATCCGCCCGCCCGGCATGGCGATGGCGTTGACCAGACTGTGGTCGAGCACATCGACCTGGATCTCGTAAGGCAGCGACGCATGGGCCTGGAGCCGGTCGGTCATGGCCTTGAGCGCCTTCAGGCCCTCCTCGCCGCGACAGATGCCGTCATCGTCCTGCCCGGCCGCGCCGAGGAGCAGGGAGACCTGGTTGGCCACGGCGTCGCCGAGCGCGCGCTCGCGCTCATAGGGGATGAGCGGCGCGAGCTGCGTGGCCAGAAGCGGGATGAGGTAGAACACGATCACCACGATCGAGAGTAGCGATCCCAGCCCCCAGAGGCCGGCATAGCGCAGCCCCTGCGCATTCACCGGCCGGCGGAAGAGGTCGGGGCAGACGCGGGCGATGGCGTCCATCATCAGGGGATCGTCGAGCACCAGCCGCTCGTCCGAGCCGAGCTCCGGCACGAGCGTCATCTCGCTCGCCCCCCGGCCCGAGACGGCGCGCAGGCTCGCCAGCGGCCAGTGCGCGATCGCCGCGTCGTTCGGACCGATGATCACCAGGCTGCGCTTGCCGAACCCTGCGAACACCTCGCGCGGGCGTGCCGACTTGCCGTCGAAGTACCGGGCCTGCGCTTCGAGACGGGCGTAGTCGGCAAGTGCCGTCATCCGAAGCCTGCACCCACATCGACGCCGAGCGCATCCGCGAAGCCGCCGGCCTCGCCCGCTTTGTCTTCCTTGCGCTGCTGGGCCTTCATCAGCAGGTTCGGGTTGATCAACGTTGTCCCTTCCACCTTGAGACGGATGATGGGCTGCGTGATCAGGCTCTGCGTGAAGGCATAGTAGACCACGAACGCGAAGAAGTAGGCGAACATCAGGCTAATCCACAACGGCGCCAACTTCCACAGAAGCTCGACAGGCGGCCCGTTGCCGGCCTCGATGCTCTCCACGAAGTCCACATCCATCGCCCGCTGCACCGCGTCCCAGCCGCCGAAGAGCGCCGAGGTGAGTGCGAAGCCGCCGCCCACGATCAGGCCGCCGAAGAGGAGCGTGACGCCGAAGGACAGCATGCTGGTGAGGAACGAGCCCTTGATGTAGGCCCAGATCACGCCGCCGGTGGAGAGGTCGTTGTTGACCTCCGTCTTGCCGATGACGCGGTTGTCCCAGAGGTAGCGGAACGCGCCGATCTGGTAGTTCATGAAGAGAAGCGCCACCACCAGCAGCATGATCGGCCAGAGAACGGCGATCAGCACGCCGATCCCCTGCTCGCCGAGCCGCATCTCCTCCGCCAGCCCCCAGCCGAAGAGGAAGAGCATGCCGGCGGCGATGTAGAGCCAGATCCAGTAGGCCATGAGGCCGAGCCAGGACCCGCGCTGCTCGCAGCGGATATTGCCGAAATGCGTGCGGTTGGTGATGTAGCGGGACTGGCAGAAGTGCTGGTAGGGGTAGAGCAGGCCGAGCGTGACGATGGTGGGGATGCTCCAGAGGAGCGAGCGGAGCATGTAGCCCCAGGCGCCCGGCGTCAGCCCGAAGCGGATGCCGCGCCAGCGCAGCCGGCCCATGATGTAGCGCTGCCCGCGATAGCGCGCCCAGAACAGGAACGGCGCGAGCGCGATCAGCGAGAAGGGCGTGAACAGGCTCGCCGCGTCGAAGGACGCGATGCCCGCGAAGAGCAGCAGCACGTTGGCGATGCCGAGATAGATCGCAAGCATGGTGATCGCGATCAGGAAGCCGATCATCTTCTCCCAGCCGGAGCCGGTGTACTCGATCGGATCGCCGTCGACGCGAATGCTGTTGGCGAAGACCTTGCGCAGCCGCGTGACCAGCCAGAACCGGTAGAAGCCCAGCGTCACGATGCAGAGCAGGCCGCCGGTGAAGGCGACCCAGAAGACCTCGCCGCTCTCGACGAAGCGCGGACGGCGCTTCTCCTTGGCGGGCGCGAGCCAGTCGCCGTCGTCTTCCTGGGTTATGGTGTCGTCGGTGCCCTCTTTGGGGTCCGCCGCACGCGCCTCGGCACGGCGCCGGCGCACTTCGCCGACGGAGTACTGCTCGAGGTCCCAGATCGGTGGATTGTCCACATTGTCGGTCACGTGAGTCCGCCCCGTCCTGCTGCGGTACAACCATGCCGTGCTAATGTGGCATCAATTTGGGCGACGGCAGGGCGCTCCCGCGGCCATTGCGCGGGAGGCGCGAACCTTACCGCAGGTCGGGCAACAGATACCCGTCCGACAGAAGCTGCTCGCGGAGGGTCCGCTTGGAGATCTTGCCGGTCGCCGTGTGCGGCAGCGCTTCGACGAAGAGCACATCGTCCGGCAGCTGCCATTTGGCAAAGCGTGGCGCAATGGTCTCGATGATGGCCGCCGGCGCCGGCTCGGCGCCCGCGCGCGCGACCACCACCAGCACCGGGCGTTCATCCCATTTCGGATGCGGCATCGCCACCGCGGCGGCTTCGGCGACATCCGGATGGCCCACGGCGGCGTTCTCGAGATCGATCGAGCTGATCCACTCGCCGCCCGACTTGATGACGTCCTTGAACCGGTCGGTGATGCGCACATAGCCGTCCGGGTTCATCGTGGCCGCATCGCCGGTGTCGAACCAGCCGGCGTCGTCGACGGTGTCCGCCTCCTGGCCGAGATAGCGGCGCACCACCGCCGGCCCGCGGATCTGGAGCTGGCCCTGCGCCGTGCCGTCCCAGGGCAGCGGGTCGCCCGCGTCGTCCACGATCCTCAGATCGACCGTGAAAGGCGGATGGCCCACCGTCTCCTGGATGTCGAGCTGCGCGGCCGGCTCCAGCGCCGCCGCCTCCGGCTTCAGCGAGCAGAAGCTGCCGAGCGGGGAGCACTCGGTCATCCCCCAGGCATGGAGCACGCGCACGCCGTAGTCGTTCTGAAAGGCCTCGATCACCGCGCGCGGGCAGGCCGAGCCGCCAATGACCACCCGGTCGAGCGTGGGCAGCCCGCGCTTCTCGGCGCGCAGATGGGCCAGGAGCGGCAGCCACACCGTCGGCACCGCCGCCGTCACCGTCACGCCGAAATCGAACATCTCGCAGAGCGAAGCCGGGTCGAGCGCGCGCCCCGGCATCACCATCGCTGCGCCCGCCATCGGCCCCGAATAGCCGCTCGACCAGCCATTGGCGTGAAAGAGCGGCACCACCGGCATGAACACGTCGCGCGAGGAGAGGCCGAGCATGTCGGGCTGGATCATCGTCATGGCGTGCAGCACGTTGGAGCGATGGCTGTAGACCACGCCCTTCGGCTTGCCGGTGGTGCCGGAGGTGTAGCAGATTCCGCAGGCCGCGCTCTCCTCCACGGGCTCCCAGGTGAAATCGCCGTCCTCCGCCGCGATCAGCGTCTCGGCTGCCACCGCGCCCGGCACCGCCTCGGCCAGCACCTGCGGCACCTCCGCGCCGAGCACCACGGCGCCCTTCAGCCGGGGCAGCGCGCCGGCGAGTGCGGCCACGACGGGGGCGAGATCCACGTCGCAGATGAGCCAGCGGTTGTCCGCATGCCCCGCGATGTAGCTGAGCTGCTCATGGCCGAGGCGCGGATTGAGGCTGTGGAACACGGCTCCGAGGCCGGGCACCGCATACCACGCCTCCAGATGCGGCGCGGTGTTCCACGCCATGCAGCCCACCACCTCGCCGGCATTCACGCCGAGCCGGCGCAGCCCCTGGGCGAGCCGGCGCGCGCGGCCGTGGATCGTCTGCCAGTCCGTGTGCGCGATCTCGCCGCCCGGCAGGCGCGAGACGATCGGCCGGCGCGCATGATAGCGCGCGGCATGGTCGAGGACCGAGCCGGCCCGGAGCGGCCAGTCCTGCATGAGCCCGAGCATGGGCGCCTCCCCTGATCCTTTGTCGTTTTGCCGCGAAGCCTAGCAGGCGGAGCGGCGCTGTGAAGCGCGAAGCCGCCTGTAACGGGGCCCGGCACCGGCAGCAAGCGCCCTGAGGCGTCCGTTCCGTCCCGCTTGTGCGGCGTTGCGCGGCCCGGACGGCGCAGCCGGACGCGGTCCCGCGGGGGCTCGATGCCCGCGCGGGACCGGGCTCTGAGCGGCGCGGTCGGGCGCTCAGTGAAAGTCGCGGCTGGGAAAGAGCGTCCGCGCTTCTTCGCGCGGGTGGCGCGCGCGCGGGCGGCCCACGGGCACCGCGGGTTGGGGCCCGCGCGGCGCCTTCGGCTGCTGGGGCGGTATCGGCCGTCGCCCCTCGTCGCCGCGCTCCGAGGAGAGCGGGCCCTCCAGGCCGAGCGCGTCCAGCCGGTCCGAGAGATCCTCGATGCGCCAGGCCACCAGATGCATCACGGCGCCCTCGCGCTGGAGCTGCCCGGTGATCCGCAGAAGCCGTCCCGCGATCACCGCCCGGCGGAACCGCTCATAGGTCTTCGGCCAGACGACGATATTGGCCACGCCCGTCTCGTCCTCCAGCGTCAGGAAGATCACGCCCGAGGCGGTGCCCGGGCGCTGCCGCGTGATCACCAGCCCCGCGACGCGCGCCCGGGCCCGGTCCGCCAGCGCGGCGAGCCCGGCGCAGGTGGAGAGCGCCAGCCGCGAGCGGCCGGGCGGCCCAGGGCGGGGATCGGGGCGGGGATCGGGGCGGGGATCGGGTTGGGGACCGGGTTGTTGACCGGCGGGCGGACGGGGCGGTTCGGACATCGGGTTCTCCTCTTCGCCCGAACATAAGGCGAACTTACCCGTCTGTCTGCCCCTATCCTCCGCCCGCCCGGTCGGCTCAGACGCCGTCGTACTCGTAGTCCTTCTTCAGGTTCTTGTAGAGCTTGTCCGCCCGCAGCGCGTCGAAGAGCGGCTTGGCCTCCGCATCCGAGACGAAGCTTCCCTTCTTGCGCGCATGATGCGACACGCCCCAGGCCGCCCGCCCGATCTTGTCGCTGAAATGCACGGTCTCGCCCGCATCGAAGCGCGACTGGTGCTGAAAGTAGAAGAACACCTGCTGCGCGATATAGGCTGCGGCCTCGGCGTAGAGGCGCATATGCGGGATGCCGCGGATGTCATGCGCCGCATGCGTCAGCTCGTGCAGGATCAGCGGCTCGCGGTCGAGATTGCCGTCGATCCGCTTGAAGCCGAGCACCATCCGGTTATGGGTGTGCGAGTATTTCGCGATGTTCTTGTTCTTCTTGTTTACGTATTTGATCTCGATATCGTCGTTCTCGATTGCGCTCTCCGTGCGCCGGTAATAGCTCGGCCCGATATAGACCGAGCCGATCTTGAACGAGATCTTGGTGCGCGTGATCGGGTTGCGCAGTACCTTCAGAACCATGTCCTTCATGGCGTGCTCCTCGCGAATGCGACGCCCGACGGGACGCCTGTGCCTATGTCTGCGGAGCAGCCTAGATCGGCCGTGTTTCAGGGCGTTGTCGGCGCGGCGCGGCCCGTGTTTCGGTTGTTTCTGCGGGCGCGCGCGGGCCCGCCAGGGCGCTAGGTCGCGGCCGCTCTCTCGGCGGCATAGTCCCAGCCGTTCTCCTCGAGCCAGAGCCGGCGCAGTGCCGCGCCCTGGTCCGCGAAGCGCTCGCAGAGCGCCTCGCAGGCCCAGATCCGGTCCGTGCGGAAATGCCGGAAGCCCGCGCGCAGCTCGCACCAGCCGGCCAGCAGCACGCAATCGATATGGTAGACGAGGCCGAGCGGGCGGATCACGCGCTCGGTCTCGCGGCCTTCGCTGTCGCGATAGGTGATCCGGAGCTTGCGTTCGTCGCGCACCGCATCGCGCAGGAGCGCCTTGGAGACGCAGCCGAGGGCCGGATCGTCCTCCGGCGCGCCCCAGGGCGCGACATGCAGCCAGTCCGCGCCCTCGCCGAGCGCCTCGATCTTCTGCGCCACCCGCCGGGCTGCGCGCTGCAGCGCGCTGTCGCCGGTGCGCGCGAGCATGGCCAGGCCCACCTGCAGCGCCTCCACCTCCTCGGCATCGAAGTTCAGGGCGGGCAGGTCGTAGCCGCTGCGCATGACATAGCCGAGGCCGGCGGCGCCCTCGATCGGCGTGCGCATGGCCTGAAGCGCGGCGATGTCGCGGTAGATCGTGCGCACCGAGACCTCCAGCGTCTCGGCAAGCGCCTCCGCCGTCACCGGCCCGGGCGCCGCGCGCAGGGTCTGGATGATCTCGAAGAGCCGTGTGGATTTCCGCATCGCTGCCGCCTGCCCTGTCCTCCGGGCCGCCTGTCGCCCGCTCCTGACATCCTATCACCGCCTCCTGCCGGCGGGGTGTCAGGAGCCGGGGCGTAGACCGGTGCCATCGCGATGATGGAGGATGCGATGGGATACTACGATCATGCCACGATGATGCAGTTCGGGCTCGGCCCATGGTCCGGTGCGCCGACACCCTGGGAGGAGCGCGGGGAGCGTGCGGGGAGCCCGCTGGGCTCCGTCGGCGCGCTCGCGGCGCTTCTGGCGGTGCTGCTCGTTCTGCCCTGAGCCGGCGCTCACTCCCGCTCGAGCTCGGCGCGGAGCAGCGCCATGGGGTGGGCGCGGAGCGACAGGCGCGTTGCGCGGTAGTCCTCCACCACCTCCTCGCCGAGCGTCGGCGCGGGCAGGGCGGCGGGCTCCTCGCGAATGCCCTCGCCATCGGCGAAGAGCGGCAGGGGCGTGTCGCCCGAGAGGGCGCGGGCATCCCAGAGGGCGGAGCGGCGGCCGAGCGGCGGCTCGGTCCCGCCCCCGCCCGGCTCGGAGAAGGCGTCCGCCCGCGCGAGCTTCTCCACTGCCGCGCGCCCGATGCCGGCGCGGCGCCAGAGGCTTTCCACATCCGGGTATCCGTTGGCACGGGCCGCGGCGATCCACTGCCCGTCCTCCTCCTTCAGCCCCTTCACGAGCCGGAAGCCGAGCCGGAGCGCCAGCGCGCCGCGCCCGTCCGGCTCCAGCGTGCAGTCCCAGTACGAGGCGTTGACGGCCACGGGGCGCACCTCCACCCCATGCTCGCGCGCATCGCGCACGATCTGCGCGGGCGCGTAGAAGCCCATGGGCTGCGAGTTCAGAAGCGCACAGGCGAAGACCGCCGGGTGATGGCATTTGAGCCAGGAGGAGGCGTAGACGAGGAGCGCGAAGCTCGCCGCATGGCTTTCCGGAAAGCCGTATTCGCCGAAGCCCTCGATCTGGGAGAAGCAGCGCTCGGCGAATTCGGGCTCGTAGCCGCGCTCCAGCATGCCGGCGATGAAGCGCTCGCGGAAGGTGTGGATGGTGCCCGAGCGGCGGAAGGTGGCGAGCGCGCGGCGGAGCCGGTCCGCCTCGTCCGGCGTGAAGCCCGCGGCCACGATGGCGATGCGCATCGCCTGCTCCTGAAAGAGCGGCACGCCGAGGGTCTTGCCGAGCACGCCCTCCAGCGCCTCGGAGGGATAGGAGACTTCCTCCTCGCCGGAGCGGCGGCGCAGATAGGGGTGCACCATATCGCCCTGGATCGGGCCCGGGCGCACGATCGCGACCTCGATCACCAGGTCGTAGAAGCAGCGCGGGCGCATGCGCGGCAGGAAGTTCATCTGCGCGCGGCTTTCCACCTGGAAGACGCCGAGGCTGTCCGCCCGGCAGAGCATGTCGTAGACGGCCGGGTCCTCCTTCGGCAGCGTCGCCAGCGTGTAGTCGAGCCCCAGATGGCCGCGCATGAGGTCGAAGGCCTTGCGCAGGCAGGTGAGCATGCCGAGCGCCAGCACATCGACCTTGAGGATGCCGAGCGCGTCGATGTCGTCCTTGTCCCACTCGATCACGGTGCGCCCGTCCATGGCGGCGTTCTCGATGGGGCAGAGCTCGTCGAGCCGGCCCGCGGTGATGACGAAACCGCCGACATGCTGGGAGAGATGGCGCGGGAAGCCGATGATCTCCTCGACCAGCGCGAGGGTCTGGGCGAGGCGGCGGTCCTCCGGGTCCAGCCCGATCTCGCGCAGGCGTTCGCCGTGGATCGCCTCGCGCGACCAGTGCCAGATCTGGCCCGAGAGCGCGGCGCAGATGTCCTCGCTGAGGCCCATGGCCCGCCCCACCTCCCG
>JBCBWF010000463.1:0-3936 GCA_039817245.1 Pseudomonadota bacterium | reverse complement strand
CCGTGGCTGGCCTTCGGGGAGGAGGCCGCAGCGGTTGCCGGGCGGATCAACTACCCGCATCTCGCGACGATCTACCCGCCGGTGGCGCAGGGTGCCTTCCTGCTGGCGGCCTGGGTCGAACCCTTCGGCCTCGGCGCCCTGCGGCTGGTGCTGCTGGGTTTTGAGCTGTCGGGGGTGGGGCTGCTGGTGCTGCTGCTGCGCGCGGTGGGGCGCGCGCCGGTCTGGGTGGCGATCTACTGGTGGAACCCGCTGATCGCGAAGGAACTCGGCAATTCGGCGCATATGGAGGCGGTGCTGCTGCCCTTCCTGGTGGGCGCGGTTCTGCTGGCGCTGCGGCTCCGCCCGGTCGCTGCGGCGGGGGTGCTGGCGCTGGCGGCGGGCGTGAAGCTCTGGCCCGCGCTGCTCCTGCCGATGCTGCTGGCAGGCGCCGGCTGGCGACGCGCGGCGGCGGGCGCGGGACTGGCGGCGGCGATCGGCGCGGCGGTCGCGGCGCCCGTGCTGCTGTCGGGGCTCGACCGGACCTCCGGCTTTGTCGCCTATGCCGCGGCTTGGGAGCGCAACGACGCCCTCTTCGGGGGTGTGCGCGAGGCCATCGCAGTGGCGCTCGAGGGCGCGGGGCTGCATCTCCTCGATCCCGGGCGGCTGGCGCGCGCAGGGCTGATGGGGCTGGTGGCCCTAACCGCGCTCTGGCTCGCGCGCGGCGTGGCGCGGGACGGCCCGGGTGCGCTGCCGGCGGGGGTGCTGGCGGTGACGGCGCTTCTCTTCCTCGTCAGCCCCACCGGCTATCCCTGGTACTATGCGTGGCTTCTGCCGTTTCTCGCGGTGGTTCCGGTGCGCGGGTTGATGCTGCTGACCCTCACGCTGCCGCTCTACTATCTGCGCTTCGAGATGGTGGGGCGGGGGCAGGAAGCGCTCTTCGACGACTGGATCGTGTGGCTGGAATTCGGCCCGGTGCTCGGCCTTCTGCTCTGGGATGCGCTGCGCGGCCGGCGGATCCGGCGGATGGGCGCGGGGGTTCCAGCATGAGGCATGGCGCGACCGTCGCCGCGGTGATCCCTGCGCTGAACGAGGCCCCGGCGATCGGGCGGGTGATCGCGGCGATCCCGCCCTGGGTGGACCGGGTGGTGGTGGCCGATAACGGCTCGACCGACGGGACCGCCAAGATCGCCCGCGCAATGGGCGCGCGCGTGGTGTGCGAGCCGCGGCGGGGCTATGGCGCGGCCTGCCAGGCGGGCATCCGCGCGGCCGGCCGGCGCGACGTGATCGTCTTCCTCGACGGCGATTTTGCGGACGATCCGGGCCGGATGGCGGCGCTGGTGGACCCGATCGCGGCGGGAGAGGCGGATCTCGTGCTCGGCTCGCGGGTGCGCGGCGGCGCCGAGCCCGGTGCGCTGACGCTGCCGCAGCGTTTCGGCAACGCGCTGGCCTGCTGGCTGATGCGCCGGCTCTGGGGGGCGCGCTACACGGATCTCGGGCCCTTCCGCGCGATCCGGCGGCCGGCGCTCGCACGGCTGGAGATGCGCGATATGGACTTCGGCTGGACGGTGGAGATGCAGGTGAAGGCGCTGGTGGCGGGGCTCGCGGTGCGCGAGGTGCCGACGGCCTATCGCCGCCGCATCGGGCGCTCCAAGATCTCGGGCACGCTCCGCGGCACGGTCGCGGCGGGGGTGAAGATCCTCTCGGTGATCGTCCGCGCAGCCCTCACCAGACGGGCCGGCCCAGCCTCTGGCGCACGCTAGCGCTCTGCGATCGACGAGACCCCGCTGCGGCCGCTCCCTCCCACGACATCCTGCGGGCAGCTTGGTGAACACAGGGTGAGCGATTGCCGTCTGATCAACGGGAGGACTTCCGCCTGCCAAGTTCATTTAATGTTCTTTTTCTGCCGACCAGAATGACGTGGGAGGGCGCGGGCGCGAGGGGGAGTCGCGGTGCAAGATCGGTCTCGTTTTGCACAACCGCTCGCGGGTGTCCCGAGCTTGACCCGGGACCTCCCGGTAGGTTTGCGGTGCGAACGCGGTCTCTGAGGGGGCTTCCATGCGGAAGCGCCGTGCTGGCGCAAAGCGATGCAGTCCTCGCTCTCGTCACCCTTCGGGTTCCTCGAGCTTTTTCGGCCCAATGGGACCCTGACGCCCTCGGGCCCGGCCGCAAGGGCCGGACCGGAAGATCAGCCTCAGAAGTTGAGGGACAGGTCGCGGTGGACGGCGCGGCAGGCAGCGACGGAGAGGGCGACCTCGCGGGGCAGTTTCGGCTGGCTGCGCAAGCCGATGGTGCCGGAGAGCGCCTCGAGATAGGCGGTGAGGCCCGGGCGGAGGGCACGGTCGGCCTCCTCGCGCCACGTCACCGCCTCGTCGAGCGCCTCGAGCGCCTCGGCGAGCTTCTCGGCCGCCTTCTCGGGCTCGGGGTTGCGACCACGCAGCGCCCGGCGCGCGGCGGTGAGCGGCTTGGAGACATCGCTTGCCCCGTCGATCCGGCCGACCGCGCGCTCGACCTCGCGGATGAGGTCGATCCCCTCCTTGGGCTCCGCCGCAGCAACCGCCTCCTGCAGGGCGACGATCTCGGGGCGGAAGGCGGTGAGCGCCGGCGTCCCCTCCAGCACGCCGAGCAGCGCCTCGACCGGCTGGTAGGCCTTGTCGGCGTTGCGCCGGTAGGTGCGGCGCGCGTCGTTCTCGGCCTTGGTCAGCGCGGCGAAGGCGTCACGGGCAGGCTCCCATTCGGCCGGGATCTGTGCGGCGAGCGCGTCGCGCTCGGCGGTGAGGGCGGCGGCACGCGCTTCGGCCCGCGCGCGGGCGGCGTCGGAGGTGTTGGTGCGCCCGAGGATCGTCTCCTCGTCCTCGAGCCGCGCCTCGATGCGCCTGATCTTGGCCTCGATGGCGCGCACGGTCTGCTGGATCGGGCGGTAGCCATCGGCCTCGGCGGCCACGGCCTGCTCGGCGGCGGTGATCTCGGCAATGCCCGCGACGGCGGCTCCCGCGGCCTCGAAGCTCTCCTCGGTCTCGCGGCGGAGCTTGCGCGGCAAGGCGGATAGGTCGAGCCCGCGCGCCTCGGCGATCGCGGCGCGCAGGGCCCCGCCCTCCTCCTCCAGCGCCTCGTGCACATAGCCCTCGAGGCAGTATTGCAGGCCCGGGTTCACCGGGGGCGGCGCGCTGTCGGAGGTGAGCTTCAGCCGCTCCGGCAAGTAGTTCACCAGCGCCGGGTAGAAGCCGACGATGGCGAGCCCCGAGAGCTGCAGCATGATGAAGACGATGACGCCCTTATAGATCTGCACCGTCTTCACGATCGCCGGCGCCACGCCGCGCAGATAGAAGAGCGCAAAGCCGAAGGGTGGCGTGAGGAACGAGGTCTGGATGTTGAGCCCGATCATCACGCCGAGCCAGACGGCGGTGACATTCGCCCCCGGATCGGCGAGCAGGATCGGCGCCACGATGGGCACCACCACCACGGCGATCTCGATGAAGTCGAGGAAGAAGCCGAGCACGAAGATCACGGCCATCACGATCACGAACTGCGTCCAGAACCCACCGGGCAGCGAGTTGAGGAAGTCCTTCACCAGCTCCTCGCCCCCGAAGGCGCGGAAGGCGGAGGTGAGCATCGCGGCACCGAGCAGGATGATGAAGACGAGCGAGGTGGTCTTCGCGGTCTCGATCATCACGCCCTTCAGCGTGTCCTCGATGCGCAGCGTGCGCACCATGCTCCAGGCGATGCCGATCACGAGGCCGGCGACGCCGATCAGCGCCAGCGTGACGCCGAGCTCATCCTCCGGCGTGGTAATGTTCTTGATGTTGGTGTCGTAGAGCGCGGTCACCACGAGGATGAAGAGCACCGAAGTGAGCGCGAGCAGCGCCGGCGCGAAGGCGAAGCGCTGGCCCTCGCAGAGCCGGTAGCCGGCCATGATGGTCGCGCCCACCGCGCCGATGGCGCCGGCCTGGTTCACCGTGG
>JBCBWF010000075.1:0-16709 GCA_039817245.1 Pseudomonadota bacterium | reverse complement strand
TCCACGATCTGGCGGGGCAGCGCACCCCGGCCGGCGACGATCGCCAGACACCCCGCCGGCCCGCCCGAGGCCCCTGCCGAGGGGGCCGGCTCCGGCACCGCGGCGAGCCCGCTCACCCCGCGCGCCTCAGACCGGGCGCGGCGTGCAGAAGCTGCGCGCGCTGCCTGCGCGGACGAAGGCCACGATCTCCGCCACCGCGGGATTGTCCGCGAAGGTCTCGGCCACGCGGTCCACCCGCTCATCCATCACGCCTGTGCCGTCGAACAGCATCTCATAGGCGCGGCGCAGCGCATGGATGGTCTCGCGGTCGAAGCCGCGCCGCTTCAGCCCGATGAGGTTGAGCCCGCCGAGATCGGCGCGGTTGCCGATGACCGAGCCGAAGGGGATCACGTCCTTCTCCACGCCGGACATGCCGCCCACCATCACATGGTTGCCGAGGCGCACATGTTGATGCACGGCGCAGAGCCCGCCGAGCACCGCGAAATCGCCCACCTGGACATGGCCCGCGAGGGTGGCGTTGTTGGCCATGATGACGTTGCTGCCCACCTGGCAGTCATGCCCCACATGGCTGCCCATCATGAAGAGGCAGCCATCGCCGACGCGCGTGACCATGCCGCCGCCGGTGGTGCCGGGGTTGAGCGTGGCATGCTCGCGGATCATGCAGTCGGCGCCGATCTCGAGCCGGCTGGGCTCGCCGGCATATTTCAGATCCTGCGGCTGATGGCCGACCGAGGCGAAGGGCCAGATGCGCGTGCCGGGGCCGATATGCGTGCGCCCGGCCACCACCGCATGGCTGAAGAGCTGGACGCCAGCCTCCAGCACAACCTCGGCGCCGATCACGGCATAGGCGCCGATCGACACATCCGGTGCCAGCGTCGCGCCGGGCTCCACGATCGCAGTGGGATGGATGCTCATGCGCCGCCGCCTGCCTGCCCGTCGCGCGGCGGCATCGCCCGGGGGCCGCGGCGTGCGTCGTCCTCCTCGATGATCATGGCGGAGAACTCGGCCTCCGCCACCACATCGCCCCCCACGCGCCCCTCGCCGGCGAAGCGGAACACCTTGCCGCGGGCACGTTGGATCTCGACATGAAGCTCGAGAAGATCGCCGGGCGTGACCTTCCGACGGAAGCGGGTCTTGTCGATGGTCATGAAGTAGACGAGCAGGTCCTGGTCGAGCTTCTCCAGGCTCTCCACCACCAGCACGCCCGCGGTCTGCGCCATGGCTTCCACGATCAGCACGCCGGGCATCACCGGCTCCACCGGGAAATGGCCCTGAAAATGCGGCTCGTTGATGCTTACCATCTTGATGCCCGTGGCGCGACGGTTGTGCTCGATCCCCTCCACCCGATCGATGAACAGGAACGGGTAGCGATGCGGGATGCAGCGCATGATTCGTGCCAGATCCGCGCTGTACGGCTCGGCGGCGGGTTGGAGATGTTCGCTCATGGATGGTCCTGCCGGTCTCTGTCACGGTGATCGCAAGCCGGCCATCGGAGGTCAAGGCGGTGCGGCCATCTCGTTGACGGCTCCACGAAGAGGCGGCCCGCCCCGCTCCGACTGTCAGAAGAAGCGCCCCTCTACGGCCGCTCCCTCCCACGTCATTCTGGTCCGGAATGTATGAACGTCGGATGAGGATCCGGCCGTTCCAGAAAATACCGGCGCGAGTGTCATTTGTACACTCTATGTTCCTATTTACTCCATTACGGTGACGTGGGTGGGCGCGGCCGCAAGGGCAGTCCGGTCGGATCGGGCAAAATGCTAGTCGGTCCCGCCGCGCCCGCCCGCTCCGGATGCCCCGGGCGGCGCGCCACCGGGGGCGTCAGGGGGGGCGTCAGGGGCGGTCGCATCCTCGAGCGCGGCACCCGGGGCCGCCTGCTGCGATCCGCCGCCGGGCGCTGGCGCTGGCGACGGCCCCTCCGGTCCGCCCTCGCCCCCGGTCTCCGCCGGCCCCACCGCCTCGCCGCGGAGCGCGGCCGCCACCGTGTCGCAGGCCGGGCCGGGCCAGTCGATCGCCGGCACCGCAGCCACCGCATCCAGCCGTTCGATCACCTCGGATGTCACATCCGTCCCCGGCCGCGCCGCCAGCACGCTGTCGGCATTCACCACCAGATCCGCGTCCCGCCGCGCCCGCACCACCTCCAGCACCGGCCCCAGCGCCTCCACCAGCCGCCGGCGCGCCGCGCGAAAGACCTGCTGCAGTGCCGCCGCGCAGCTCTGCGCTGCCCGCCGCTCCGCCCGGACCCGCTGGTCGAACGCCGCCACCCGCGCCTCGAATGTCTCGCGCGCAAGATTGCCGCGGATCCGCGCGAGCTCCTCCTCCTCCGCCGTCAGCTGCCGCTTGGTGGCATCCACCGTCGCCTGCAGCGCCCCGGTCATCTCCCGCTCCGCACGCGCCAGCGCCTTGGCCACCCGCGTCTCCGCCAGCACCGCCGCGCGCGAGACGACCAGGATCCGCGGCGCATCCGTCACCCGCTGCGCCTGCGCGCCGGCCCCCGCCAGCGCGAGAACCAGACCGGCCGCCGCCGCGCGCCCCGCGCGCCCGGCCGCCCCGCCCCCAGCCCTAAAAGCGCGTGCCGATCGCAAGCCGGAAGATCTCCCCTTCGTCGAAATCCTCTTCCAGCACCGGGAAGCCCGCGGAGAGCTCGATCGGCCCGAACGGGCTGTCCACGAAGAGCAGCCCGCCCGCAGCCACCCGCAGCGACGCGCTGTCGTCGATCACCGTCGTCCCGAACACCGTCTGGTCGAGATCGAACACCGTGCCCGCATCCACGAAGACGCCGCCGAAGATGCCCAGCTCCTCCGGCAGCCCCAGCGGGAAGGAGACCTGCATCCGGGCCGCCGCGAAATAGTTGCCGCCGAGCGCGTCGTCCGTGTCCAGGTCCCGCGGCCCGATCCCGTCCACCGCGAAGCCGCGCAGACTGTCGGAGCCGAGGAAGAACCGCTCCGTGATGAGCGAGTTCGACCCGCCGAAGGAGAACAGCGCCCCGCCCTCCAGCTCCACGCTCAGCACCACATCGTCGTCGAAGAAGCCCTGCCAGCCCTTCACCGAGGCGCGCGACTTGACGAAGCGCTGGTCCCCGCCGAGCCCCGCGAGATCCTGCTGGAACGACACCAGATACCCGCCCGTCGGCTCGATCGGGTCGTCGCGCTTGTCATGAGTCAGCGTCCAGCCCACCGCGGAGGTGATGTTGCGCCCCTCCTCCGCCTGGATCGCCGGCGAGGCGTCGTCATCCACCTCGATATCGTCGAAACGGAAGTTATACCGCAGCGACAGCCGCGTATCCTCCGCCAGCGGGAAGCCCACGCTCGGCGTCACACCGGCACGCACCTGGTTGAAGGACGACTCGTCCGACCGGTCGTCGTCGATGAAGAAGGTGCGCAGCCCCACCGCCAGATCCCGGTCCAGCACGCGCGGCTCGGTGAAGGAGAAGTCGTAGACCTGCGTGTCGCCTGCCGCCGTCAGCCGCGCCTGCACGATCTGCCCGCGCCCGAGGAAGTTTCGCTCGGTCAGCGCGATCGAGCCGATGGGCCCCGCCGAGGTCGAGAAGCCGAGACCGAAGGAGAGCGAGCCCGTCGAGCGCTCCTCCACCTGCACCTTCAGCACCGCGCGGTCGTCCGCCGAGCCCTCCTCCGCGTCGATATCCACCGCCGAGAAATAGCCGAGCCCCCGGATCCGCCGCTGCGCCTCGCGGATGCGCCGCGCATCGAAGGCGTCGCCCTCCACGATGTCGATCTCGCGCCGGATCACCCGGTCGAGCGTCGCGGTGTTGCCGTCGATATCGATCCGCTCCACGAAGATCCGGTTGCCCTCCACCAGCTCGAAGGTGATGTCGATGATCAGGTTCTCGGCATCCTTGCGCGGCTGCGGGCGCACCTGCACGAAGGCGAAACCCTTCTGTCCCGCGAGATCGGTGAGATCGTTGGCGATCTCCTCCACCTCTGAGGCGTCATAGACCTCGCCTGCCAGATCCTCCTGCGGGATCAGCGCCAGGAAATCCTCCGGGTTGAGCCCGCGCGCATTCACGATCACGTCGAACTCGCCGAAGCTGTAGACCGGCCCCTCCTCCACCGTGAAGCTGATGAAGAAGCCCTCGCGGTCCGGCGACAGCTCCGCCACCGCCGAGAGCACCGTGAAATCCGCATGGCCGCGCTCGAGGTAGAACTGGCGCAGCAGCTCCTTGTCCAGCTCCAGCCGGTCCGGGTCGTACACATCCGAAGACAGCAGCGCGGAGAGCAGCCCGCTCTCGCTCGTCTCGATCACGCGGCGCAGCCGCCGGTCCGAGAACGCCTCGTTGCCCACGAAATCGATCGAGCTCACCCCCGTCAGCTCCCCCTCGCGGATCTCGAAGACCAGATCCACGCGGTTCTCGGGCCGCTCGATCACCACCGGCTCCACCTCCGCGCCGAAGCGGCCGGTGCGCCGGTAGGTCTCGATCAGCGCCTGCGCATCCGCCTCCGCGCGCGAGGGCGTGAAGGGCAGGCGCGGGCGCAGCGAGATGATCTGCTGCAGCGTCTCGTCGTCGAGCGCGTCGTTGCCCTCGAAGGCGATCACGTTGATCGAGGGGTTCTCCACCACCTCCACCACCAGCCGGTCGCCCTCCGCCAGGATCTGCACGTCCTGGAACAGCCCCGTGTCGAAGAGCCGGCGCACCGCGAGGTTCAGCTCCTCCGCGGTCACGAGCTGGTTCTGCTGGAGCTGCATATAGGCGAGGATCGTGTCGACCTCGATGCGCCGGTTCCCGCGCACCACCAGCGAGCGGTCCGCCACGCCGGCCGCCGTGGTCTGCGCGACCGCCCCGCCCCCGCTGCCTCCCGACAGCGGCAGCAGCGCTGTCATCAACCCGATCGCGAGAATTGCGAGTAGTTGCGGCAGCGACGCCCACCGGCATGCTGTCGCCCGACCTCTGGCCCGACGCATCGCCTGTCCCCTTCGCCTCGGCCGGTCCCGCGGGCCGGCTCACTCGATCCGGAGGCCTGGGGCTCGTCGGAACCCCTCTGGGGCTCCGCCCGTGGCGGGGTGAGCGCCGGCCTCTCTTACAGCCTCAGGATGTCATTATACGTCGCAAACACCATCAGCAACAACACGAGTGAGAGACCGAGCGCCGTGCCGTAGCGCATCGCCGCCGCGCCGACGGGGCGTCCGCGCAACGCTTCGACCAGGTAGAACATCAGGTGCCCGCCATCGAGCACGGGAATCGGGACGAGATTGATGAGCCCGATCGAGGTCGAGAGAAACGCGATGAGGTGCACGAATTCCAGGAACCCGCGCTCCGCCTGCTCGCCGGAGACCTGCGCGATCCGGATCGGCCCGCCGAGCTGGCTCGGATCCGCACCCGCAAACAAGAGGTCGCCGATATAGGTCACCGTCGTGGTGATGATCCCGACCGTGTTGCTCACGCCGGCATTCAGCGCGGTGCCGATGCCCACGCCCTCCATCGTCGGCTCGATCCCGCCGAGATCATAGGCCGAGATCCCGATGGTCGGCAGCGGCTTGGTCTCGCCCGTCACCGGATGCGCGCGCTCCACCGAGACCGGCATCACCGAGAAGACCTCCGCCACGCCATCGCGCAGCACCTTGATCTCGATGGCCTCCTCGAGCGGCAGATCCGCCGTCGCGATCTGGATCGCGCGGAAGGAGGCGACCGGCTCGCCGTTGATCTCCACGATGGTGTCGCCCGCCAGCAGGCCCGTGCGCGAGGCCGGCATCCCCGGCGTCACCCGCTCGATCACCGCGGCGATGCGGTGCGCCACGCTCACCGTCTGCTCCGCCCCGTCGCGCTCGATCAGCACCGGCACCGCCTCGCCATCGGCGCGCTGGATCGCCGAGAGGATCGCACCGAAGCTCTCCACCGGCTCGCCGGCCACCTCCAGCACGCGGTCGCCCGCCTGCAGCTCGATGTTCGCCGGCGCATCCTCGCCGATCCCGCCGATCACCGGCTGCTCGCTCTGCCGGCCCACCGCCAGCGCCAGCGCCGTGAAAAGCGCGATGGAGAGGAGGAAGTTGAACACCGGCCCCGCCGCCACCGTCGCCGCCCGCGCGCCGAGCGCGGCGTTGTGGAAGGCGGCCTTGCGTTCGGCCTGGGTCAGATGGGCGTCCTCGATCCGGCCGGCGCTCGCGGGATCCATATCGCCCACGAAGCGCACATAGCCGCCGAGCGGGAGCGCTGCCACCTGCCATTCCGTGCCGCGCTTGTCCTTCCAGCCCCAGAGCCGCGGGCCGAAGCCGATGGAGAACACCTCCGCGCGGATCCCGCACCAGCGGCCCACGATGTAATGGCCGTATTCGTGCACGAACACGACGACACCCAGCACCAGAATGAACGGTATGATGATGGCAAGCGGCTCGCCGACGATCGGCACCGCGCTCAGCAATTCCATGATAACCCCTTCCAAGCCCCGCTTGCGTCAGGCCGCGAAGCGCCCGAGCAGATCGGCGCCCACACGCCGCGCCTCGGCATCTGCCGCAAATACATCTTCGAGATCGTTCGCCGCAGGCAGTCCGTCAAGCGCTTCCATGGCGGCGCCCGTCAGCGCGGCCATGTCCAGAAAGCCGATCCGTCCCGAAATGAACGCATCGAGGGCCACCTCGCGCGCCCCGTTCATCACGCAGGGCGCCGAGCCGCCGGCCTCCATCGCCTCGCGCGCCAGGCGCAGTGCCGGGAACCGCTCCGGATCCGGCGCCTCGAAATCGAGCCGCGCCAGCGCCGCGAAGTCGAGCCGGTTCACCGGCAGCGCCGCGCGCTCCGGATAGGCCAGCGCATGCCCGATCGCCACGCGCATGTCCGGCGGGCCCATATGCGCCAGGATCGAGCCGTCGCAGAACCCGATCATCGAGTGGATGATCGACTGCGGATGCACCACCACCTCGATCTGATCGGGCCGCACCGCGAAGAGATGCCAGGCCTCGATCATCTCCAGCGCCTTGTTGAACATCGAGGCGCTGTCGATCGAGATCCGCGCGCCCATCGACCAGTTGGGATGCGCCACCGCCTCGGCGACGCTCACCGCCGCCATCTCGGCGCGGCTGCGCGTGCGGAAGGGCCCGCCAGAGGCCGTCAGCATCAGCCGCTCGATCGGGCAGTCCCGGTCCGCCGCGGTGAGCTGGAAGATCGCGTTGTGCTCGCTGTCCACCGGCAGGAGCCGCGCGCCCGAGCGCGCCATCTCCGCCAGAAACACCGGCCCCGCCGCCACCAGGCACTCCTTGTTGGCGAGCGCGATGGTCGCGCCCGAGCGCGCCGCCGCCAGCGTGGGCGCGAGCCCCGCGGCCCCCACGATGGCCGACATCAGCCAGTCCACCGGCCGTGCGGCGGCCTCCACCAGCGCCTCCGGCCCCGCCGCGGCCTCGATCCCGCTCCCCGCCAGCGCCTCGCGCAGCGCCGCGAACTTCGCGGGGTTCGCCGTCACCGCCACCGCAGCGCCCAGCTTCCGCGCCGCCGCCGCCAGCCCCTCGATATTGCCGTTGCCCGTCACCGCCACGGTCTCGAAGCGCTCGAGCCCGAGCGTCTCGATCACCGAAAGCGTGGACTGCCCGATCGAGCCCGTCACGCCGAGGATGCTGATCCGCCGCTTTTCCATGCTCCGGAACCTACCCCTGAACCCGGGCCCGCGAAAAGCGCTCAGGACCAGATGAACACGGTCTGCCCGCGCCAGAGCGTCACAGCCGCCACAACCAGCGTCGCGGCCATCAGCCCGTCGAACCGGTCGAGCGCGCCGCCATGGCCGGGCAGGAGCCGCCCGCTGTCCTTCACCCCGAAGCGCCGCTTCACCGCGCTCTCGCCGAGATCGCCGAGCTGCGCCAGAAGGGCCGCCGCCGCCGACACCGTGCAGACCTCGTCGAAATAGGTCCCCGTCGTCGCCCAGGAGAAGAGCCCGCCCGTCAGCGCCGCGAGCCCCACGGCCCCGCCCAGCCCCGACCAGGTCTTCTTCGGGCTCACCTTCGGCCAGAGCTTCGGCCCGCCGATCAGCCGGCCGGCGAAGTAGCCGCCCACATCGGTCGCCATCACCACCAGCACGATCCAGACCGAGGCGAGCACCCCGTAGGGATCGGTCTCGCGCAGCCAGAGAAAGGCGGTGGTCGCCACGCCGATCAGCACCGCGCCGCCGGCCCCCCAGGCCGCCGCCTCGCGCCGCCCGGCCGCGAGATCCAGCGCCGCCCCGAGCGCCGCGCCCGCGCCGAGCAGCAGGAAAGCCGGATCGGCCCCCGCGAAATACGAAACCGCCACCGCCAGCGGCGGCGCGCCCACGAAGGCGGCATCGCGCCACCCGCAGGCCCCGCCGCCATGGGCGGTCATTGCGCGCCACTCATAAGCCAGCGCCACCGCCACCAGCGCCACGAGCCCGGCCGCCAGAACCCCGCCCGCCACCAGGCAGGCCGCGGCCACGATGCCGAAGGAGAAGGCCGTCACGATCCGCGGGCCCAGATCCGAGAACCGCTCGCGCAGCAGCGCGCGCAGCCGGCCGCCGGCGCGCCCGGCCCCCTCAGCGGCCATCGCCCGCCCCGTGATCCAGCGCAGAGGCCGGCGCCGCGCTGCCGGCCCCGCCCGTCATCAGCGCGCGACCGCCACCGGGCTCAGCCCGCCGAAGCGCCGCTCGCGCCGCGCATAGGCCTCCAGCACCGCGCGGTAGCGCTCGCGCGAGAAATCGGGCCAGCACTCGTCCACGAAGGCGTATTCCGCATAGGCCGCCTGCCAGAGCAGGAAGTTGGAGATCCGCTGCTCGCCGGAGGTGCGCACCACGAGATCCGGATCCGGCATGCCCGCGGTCCAGAGCGCCCCGCTCACCGCCGCCTCGTCGATGCTCTCCGGGTCGAGCCGGCCCGCCGCCGCCTCCGCCGCCAGCCGGCGCGCCGCATCCGCGATCTCCGCGCGCGCGCCGTAGGAGACCGCGATCTGCACCGTCATCCGGTCGTTGGCCGCGGTGCGCGCCTCGGTCTGGCGCGCCAGGCGCTGCAGATCCTCCGGCAGCCGCTCGAGCTGGCCGAGAAAGCGCACGCGCACCCCGCGGGTCTCCAGATCGTCCACCTCGCGGATCATGTAGCGCCGGAAGAGCTGCATCAGCACCTGCACCTCGTAGCCCGGACGGTTCCAGTTCTCCGTCGAGAAGGCGAACACGGTCATCACCGGGATGCCCCATTCGTAGCTCGCCTTGGCGATCTCGCGCAGGCGCTCCACGCCGCGCACATGGCCCGCCTGGCGCGGCAGGCCCTGGCGCACGGCCCAGCGGCCGTTGCCATCCATGATAAAGGCCACATGGCCCGGCACCGCGCTCGGCTGGTCCGGCGCGGCAGGCTCGGCCCTCGGGCCGGGTCGGCTGTCGGTCATAGGCCGCAGGTCTCCGTTCTCTTCGGGCCCGGCTGCATGCAAACCATGCGCCAGAGGCCCCCCTCATTCAGCCCGCCCGGCCTTTCCATTCCCCTGCAGCGATCGGTCAGACCGCCATGATCTCGGCCTGCTTGTTATCGAGCGCCGCGTCGACTTTCTTGATCGCCGCGTCCGTCAGGCCCTGGATTTCGTCCGACCACAGCTTCTGGTCGTCCTCCGCCATGCCCTGAGCCTTGGCCTTCTTGATCTGGTCCATTCCGTCGCGCCGCACATTGCGAATGGCCACCCGGGCGTTCTCGGCATATTGACCCGCAACTTTGGTGAGTTCGCGGCGACGTTCCTCATTTAATTCGGGGATTGGCATGCGAAGAATCGTACCGTCCACCACCGGGTTGATGCCGAGCCCGCTCGAGCGGATCGCCTTGTCCACCTTCGCCACCAGCGCCTTGTCCCACACATTCAGCGTCACCATGCGTGGCTCGGGCACGTTGATGGTGCCCACCTGGTTCAGCGGCGTCGGCTGGCCATAGGCCTCGACGCTGATCGCATCCAG
The DNA here is from genome assembly GCA_039817245.1 of Pseudomonadota bacterium. GTDB lineage: Bacteria > Pseudomonadota > Alphaproteobacteria > Rhodobacterales > Rhodobacteraceae > Thermohalobaculum. The sequence continues at coordinate 6,837 of JBCBWF010000075.1, read as the reverse complement.
CATGGATGCCGAGGCGCGCCCGGTGCGCAGCGTCGAGAAATCGCTCTTCAGGCTGGTCAGGGCGCCGTCCATGCGGCGGCTCAGGTCGTCAATGTCGATCTCGATCTCGTCGTCGGACATGGTGGGGCCGTTCTCTTCGGTGCCTCATGGGATCCGGTGCGTCGGCCAGCGCTCCCAGAGGGGCTGTCAGGGCCCCACGGTGGAGAAGCGGCCGCGACCGTGCAGAACCTCCGTCATAGCGCCCTCCTCCTGCAGCGAAAAGACCACGATGGGAAGAGCGTTGTCGCGCGCCAGCGCGATGGCGGAGGCGTCCATGACCTTCAGGTTGCGGCGCAGGACCTCGTCATAGCTGATCGTCTCCAGCCGCTCGGCCGCCGGATTGAGCTTGGGATCGCTGTCATAGACCCCGTCGACATTGGTCCCCTTCAGGATCGCGTCGCACTGCATCTCCATCGCGCGCAGGGTCGCGGCGGTGTCGGTGGTGAAGTACGGATTGCCCGTCCCGGCCGCGAAGATCACCACGCGCCCCTTCTCCAGATGCCGCACCGCGCGGCGCCGGATATAGGGCTCGCAGACCGTGTCCATGGGGATCGCGGAGAGCACGCGCGTGTCCGTGCCCTGCATCTCGAGGGCGGACTGCATGCCGAGCGCGTTCATCACCGTGGCCAGCATGCCCATATAGTCCGCCTGCGCGCGGTCCATGCCCTGCGCCGCGCCCGAGAGCCCGCGGAAGATGTTGCCGCCCCCGATCACCAGGCACACCTCGATGCCCGCATCATGCGCCCGCGTCACCTCGGTCGCCACGCGCGCCAGCGTCGGCGGATGCAGCCCGAACCCCTGCGAGCCCATCAGCGCCTCGCCGGAAAGCTTCAGAAGAGCCCTGCGGAAGATGGGGGCGCCCAGCACATCGGGCAGCGCAGCCTCGGGCGGCGTTGCGGTTTCGGCTTCGGCCATCATCGCATCCCCCATTTCGGATTTGGGGCGGACATTGAGCGAAGTGTCTACGCTATGCAAGCGCGGCGGGGGCCGGGTTCCCGCGGCACGGGCGCGCTGCGGCGCCGTCGCGACGCCCCCCCTTCCGCGCCCCCTTCGGCGCTCCGTCCGCACCCCTCCGGCCCGCCTCAGCCTCGGCCATAGTCCACCGCCTCGCAGAACGCCGGCCGGCGCGTCATCGCCAGATAGGCCTCCGCCAGCCGCGCGGTCACCGGCCCCGGCGCCCCGTTGCCGTAGATCCGATCGTCGAGCCGCACCACCCCGGCCACGCCCCCGCCGGAGGTCGCGGTGAACACCTCGTCCGCCTCCAGGAACTCGGCCAGCGCCACATCGCGGATCTCGACGGCGATCCCCGCCTCCCCGGCGCATTCGATCACCGAGCGCCGCGTGATCCCCTCCAGGCAGTGCCGCGCCGGCGTCATCAGCCGCCCGTCGCGCACCGCGAACAGGTTGAACCCCGGCCCCTCGGCCACCAGCCCGTCCGCATCGGTCAGCACCACGCTGTCCGCCCCGTGGTCATAGGCCTCGAAGAGCCCCGCGGTGAAATCGCCCCAGTGATAGTTCTTCACCCGCGGATCCACCGCGCTCTCCGGGATCCGGTGCACCCCCTTGGCCACATGCAGATGCGCCCCCCGCGCCGCCACATCCTCCGGGATCACATGCACGAAGGGCACGCACCAGGCGAAGAAATGGTTGGCACAGCGCCGCGGGTCCCGCGTGCCCGGCACCAGCGGCCCGCCCCGGCTCGTCACCATCGCCACATAGGCCGCGCGCAGGCCCGAGGCCGCCACGATCCGGTGCAGCACCGCCCGGATCGCCGCGCGGTCCTCCGCCACGCTGAGCCGCAGCGCCGCCATCGAGGCCTCGAACCGGTCGAGATGGTCGTCGAGCCGGAAAAACGCGCCCTCGCGCACCGGAACCACGTCATAGGTGATGTCCGAATGGGTGAGGCCCCAGTCGGTCACCCCGATCCCCGCCTCGCCCACGGGCATCAGCCGGCCCCGCATCCAGGCGGCACCCGCCGCAAACCTCTCCTCCGCCATCGCCCTCTCCCGATCTGCCGCATCCCCCGGATCCACCGGATGCCCCGGATCCCCCGCATCCCAGTGTGCGAAGCGCGCGCACTCGTGTATAGCCACGCGCATCCGCATCCTGGCCGGAGGAACCCCATGACCCCGCGTCTCGCGCTCTACACTTTCGGTGTTTTCGCCGCCCGGGCGGAGGACCCCGTGAACGACGGCTTCTATGCGCGCAACGACCCGATCTTCGAGGTGGTCGACCGCGCGCCCGGCCTCCTCGCGCGCTCGGGCTATCCGGACGAGCCGGGCCCGGCCTCCTGGGGCGAGCAGGTCTTCCCGCGCTTCTATGTCGAGCGCGGCGACGGCTGGAGCCCGGCCACGCTCTCGCTCTGGTGCGATATCGAGCATGCCATGGCCTTCTCCTATTCGGGCCTGCATGCGGAGGCGCTGCGCCACGGGCGCGAGTGGTTCGTCAAGCCCCAGTGGCCGCCCTACGCCGCCTGGTGGACCGCCGAGCCCGAGCCGCCGAGTTGGCGCGAGGCCGCCGAGCGCCACGAACATCTGCACGACCACGGGCCGAGCCCGCGCGCCTTCTCCTTCCGCGACGCCTTCGACGCGCAGGGCAACCCCGCCGCGGTCGACAGCGCGCGCATCAGGGCCATCGCCGCCGAAGCCGCCGCCGCCGAAGCCAGGCTCCGCCTCACCGGCTGAGCCCCATCTCGGGTCCCGTCTCGCGGGACCCATCCGGCAGCCCCAGCCGCCGCCCGGCCGGAGCCCAGCCGCCACCCAGCCGCCCACTTGGCCGGCTCCCGCCGCCCAGGCAGGCGCACTGCGCCAGCGCCGACCATCCGCGTGTCGGAAGGCCCCTCATTTTGATTATTTTACCGAGTTAATTTACCCACTTTCCGGGCCGCTCGGCCACGCCCGAACACCTCCGAACCGGCCCCGGCAGAGCGCCCCGCGAAGAGGCGCCGCCCCGAGCGCAGATCGTGCTAGCCTGCCCGCCACGCCGCTGCGGAAGGGATCGACGATGCGCCTTGCCCCCACCGTCCTGGTAGCGGCCCTCGCCGCCTCGCCCGCCCACGCGACCGGCGGCCTCTACTGCTCCGCCGCAACCGACGACACGGTCGCAGCAAACCTAACCCTTGGGCGTGTAACGGGTTTTTCCATCGTCGGCGCCCGCATCACAGCCGCAGGCCGCACCTGGTCGATGCATGCGGCGGAGGACGAAACCCCGATCACGGTCGCGCAGGGCGCCATGATCGCCGGCATCGCCGCCGCCGATTTCGCCGATAGCAATGTCGAAGAAATCCTGGTCTCGCTGCGCGTCATCAGCACCGAGACCGAGAGCGTCACCGCCGCCGCCGGCGTCCTCGCCATCCCCGGCCTCGGCGCCTGGCCGGTCATCTGCGAATTCGAATAATGCTTTGATATAAAGTCCAAAACTGGCCACGCACCCCGGAATTCTCGCGCGCGCGATACCACCCGGCACAGGCGTCCCGGGCCTGACCCTGGACCTCCTTGCCGCGTCCAGGAGGCCCCGGCTCAAGGCCGGGGCGCACCGTCGCGCAAGGGTGGAGCGTGCCGAGTTTCCCCGGCAGGCCAGAGACTTAGCCGCCGAGCGTCTTGGCGACTTCCGCGGCGAAGTCTTCCTCTTCCTTCTCGATGCCCTCGCCCACCTCGAGGCGGACGAAGGCCACCACCTTGGCCCCCGGTGCAGCCTCGGCCACGGCCTTCTCCACCGAGAGATCCGGGTTGATCACGAAGGCCTGCTTGAGGAGGCAAACCTCCTGATAATACTTGTTCATCCGGCCCGTGATCATCTTCTCGATCACATTGTCCGGCTTGCCGGAGGCGCGCGCCTGGTCGGTCAGCACCTGCTTCTCGCGCTCGACCAGGGCAGGGTCGAGATCGGCCACATCGAGCGAGGCCGGGTTCGTCGCCGCCACATGCATCGCCACCTGACGGCCGACCGCTGCGGCGGCCGCCGCATCGCCGCCGGAGACCGCGATGAGCACGCCGATCTTGCCCATACCGTCGACGACGGCGTTGTGCACATAGGCCGCGACCACATCCGCCTCGACCCGGGCCATGCGGCGCAGCGCCATGTTCTCGCCGATCGTCGCCACCTTGTCGGTCACGACCTCGGCCACGGTCTTGCCGCCCATCGGCGCTGCCGCCAGCGCCTCGGCATCGCTAACCGTAAGCGCCACCTTGGAAATTTCGCCGACCATGGCCTGGAACTCGGCGTTGCGGGCCACGAAGTCGGTCTCGGCATTCACCTCGACCGCGATGCCCGTGCCGCCCTCGACCGCCACCGCGACGAGGCCCTCGGCCGCCGTCCGGCCCGACTTCTTGGCCGCCTTGGCGAGGCCCTTGGCGCGCAGCCAGTCCACCGCGGCTTCCATGTCGCCCTCGGTCTCGGTCAGCGCCTTCTTGGCGTCCATCATGCCCGCGCCCGTCTTGTCGCGGAGTTCCTTCACCAGCGTCGCGGTGATTGCCATAGCCTCACTCTCCATCTCTTCGCGCGCGCGGACGGGCGGTCTCTGCCGCCGCCTTGCGCCCCGCGCCTTAGTCGATCCCTGTGACAGTCCTGCGACGGCGAGGACACGCCGCCCCGCCATCCGCCGTGCCATCCGCCCCGCCAGGGGCGCTCCGGGAGGCCTAACCCCCTGGAGCGGTGCCGAAATCAGCTCTGCGCGGCCGTGTCAGTCTGCGGCTCTTCGGCGGGCAGCATCTCGGCCGGCGGCTCGGCGGCCTCGCCCGGATCGGCCGGCAGCGCCTCCGCGGGCAGGTCCTCCTCCGGCAGGTCCTCGAGCTCGCCGAGATCGATGCCGGCCATATCCATCTGGCTCGCCATGCCGTCGATCACCGCGCGCGCGGCCAGATCGCAGTAGAGCGCGATGGCCCGCGAGGCGTCGTCATTGCCCGGGATCGGATAGCTCACGCCCGAGGGATCGCAGTTGGTATCCAGGATCGCCACCACCGGGATGCCGAGCTTGTTCGCCTCGGCGATCGCGAGCGCTTCCTTGTTCGTGTCGATCACGAACAGCATGTCCGGCAGCCCGCCGAGCTCGCGGATCCCGCCGAGCGACAGCGTCAGCTTGTTGCGCTCGCGCTCCAGACCCAGCCGCTCGCGCTTGGTGAAGCCGCTCGCGCCGCCGTCCAGCCGCTCGTCGAGCTGGCGCAGGCGGTTGATCGAGTTCGAGACCGTCTTCCAGTTGGTCAGAGTCCCGCCGAGCCAGCGGTGGTTCATGAAGTACTGCGCCGAGCGCATCGCGGCATCGGCCAGCGGCTGCTGCGCCTGGCGCTTGGTGCCGACGAAGAGGATCCGCCCGCCCTTCGAGACCGTCTCGCGCATCGCCTGCAGGGCGGCGTCGAGCAGCGGCACGGTCTGGGTGAGGTCGAGGATGTGGATGCCGTTCCGGTCGCCATAGATGAACGGCGCCATGCGCGGGTTCCATCGATGGGTCTGGTGGCCGAAGTGAACGCCAGCTTCCAGGAGCTGGCGCAGGCTGAACTCAGGCAGCGCCATGGGTCGTGTCCTTTCCGGTTTCTGCCTCGGCAGGGCCTCAGAGCTTGCGCCCAACCGGCGGACCCGCGGGGATGTCTCCCCCGACGCGCCCAAACCCTGCCTGTGGATAACGATGGCGCGCCTCATACGCCCATCCCACGGATGACGCAACCCGTCCCGACCGCTAGGGTGGGCGCATTATGAGGGGCATCACGGTGTTTCGGGAGAAATGGTCGGCGCTGCGGGGGTATATCCTGGCGGCAGGCATCACCGTGCCCGTTCTCGCCGGCATCTTCCTCACCGATGCGTGGACGCGCTTGGTGGACTGGTGGCTCACGCCCGCCGCCTGCATCGAGGGCTATCTCGACAGCCGCGGTGAGCCGCACCCGCATCCCTTCCGCATCCTCGTCGCGGGGCTCGTGGACGATCCGGGCGACGCGCAGCACCGCCACATCATGCGCTCGCTCGAACGCCTCTACCGCGACCGACCCGCCGCCATCGGCTTCGAGGCGGTGCACGACGGTACCGTCGCCTGCGCCCTCCGCCCCCTCGGCGGCGATTTCGACGCGGCCATGGACGCCGCCGCGGCCGGTGCCGAACGCCTGCTCGAAGAGACGGGCGCCGATGTGGTTCTCTGGGGCCGCGTGGTCCGGGAGGACCGCGAACTCACCCTCCGCCTCCACCACCCGCGCGCCGCCGAACCCCAGCGCAGCGACTACACGCTCGAGGACTCGACCCTCACACTGGAGCTCGACTTCGCCTCCGATCTCGGCGCGCTGATCGTCGCCAAAGGCGTTCTGGCCGCAGAGACCACCAGCGAAGAAGACGGCGGCTTCCTCGTCCCGCGAATGCGAGAAGCCGTGCGGCTGCTTCAACCGCTGACGGCAAGCCCGCCTCAGGGGCTCTCGAACCGCCAACTGGGCGATCTCTACGAAGCGCATGGTCGGGCGCAGTCGCAGCTCGGCCTTCAGTCGGGTGCGCATCAACCTCTTCTGGAGAGCATTGCGCTCTACGAACTGGCAGCAGAGGCCTATGATACGGCCGGCGAGCGATCCGAATGGGGACGGACACAGAACAATCTCGGCAACGCGCTCTGGGCCCTCGGCCAACGCGAGAGCGGCACCGCGCGGCTCGAGGAGGCCGTCCGCGCCTATCGCCTCGCCCTCGAGGAAAACACCCGCGACCGCGTGCCGCTCGTCTGGGCCCAGACGCAGAACAATCTCGGCAACGCGCTCCGGACCCTCGGCGCACGCGAGAGCGGCACCGCGCGGCTCGAGGAGGCCGTCCGCGCCTATCGCCTCGCCCTCGAGG
>JBCBWF010000299.1:0-6412 GCA_039817245.1 Pseudomonadota bacterium | reverse complement strand
GGCAGGTCGTCGCCCTCGATCTCCAGGATCAGCGGGTCGCGGCGTTCCTTGCTCATCGCGTCTCTCCCATCGCCCGCTCAGCCCAACCGGTCGCCGATCAGGAATTCGAGTGCGCCGTCCATGCGTATATGGGGCGGCCCGCCAGTGCCCATGCGCGGCGGGCGGAAGGCGACGCGGGCATAGGAGGCGTCCGGCCAGCTCTCCGGCGCGCTGCCGGGGCCTGCCGCGGCGGCGGTGGCCATAAGCGCGCGCGCATCCTCGGGCAGCGCGCCGGGATAGACGGCGACCTCCTTGCCGTCCTCGCGCCGGCCGCGGACCACACGCAGCGTCCCGTCGCGCCGGTCGATCTCCTGCTCGGCGGTGGCCCGGATCGCGGCGATCGCGAGGCCCTTGGTCTCGGCGCCCGCGAAGGCCGCGCGCTGGGTCGCCTCCGCCAGCATCGCCTCCACGATGCCGAGCAGACGCGCATGCTGGGTGTGATGCAGATGGTCCGCCTTCGTCGCCGCGAAGAGCAGCCGGTCGATCCGCCGGGCGCCCATGATCCGGTCGAGCCAGCCGTTCTGGCCGTGGCGGAAGCAGGCGAGCGTCTCGGCCATCCCGTCGGTGAGATCGGCGAAGGCGCGCGGCCCCTGCGCCAGCGCCGAGAGCGCGTCGATCAGCACCACCTGCCGGTCGAGCCGGGCGAAGTGGTTGCGGAAGAAGGGCTTCACGATCATCCGCTTATAGGCCTCGAAGCGCGCGCGCATCTGGCCCCAGAGCGTGTTGCTGCCGGTGCGCGCGGGCCGGGGCAGCGGCGCGAAGCTGAGCGCGGGCGAGCCCTCGTAGTCCCCCGGCATCAGGAAACGCCCCGGCGCAAGCGCCGAGAGCCCGCCGCGCCGGCAGGCCCAGAGATAGTCGCGATAGGCCGCGGCGAGCGCTTCGGCGGTGCTCTCGTTATGCGCGCCGCCCGGCTCCACGCTGGCGAGCATCGCTTCCCACGGCCCGGCATGGCTGCGCCTGGCCGCGCTGCGCGCTGCTGCCAGCGCCGTCTCGGCCCAGGTCTCGTAGTCCTGCTCGAGGAGCGGCAGGTCGATCAGCCATTCGCCCGGGTAATCGACGATATCGAGATTGAGCGTCTGCGCCCCCTTCAGCGCGCCGACGAAGCCGCTGCTGCGATAGCGCAGCGCGAGGCGGAGCTGGCTGATCGACCGCGTCGAGACGGGCCAGCTGGGCGGATCGCCGAGCAGGGCCGCGCGATGCGCCTCGAAGGCGAACCGGGGCACATCGGCATCCGGCTGCGGGCGCAGCAGCGCGCCGGCGATTCGCCCTTCCGCCTCGGCCGACAGGAGCCGCATCCGGTCGCGCTCCAGCAGGCTCGCCACCAGGGCGGTGATGAAAACCGTCTTGCCCGCCCCGGAGAGGCCCGTGACGCCGAGGCGCAGCGAGGGCTCGAAGGCCTCGCTCGCCCGGTCGCGCATGCTCTCGATGCCGTCGAGCAGGTCGTCCGCTAGGCCCGTGATCAGGCCTAACCCACTGCGTCCGCTCGCGGCGTTGCGCGGGGGCAGGGACGGGGGCGGGGGCGCGTCGCGCCCCTCGGGCGGGCCCTCGGCGAGCGGGCCCTCTGTCGGCGCATCCGCGCCGCGCGGCCATCGCCCGGTCCAGCTGCGCTGATCGACGGAGGGTCCGATGCGAGACCCGCGAGGCTTGCCGCCCGGCTCCTGCTTCATGCCTGCCACCCGTGCTGATGCGCCGCTGCGGCCCCGTTCATGGCGCGTCGCCCGCCCGGGAGCAATGCCGGAACGACCCGCCTCCGGCCGTGCCCTGCGCCCGCTGTGCCGCAGCGGGACAGATCCGGCCGCCGCAGCGCGCGCCTGGGCGCGCGCGCGGCCCCCTGCCGCTGCGTACCGCTTTGGCACCTATTGCAGCGCAGCGCGCGAGGCGCCAAGAAGCGCCAATGCCGCGCTACAAGCTCACCGTCGAATACAATGGCCGGCCCTTCGTAGGCTGGCAGCGCCAGGCCAACGGCTGTTCGGTGCAGGGCACGCTGGAGACGGCGCTGGCAGCGCTCGATACCGCGCCGGACGGATCGCCCCCCGCGGTGCAGGGGGCCGGGCGCACCGATGCCGGGGTGCATGCGCGTGGCCAGGTGGCGCATGCGGATCTGGCGCGGCAGTGGGATCCCTTCCGGCTGGCCGAGGCGCTCAACCACCATCTGCGCCCCGCGCCGGTGGCCGTGGTCGAGGCGGCGGAGGCGGCGGAGGATTTCCATGCGCGCTTCTCGGCGGTGCGGCGGCGTTATGTGTACCGCATCCTCAACCGCCGCGCGCCGCTGGCGCTCGATGCGGGGCTGGTCTGGCGCGTCTCGCATCCGCTGGAGCTCGATGCGATGCGCGCGGCGGCGCGGCTCCTTGTGGGCCAGCACGACTTCACGACCTTCCGATCGGCCCATTGCCAGGCGGCCTCGCCGGTGAAGACGCTCGATCTCTTCGCGGTGGAGCGGGTGGAGGACGAGCTGCGCTTCCATCTCGAGGCGCGCTCATTCCTTCACAATCAGGTGAGAAGCCTGGTGGGCACGCTCGAGCGCGTGGGCGCCGGGCGCTGGCCGGTGGGGCAGGTGAGCCGCGCGCTGGCGGCGCGGGACCGCGCGGCCTGCGGACCGGTGGCGCCGCCGGACGGGTTGTATCTGACCCATGTGGGCTATCCCGCGCAAGAGGGCGAGCTCTAGCCGCCCGACCCGGGCAATTCCGTTGCCCATGGCCGCGAAACACGCGCCACCGACGCGGCGCCCCCCCGCCGCGGACCGTCCGCCGCGCGCCGCGGGCAGGACCTTGGGACCCGCGCCGAGGGCAGACGCGGCGCTCCGGAGGCCGGCCGGAGGTCGTCGGGGGCCGTTCGGGGCCCGGTTGGAATGCCGCCCGGCAGGGCTAGTGTGCCGCCGGCGCGCATCGCGCCCGACCCCTCCAGCCAAAGGATCCTGCCCATGTTGATGCCCCGTCAGTCCGTGCCTGCCCTGTCGCTGCCGCTCGTGGGCGGCGGGACGTTCGATCTCTCCGCCGAGACCTCCGAGCGCGGCACGGTGGTCTGCTTCTATCGCGGCCTGCACTGCCCGATCTGTGCCACCTATCTCGGCGAGCTGGAAAAGCAGACGGCGGCCTTCGCCGAGCGCGGCGTCGGCACCATCGCCGTGAGCAGCGACGGCGAGGAGCGCGCCGCGGCCATGGCCGAGAAGATCGGCGCCAAGGCGCTGCGCTTCGCGCATTCGCTGCCGCTCGCCGAGGCGAAGGCCTGGGGCCTCTACATCTCGACCTCGCGGGGGCTGACCTCGATCGGCATCGAGGAGCCTGCCCTCTTCTCCGAGCCCGGCCTCTTCATGGTGACGCCCGAGGGCGCGCTCTATTACGGATCCGTGCAGACCATGCCCTTCGTGCGCCCGCATTTCTCGGAGCTGGTGGGGGCGCTCGATTTCGCCATCGCCAAGAACTATCCCGCGCGGGGCGAGTACACCGGCGCGGTCTGAGCCCGCACCGTCGCAAGCGGCATCGCGGCGCGCTGCGCCGCGATCGGTCTTCGCGCTCCCGGCCCGCCGCTGGCGGGCCGGGAGCCGCCCTTGGCCGGCTTTCTGGTCGGGTGGCCCCGGGGTGGGACGCCGGTGGAGGCCATGCGGTGCCGGGGTCGCAGGGGCTGGACCGGAAGGGGCGGGCGGCTAGCTCGCAGGACTCTGGGCTGATGCCCGACGCAGAGACCGCCCTCGGCATCGCCCCAGAAACTGCTCCAGACCACCACCGAGAGCCCGACCGGAGGACCGCCCATGCTGCCGCTCGATCTGCCGCCCGACCCGCCGAGCAGCCGGTTGCAGCGCGACTGGCCGGCGACGCGGGCGGAGGGGCTGCGCCGGGTTGCGGCCTTCGCGCCGCGCATGGGCGGGGCCTACAAGAGCGGGCGCAATCACGATCTGGGGCCCGACCGGCGCGAGCATGTCTCGCTGCTCTCGCCCTATCTGGCGCGGCGCATGGTGAGCGAGGCCGAGGTGGTGGAGGCCGCCCTCGGGCGCTTCCGGCTCTCGACGGCGGAGAAGTTCGTGCAGGAGGTGGTCTGGCGGACCTATTTCAAGGGCTGGCTGGAGCAGCGCCCGCGGGTCTGGGACGACTATCGCGCAGGGCTGGCGGCGGATCGCGCAGGGCTTGCGGCGGATCCGGCGCTGGCGGCACGGGTGGCCGCGGCGATGGAGGGGCGCACGGGGATCGACGCCTTCGATGCCTGGGCTGCAGAGCTCGTGGAGACCAACTACCTGCACAACCATGCGCGGATGTGGTTTGCCTCGATCTGGATCTTCACGCTGGGGCTGCCCTGGCGGCTGGGGGCGGATTTCTTCCTGCGCCATCTCCTGGACGGGGATGCGGCGTCCAACACGCTCGGCTGGCGCTGGGTGGCGGGGCTGCATACGCGCGGCAAGTGCTATGCGGCGACGGCGGCGAATATCCGGAAGTACACGGACGGGCGGTTCGATCCGGCGGGGCTGGTGCGCGATCCCGCACCGCTCGACGAGGGCCCGCTGCCGGCGCGCGGCGCGCTGCGGGTGCCCGAGGTGCCCGGTGGGGAGCGGAGCGAGGGGCCGGCGGTGCTGCTCCTGACCACCGAGGATCTGGGGGTGGAGGGCTTTGCCGCGGGCGAGGCCTGGTCCGGCGTGGCGACGCTGCAGCTCACCGGGTTGCGTTCGGGGGCGTACTCCGGGCCGGAGACCGGGGCGGAAACGGCGGCGGCGGTGCATGCCTTCGACGCCGCGGCGCTGGCGGATGCGGCGGCGCGGGCCGGGCAGGCGGGGCCGCGGAGCTTCGATGCGGCCACGGCGCCCGGCGATATCGTGGACTGGGCGCGCGGGGACGGGGCCACGCGGATCGTGACCGGTTTCGTGCATGCCGGCTGGGTGGCGGACTGGCTCGCCGGGCTGCGCCCTGCCCTGGCGGCGGCCGGCATCGCGCTCGAGGAGCGGCGGCGCGCCTGGGATGCGGCCTTCCATCCCCACTGCACGGCCGGGTTTTTCAAGGTGAAAGGGCAGATCCCGGCGGCCTTACGGGCGCTTGGTCTTCCCGCCTGACGGCAATCATTTACCAAACCTTCGGACAAATGCGTCGCGCCGCCGCAGATTCAATAGTTTCTTGCAACTTCTGTGAACCGATCGCGTCGGGCCTCCGTATCCACCTCATCGCCGCAGAAGACGGCACCCGATCACAGCGGAGAATACGAGATGGCTGCAACCTACGCGCCCGGAAACGGAGATGTCGCCCGACAGGCGATGTCCGCCGAGCTGCTCGATGCGGAAACCGAACTGGAGCTTGCGCGCCGGTGGCGCGATCATCGTGACGAGGCGGCGCTGCACCGGCTGGTGACGGCCTATCTGCGGCTCGCCATCTCCATGGCCTCGAAATACCGACGCTACGGCGCGCCGATGTCGGACCTGATCCAGGAAGCCGGCGTGGGCCTGATGAAGGCGGCGTCCAAGTTCGACCCCGATCGCGGCGTGCGGTTCTCCACCTATGCGGTGTGGTGGATCAAGGCCTCGATCCAGGACTATGTGATGCGCAACTGGTCGCTGGTGCGCACCGGGTCGACCTCCTCGCAGAAGGCGCTGTTCTTCAACATGCGCCGGGTGCGCGCGAAGCTGGAGAACGAGCTCGGCAACGAGGGCGAGACGCCGAACGCCGCGGAGCTGCAGCGCGAGATCGCCGAGGAGCTCGGCGTGCCGCTGCGCGATGTGGAGATGATGGAGGCGCGCCTCGCGGGCTCGGACTTCTCGCTCAACGCCCAGCAGGCGGGCGAGGACGGGCGCGAATGGGTCGAGACGCTTGAGGATGACGGCCCGCGCGCGGACGAGACGGTGCCGCGCGACAACGACATCGCCCGGGCGCGCGGCTGGCTGACCGACGCCTTCAAGGCGCTGACCGAGCGCGAGAAGATGATCATCGCGGCGCGCAAGCTCTCCGACACGCCGGAGACGCTGGAGAGCCTCGGCAACAAGCTGGGCCTCTCCAAGGAGCGGGTGCGCCAGCTGGAGGCCCAGGCGCTGCGCAAGATGCGCGTGCGCCTCGAGAATACCCACGGCAGCGCCGTGACAGAGCTGGCCGCCGCACTCTGAGCGGCCCGCCGCGCGGCGGGGGTGACGGGGGGCTGGATCCCCGCCGCGCGGGTGAGTTTGACGGTTCTGATCGTGCTCCCAGGCGATCAGGTGACTGGGCCCGGCAAGCGATTGCCGGGCCTTTTTTGTGCTTCGGCGCGCGCCTCGGGCGGGCGGGCTCAGCGGACGAGCTTGACCCGGAGGCCGGGTTCAAGGGGGCGCTCGGGGCCGAGGGCGTTGAGGGCGCGGAAGCGTTCGATGGGGAGCGTGCCCACATCCATCTGCTGGCCGAGCGTGGTCTGCGTGGCGCCGCCGCGGACG
>JBCBWF010000354.1:0-5197 GCA_039817245.1 Pseudomonadota bacterium | reverse complement strand
GACGGCGATGGCGGCGAGGACGGCAATGGCGAAGAGGCCCGGGCCGGCGAGCTGCGCCGCGCCTCCGGAGAGCCGCCCGCCCACACCGCCTTCAAGCGAAATGCTCATCCCGCAACCACCCTCAGCACCCCTTGTTCGCCGACAGGGCTTCGCTCATGCGGTATGCCCGACCGGTCGAAGCCTTACAACAGCGATCCTATGAGACAACCTTAGGGCGAGAACATGGCAGAACCGGACGAACCCTTCATGACGGCGGCCGCCCCCCCCGAAACCGCAGCAATCGGGCCCTGCAGCCCGTTCTTCATCGTGGAGGTGCTGGAGCGGTCGCTTGCACATTATCGTGAGGGGCTGGGCTTCGACTGCCGGTACAGCGCGCCGGAGCCCGAGCCGTTCTTCGCGATCGTGGGCCGGGGGGCGGCGCAGATCATGCTGAAGGCGGTGCGAGACGGGGTGGTGCCCGTGCCGAACCGTCGCGCGCATGCCTGGGCGCCCTGGGACGCGTTCGTCCTCGCCGGCGATCCGGACGCGCTGGCGGCGGAGAACGCGGGGCGCGCGGTAGCCTACGCCGAGCCGCTCGGCAACCGCGAGGACGGGCTGCGCGGCTTCGCGGTGGCGGATCCGGACGGCTATGTCTGCTTCTTCGGCCGGCCCGTATGAGCAACGCCCGCGCGCTCCGCGCTTGGCAGCGGCGGATGAACTGATAGTGTCGTGATCGGCGGTTGGGACATCTTGTCCTACGGCAAGCGATCAGACCGAGGGGGGCGGCGCGACAGTCGGCCCCTCGGCGGATAACCGGGGGATATGCGCATGCGGACAAAGGCAGCGGTGGCGTTCGAGGCGGGCAAGCCGCTCGAAGTGACGGAAGTGAACCTCGATGGCCCGAGGGCCGGCGAAGTGCTGGTGGAGATGAAGGCGACCGGCATCTGCCACACGGACGAGTTCACCCGGTCGGGCGCGGATCCGGAGGGTATCTTCCCCGCGATCCTCGGCCATGAGGGCGCGGGCGTCGTCGTCGATGTGGGCCCGGGCGTGACGTCGCTGAAGAAGGGCGACCATGTGATCCCGCTCTATACGCCCGAATGCCGGGAGTGCGAGTACTGCCTGCACCCCAAGACCAATCTCTGCCAGGCGATCCGCACCACCCAGGGCCAGGGCCTGATGCCGGACGGCACCTCGCGCTTCTCGACGCTCGATGGCGACCCGATCAAGCATTACATGGGCTGCTCGACTTTCGCGAACCATTCGGTGCTGCCGGAGATCGCGCTGGCGAAGGTCCGCGAGGACGCGCCCTTCGACAAGATCTGCTATATCGGTTGCGGCGTGACCACCGGGATCGGCGCCGTGATCAACACCGCGAAGGTGGAGATGGGCAGCCGCGCCATCGTGTTCGGCCTCGGCGGGATCGGGCTCAACGTGATCCAGGGCCTGCGCATGGCGGGTGCGGACCAGATCGTGGGCGTGGACCTCAACGAGGGCAAGCGGGCCATGGCCGAGCGGTTCGGCATGACCGACTTCGTGAATCCCAAGGAGGTGGAGGGCGATCTCGTCCCCTATCTCGTGAACCTCACCAAGGGCGGGGCGGACTACACCTTCGATGCCACCGGCAATGTGGGCGTGATGCGCGCGGCGCTGGAGAGCGCGCATAAGGGCTGGGGCGAGTCGATCATCATCGGCGTGGCGCCCGCGGGTGCCGAGATCTCGACGCGGCCCTTCCAGCTCGTCACCGGCCGCTCCTGGCGCGGCACGGCCTTCGGCGGCGCGCGCGGGCGCACCGATGTGCCGAAGATCGTGGACTGGTACATGGAAGGCAAGATCGAGATCGATCCGATGATCACCCACACCATGGGCCTCGGCGACATCAACACCGGCTTCGACCTGATGCATGAGGGCAAGTCGATCCGGGCCGTCGTCACCTACTGAGGGGCGCGCTGGCCGGGAGGCCGGTATGGCCGCGAGAGGCCCGGACCGGGTGGCCGCCGCCGCGGCCGCCCTCGGGCTCGACATCGCGGTGCGCGCGATGCCTGCCTCGACGCGGACGGCCGAGGAGGCCGCCGCGACCTGCGGCTGCACGGTGGCGCAGATCGTGAAGTCGCTGGTCTTCGAGGTGGCGGGCGAGGGCGCACTGCGGCTCGTGCTCGTCTCGGGCGCCAACCGGCTCGACCCCGGGCGGGTGGCAGCGGCGACCGGGGAGCGGCTGGAGCGCGCCGATCCCAAGCGCGTCCGCGCCGAGACCGGCTTTGCCATCGGGGGTGTCCCGCCCATCGGCCATGCGCGCCCGGTTCCTGTTCTGATGGACGAGGATCTTCTCGCCCATGCCCTCGTCTGGGCCGCCGCCGGCGCGCCGGACGCGGTGTTTTCGGTCTCGCCCGAGGCCCTGCAGCGCGCCGCGGGGGCGCGTGTTGTCGCGCTTGCTGCCGGCTGAGAGGAGCCTCACCCATGGAAACCGTATCGGAGAACCGTGCCTTCGGGGGCGTGCAGGGGGTCTACAAGCACGCCTCGCGCGCCTGCGACTGCGAGATGACCTTCGCCGTCTATCTGCCGCCCGCCGCCGAGGAGGGGCCGGTGCCCTGCCTCTGGTATCTCTCGGGGCTGACCTGCACCCATGAGAACGCGATGACCAAGGCCGGTGCGCAGGGTTGGGCGGCGGAGCATGGCATCGCGGTGGTGTTCCCGGACACCTCGCCCCGCGGCGAGGGTGTGGCGGATGACGAGGCCTATGACCTCGGGCAGGGGGCGGGGTTCTATGTGGACGCGACCGAGGACCCCTGGGCCGCGCATTTCCGGATGCGCTCCTATGTGACCCAGGATCTGCAGACGCTGGTCTCGACGGAGTTTCCGATCGACGAGGCGCGCCAGGGGATCACCGGGCACTCGATGGGCGGGCATGGCGCGCTGACGCTCGCCTTCGCGCGGCCGGATCTCTACCGCTCGGTCTCGGCCTTCGCGCCGATCGCCAACCCGTCGGGCTCGGACTGGGGGCGCAAGCAGCTCGGCGCCTATCTCGGCGGGGACGAGGCACTGTGGCAGGGCTTCGATGCGAGCCATTGTCTTCGGAGCGCAGGCTGGCAGGGCGATGTGCTGGTGGACCAGGGCTCGGACGACCAGTTCCTGGATCTGCTGAAGCCGGAGGTGCTGGCCGCGGCGCTATCGGAGACGCGGACGGCGCATATGATGCGGATGCAGCCGGGCTACGACCACAGCTACTACTTCGTGGCGAGCTTCATGGAGGACCATGTGGCCTGGCACGCCGAGCGCCTCTGACGCCCGGCCGGGGACGCGCCCGGGCGACCGGCGGCGCGGCATGGGGCAGGCCCCGCGCGGGCCTGCCGGACGCCCCGCCCGCCCACCCGCGCCCGGCAGGCCCGCGCGGGGCCGCCTTCTGCGAGGGGCGGGCCGGGTTCGGGCTTATTTCAGCGAGGCGACGCCGAGCGGCACGCTGAACTTGCGGCACCAGATATAGACCTCGTTGTACTTGGAGAGGTCGACGGAGGCGGGCACGGTGTAGACTTGCAGCCCGTCCTTCATGGTCAGCTCGCCGAGATCGGAGGCGTCGTCATAGGTGCCGTCCTTGCCGAGGCCGACGCGCGGGTCCGGCGCGCCGTCGAGGCTGAAATCCGGCTCGAGCAGGACCACATGGCCCGACGCGGTCTTGACGATCGAGACGCCACCGGTGGTGACATGGTTCGTGGCGCCGGTGAAGGTGCCGTGGCTCAGGATGTCGGAGCCGGCGAAGGCGGGCGTGGCGGCGAGGCTGCCGGAGCCGAGCAGGGCGGCGAGGGCAACGGCGGCGGCGGTGTTGCGGCGGGTCTGCTGCATGCGGATCATGGGGTTTCTCCGGATCGAGGGGCGTGGATGGCAACGTCGCGGCAGTGCGGCGCGGCTGGAAGACTGGCGCTTCCACGAGCGCGAGATAAGGCGCGCTCCCGAGATCGTGACGCCTTCACGCGGATATGAAGAGGCGCGGACTCAGGAGCCCGGCTGACGGGCGTTTGAGCGGCGCGCGCGCGATCAAGGACACCGGGACCGCATCGTTGCGTTCACTCAATGTTCTTTTCTCGGAGCTAACAATGTCGTGGGTGGGCGCGGGCGCGGCAGGGCGTTTTCTGCCCTCGCCACGGGCCCGGCTGCCCGTCAGAGATCCTTGCAGAGGCGCAGGGCATCGTAGATCGCGGCGTGGATGTTGCGCCCGGCCACCGCATCGCCGATGCGGAAGAGCTGGAAGCCTTCCGACGGGATCGCAGCGCCGTTCAGGCCAATGCGCTGGGGCCGGCCCTCGATCAGCGCGCGGTGGTCCAGCTCGCCGCGATTGAGGCTGCGGTCGCGGAGCGAGAAATAGAGATCGTCGAGCGCGCTGGTGCCGTGCTCGACCACGATCTGGTCCACCCGGCGCTCCTCCACCCGGTCCGAGTAGTCGGAGCCGATCGCGGCCACGAGCCGGTTGCCCTCGCGCCGGATCGCGGTCAGCCGCTTCGAGATGGTGACGCGCACGCCGGCGCGGTCGAAGGCGCGGGCATAGCCGGCATGGTTGAGCCCGCCGATATCGGCGGCGAAGAAGCGCTCCGGCGTGACGATCTCGAGCGCGCTGCCCGCCGCCGCGATCGCCTCCGCCGCGCAGAGGCCGGGATGGCCCGCATGGTCGTCGAAAAGAAGCACCTCCGCGCCCGGGGGCACGCTGCCGGAGAGGATGTCCCAGCTCGAGACGGCATGCTCGGAGCCCGGCAGCGGCGCGCCGCCGATCACCTCCGTGTTCGGCAGCCCGCCCGTGGCGACGATGACGAGATCGGGCGCCTCCGCCGCCACATCCTCCGCCTCCGCCAGTGCGCCGAAGCGGAAGGTCACACCGTCGCGCGCGCACTCGGCCATGCGCCAGTCGACGATGCCGATCATCTCGCGCCGGCGTGGCAGGCGGGCGATCAGGCGGATCTGGCCGCCGGGCTGCTCGGCGGCCTCCAGCACCGTCACCGCATGGCCACGCGCGGCCAGCACCCGGGCGGCCTCGAGCCCCGCCGGCCCCGCGCCGACCACCACCGCGCGGCGCGGTGCGGCGGCGCGGGGGATCGCATGGGGCATCGTCTCCTCGCGCCCGGTGGCGGCGTTGTGGATGCAGAGCGCCTCGCCCCCCTCGTAGATCCGGTCGAGGCAGTAGGTGGCGCCCACGCAGGGCCGGATCTCCGCCTCGCGCCCCGCCGCCACCTTG
>JBCBWF010000652.1:0-1819 GCA_039817245.1 Pseudomonadota bacterium | reverse complement strand
CGGGAGTACCAACGTGTCAACCGAGATGCCTGCCGGCGAAGCCGAGGTCACCGTTGCGTGCCTGCAGTTCGAGCCCAAGATCGGCGATCTGGCTGCCAATCGCGCGACCGGTTTCGCGATGATCGAGGAGGCGGCGGCCGCTGGTGCGAATATGGTCGTGCTGCCGGAGCTCTCGGATAGCGGCTACGTCTTTGAGACCCGTGCGGAGGCTTTCGCGCTGTCGGGCACGGCGGCGGAGTCCGATACCGTTCAAGGCTGGGCCGAGATCGCCCGAGGGCACGGCCTGCACATCATCGGCGGCTTCTGCGAGCGGGAGGGGGGCAAGCTCTTCAACTCGGCCGCCGTCGTCGGGCCGGACGGTCTCATCGGAGTCTACCGCAAGACCCATCTCTGGGACGCGGAGAACCTCTGGTTCGATCCGGGCGACCACGGCTACCCGGTCTTCGCCACGCCGCTCGGCCGGATCGGCGCGCTCATCTGCTACGATGGCTGGTTCCCCGAAGCTTGGCGGCTGCTGGCGGTCCAGGGGGCGGACATCGTCTGCGTGCCGACGAACTGGGTGCCGATGCCCTCGCAGCCCGCCACGCTCCCCTCAATGTCCAACATCCTTTGCATGGGCGCGGCCCATTCGAACTCGTTCTGCGTGGCCGCGGCCTGCCGGATCGGCACCGAGCGCGGCCAGCCCTTCATCGGCCAGAGCCTGATCGTGAACCACGAAGGCTGGCCCGTGGCGGGCCCCGCCTCCGAGGACGCAACTGAAGTGCTCACGGCGCGCCTGAACCTAGCAGACGCACGGCGAAAGCGTCGCCTCAACGACTTCAACCAACTGCTGCGCGACCGCCGAACCGATCTCTACGACGAGATGCTCGGGACCGACCTCACGCCGGGTTGGCACTGACCATCTGACAACCGCCCCAGACCCCGGATCCCCAAGGAGGTGAAACGATGACGACCCTGAGACCGCTTTCCATCGCTGCCGTCGTGGCAGCGCTTTCGGTCGCACCGGCCGCCGCCGAAGACACGATCAAGATCGGCATTCCCGTGGGGCTCTCCGGTGCCAACAGTGTGGTTGCGCCCTCTGTGGTGCAGTCCTCGGAGTATGCCGCCAAGGAGATCAACGAGGCCGGCGGAATCCTCGGGAAGCAGATCGAACTCGTCGTGGCCGACGACAACTCCGGCGCGCAGGGCGCACAGCGGGCCTTCGAGAGCCTCGTCTACGAGGAGAAGGTCAACGTTCTCATCTCGATGGAGACATCGGCGGCGCGCAATGCCGGGCTCCCGATCGTCAATCGCGGACAGACCCCTTACATCTACACGTCGTTCTATGAGGGCCGCTCGTGCTCTCCCTGGATGTACATCAACGCCTGGGTGCCCGAGCAGCAGGTGGCCCCCATCGTCGATCACTTCATGAAAGAGTATGAGGCGAAGACGTTCTTCCTGATCGGCTCCGACTACGCCTTCGGCCGCGGTATGCTTGAGTTCACCCGCGCCTATGTCGAAGGCCAGGGCGGCGAAGTCATGGGCGAGGAGTACCTGCCTATGGATGGTTCGGACTGGACCGCGATCATCTCCCAGCTCAAGGCCTCGGGCGCAGATGCGCTGATCACTTCGACGGCCGGTGGCGCCCCTAACGTGACGCTGACCAAGCAGCTGCGGGCGGCGGGTGTCGACATGCCCTACGGCAACCTCGCGGTCGACGAGGGCACGGCTAAGTCGATGGGCGGCGACGCGACGGGGATCTACATCGCGGCCTCCTATGTCACCGGGATCGAGAGCGCAGAGAACAAGGCGTTCCTTGAGGGTATGGCGGCGATGTTCG
>JBCBWF010000513.1:0-3370 GCA_039817245.1 Pseudomonadota bacterium | reverse complement strand
CCGAAGGCCAGCCCCTCGACATTGTCGACCACGATGTCGAATTCGGAGAGATCGGCCAGCAGCTCCTTCGTCGCGACCTCGTCGACATTGATCTCGAGCTCGCCATCCTCGATCTCCGTCGGCACCGCGTCGAAGTCGATGACATTCGTCGCCCCCTGGGTGCGCACCAGGTAGAGCTTGCCGGTATAGCCGCGATCCTCCGCGCCCACGGAGAAGGAGCGCTCCAGCGCGAGCAGCGTGCCCTCGTTGTCGAGGGCCAGAAGCTCCACGAGCCCGCTATCGGCGAAGGCGTCCACCGGGTCGGGCTCGGCCGCGATGGGATCCACCTCGTAGATGAATTCCGCCGTCGGCTCGCCGGTCTGCAGATCGTAGCGGATGATGCGCGCGGCCGAGCCGGTCTCGAGGCTCGCGACCTCTCCGTCCTGGACCAGCGCGCTTTCCGTGGCGGTGTAGAGCGTGGTCTGGTCCGGCGTGATGGTGAGGCTCTCGAAGCCCAGATTGTTGCGCACGCCCGCGGTGCCGCCGCCGTCCGGCAGGAACTTGTCGTCGACCGTGAGTTCGCCGATCTGCGAGAAGGTCTCGTCGAAGAGGAAGATCGCGGGGTCGCCGTTCAAGTCGCGCTCGGAGGAGATGTAGAACTGGCCCATCTCGTCGAGCGCGATGCCCTCGGGATCGGGGTTGATCACATCGAGCGTTGTCGTGCCGTCGACCTGGGTCAGCGCGAAGACATCGACGAGCGCGACATCGCCGTCATCGAGCGTGCCGTCCGACAGGTCGATGGAAATCTCGTAGACCCGCGGCGTTCCATCCTCGCCGGCGTCGCGATCATCGGAGACGGCGAAGTAGGTCTCGCTCTCGGGATCGTAGGTGATGCCGGAGAGCCCGCCCACCGTGGTGCTCTCGAATTCGAGCAGGCTCGGGAACTCAAACACACCCAGAAACTCGACGTCCTCCACGATGCGGCGGTCGTTGTCCGCCCCCTCATCGGCGAGGACTTCGGCGGTCATGATGCTTTCACTGGAGACATCGAGGGTCTCGGAAGCGACGAGCGGAAACAGCGATTCCATAGGCGGGATCCTTCTTCATAAGAAACGGTCTTCTCGCCGAGGCGGATAAACACAGACCAACGCCCCGGCACTACGCTCGCGACAAAGTTGCGTGACACGCAGGAAACTCGCCTTTACGGCAATGCGTTCCGCGAAGGATTTGTTGCAGTCGGGGGGCTTTCGGGCGTCGGCGCGCTGTCGTGCCGGACATTGCGCGCCGGGTCGTGTATCCTTGCGGCAGATTGCGCAGGGTCGGGGGAGCGCCATGGCGATCGATCGCAGACAGTTCAACGGCGGGCTCATCGGGGCCGCGGCGGCTGCGGTCGCGGGCGGCCTGGTGGCGGGTCCGGCCCGCGCGGCCTATCGCGGGCCCAATGTCGTCGTCGTGCGCTTCGGCGGCGGCGTGCGCCGGCGCGAGACCATCGAGGCGGAGACGAGCTTCGCGCCCGGCCTGCTGCATCGCCTGGCACCGCGCGGCGTGCTGATGCCGCAGATGAGCATCGCCCAGATCGACGGCGTGGATACGAGCCACGCGGAGGGCACGATCAACCTGCTGACCGGCCGATATGGCGCCTATCGCGATGTGGGCGAGGGAGCGGAGATCGGCCATTTCGAGCCGACCGAACCGACGCTCTTCGAATATTTCCGGAGCCGCTTCGACATCCCCGCGCATCAGGCGCTTCTGGTGAACGGGGAGGACCGGCCGCAGGAGGAGTTCCTCAGCTACGGCATCCACAAGAGCCTCGGCGTCGCCTATCGGAGCGAAGTGCTCAGCCTGTACCGCTTCAAGCGCTGGAAGCTGAGCCGCTTTCTCGCCGAGGGCGGCGGCACGGATGAGGCGCGCGCCGCCGCCGAGACGGAGCTTGCCGAGCTTGTCGCCAAGCAGTCACGGGACGGCGGGGCTACCCAGGCCCCGGAGATCGAGGCCATGTGGGCGGAGTGGCAGCGCTACTACGGCGATGACGGGCTCAAGAACCCGCGCGGCGATGCGGCGCTGACCGAGCTCGCGCTCTGGGCGCTCCGGCATCTGCGCCCGCGGCTGATGATGATCAACTATCAGGACCCGGACTACGTCCACTGGGGCAACGCCTCGCATTACACGCGCGCCATCGCCGCCATCGATCGCGATCTCGCCCGGCTGGTCGCGGCGACCGATGCCGATCCCGAATACGCCGGAAATACCGTGTTCATGGTGGTGCCCGATTGCGGGCGGGATGCGAACCCGCTGATGAGCGTGCCCTTCCAGCACCATTTCAACTCGCGCTCGGCGCACGAGATCTTCGCGCTGGTCTTCGGGCCCGGCATCGTGCGCGGCCGGGTGCTCGACAAGCCGGTGGACCAGAGCGCTGTCGCCGCCACTGTCGGCGCGATCATGGGGGTCGAGACGCCGCGCACCGAGAGCCGCGCGCTCGAGGAGATCTTCGCGTGAGCGCAACCGCGGAGCGCGCGCCCGCCGCGCCGTTCCTCGCGGGGCTTGTGCCGCGCCAGGGCGTGCTCGCCTGGCTCGGCGGGCTGGGGCGGATCGTGGTGGGCAGCCTCCTCTGCCTCCATCCGCTCACGGCGGTGCTGGTGCTCGGCTGGCTCATGCGGCTCATGCGCAGCGAGGCCGTGCTGGCGCGCGAGGATCTGGCCGAGCACGGGCGGATCCGCCGCCGCGCACCGCTGCCGAACTGGCTGTTCGGCGAGGCGAGCCCCAGCGCGCCGCTTGCCTGGCGGGTGGCCGGAGCGCTCTGGTCGAACCTGCGCTGGGGGCTCGCGGCCCTGGCCACGATCGCGGCGGGCACGCTGCCATTCACGCTGCTCTGGCTCCTGTCCTGGTGGGGCGGGTGGGAGAACTCCTTCAACAAGGGCTATGAGCAGGCCTGGGTCGGGCCCGTGGTTGGGATGGCGGGCGTGGCGCTGGCGCTGATGCTGCTCGCGCGGATGCCGATGGCGCTCGCCCATCAAGCGGCCGAGGCGCGGATGAGCGCCTTCTTCGCCGGGGCGCGCGTGCGCCAGCTCATCCGGCTGGCGGGGTGGCGCTATGTGTGGCTCACCGCCCTGGTCGTGCTCGCGGCCCTGCCGCTCTTCGTGCTGAAATCGTTGCCGGTCTTCGTCGAGGAGTGGAGCCCCGGCTTCATCGAGCGCAATCCGGACGAGGTGGAGACCTTTGCGCGGCGCTACCGGTTCTGGGCGAGCGTGTACATGCTGTTGGCGCTCGTCTATCTGCGCCGCCGCTTCGCCCGGCTCGAGGCGCGTGCGGCGCTCAGGCTGGAGGCGGGCGAGACGGCGTCGGGCCCGCTGGCCTTCGCCGGCTGGGCGCTGCGGTCGGTCGTGCTCTTGGT
>JBCBWF010000672.1:0-1653 GCA_039817245.1 Pseudomonadota bacterium | reverse complement strand
GGCCGTGATGTGATAGGCGTCGCCCGAAAGCCCGTAGCCCAGCACCTCGGCATAGATCTTGGCGCCGCGCCGCTGCGCATGCTCCAGCGCCTCGAGCACCAGCACACCCGCCCCCTCGCCCATCACGAAGCCGTCGCGCTGGCGGTCATAGGGGCGCGAGGCCCGCTCCGGCGTGTCGTTGAAACCGGTGGAGAGCGCCTTGCAGGCCGAGAAACCGGCCACCGAGATCTCGCAGACCGGGCTCTCCGCCCCGCCGGCCAGCATCACATCCGCATCGCCGAGTGCGACCAGCCGCGCCGCGTCCCCGATCGCATGAGCACCGGTCGAGCAGGCGGTCACCACCGCATGATTCGGCCCCTTGAACCCGTATTTGATCGAGACCTGCCCCGAGCAGAGATTGATCAGCGCGCCGGGTATGAAGAAGGGCGAGACTCGCCGCGGCCCCTTCTCCTTCAGGGTCACCGCGGTCTCGGCGATGAATTCGATCCCGCCGATGCCGGAGCCGATCAGCACGCCCGTGCGCTCGCGCGCCTCCTCGTCCTCCGGCAGCCAGTTCGCATCGCGCACCGCCTGCTCCGCCGCGGTCAGCGCATAGGTGATGAACCGGTCGAATTTCCGCCGATCCTTCGCCGCCACCCAGTCGTCCGGGTTGAAGCTTCCGTCGGAGCCGTCGCCGAGCGGGATCTCGCAGGCGATCCGGCAGGGCAGATGGTTCGCGTCGAAATAGGCGATATGGTTCGCCCCGGAGGCCCCGGAAAGCACGCGCGACCAGGTTTCCTCCACACCGCAAGCGAGCGGCGAAACCATTCCCATTCCTGTCACCACGACACGGCGCATGGTGCTCTCCCCTGTCCGTCTTGATCGCGCGCCGGGCATTGTGCGGCGGCCCTGACGCCTTGGCCTCTCCGGGGGCCGTCTCACGCTTCTATCGAAGCGTCCGGGCCCGGCCAAGACAAACGCGGCAGCCGCCGGGGACTGCCGCGTGCTGGTCGGCCTCCGCGCCGGAGGCCAGCAGTCCGGTTCGAGGTCCGGGCTCAGGCCGAGCTGCGCTCGCCGATGAACTTCACCGCGTCGCCGAAGGTCTGGATGCTCTCGGCCGCGTCATCGGGGATCTCGATGCCGAATTCTTCCTCGAAGGCCATCACGAGTTCCACCGTGTCCAGGCTGTCGGCCCCCAGATCGTCGATGAAGCTCGCGCCCTCGACCACCTTGTCCGCCTCGACGCCCAGATGCTCGACGACGATCTTCTTTACGCGATCCGCGATGTCGCTCATGTCCTCTCCTCGTTTCCTTCAATCGCCGCTTTCAGACGCAGCCTTCTGATCAGTGCTCAAGCGCGCGAACCGTTCGAACCGGCGTTCCGTTACAGCGACCGCCGCGGTCGTCGCCAAATAGACCGCTCGGCGCATAACAACAAGACCCGGCGCGCGCAAACCGCGCCTGCTTGGCGATAGCGCGCAACAGAGCCACGCGAACGGCTCAGATCATCGCCATTCCGCCGTTCACATGCAGTGTCTGGCCCGTCACATAAGCCGCCTCTTCGGAGGCGAGATAGACCGTGGCGGCCGCGATCTCGCCGGGCGCGCCCATCCGACCCGCCGGGATCGCGCCCATGATCTTCTCGCGTTGTGCGTCCGTCAGCTTGTCCGTCAT
>JBCBWF010000520.1:0-3243 GCA_039817245.1 Pseudomonadota bacterium | reverse complement strand
GGCCGCCCTGCCTGCGCGCCTGTTGGCGCCGCGTCCGGGCACGCAGGTGCTCGATCTCTGCGCGGCGCCGGGCGGGAAGACCCTGCAGCTCGCAGCCATGGGCGCCGATGTGACGGCGGTCGATGCCAATCCGCGGCGCATGGAACGGCTGCGCGCGAACCTGGAGCGAACGGGCCTGTCGGCGAAGCTCGTGGTGGCCGATATGCTCGACTGGGCGCCGGACAGCCCCTTCGACGCGATCCTGATCGATGCGCCCTGCAGTGCGACCGGCACCCTTCGCCGCCACCCGGACCTGCCGCATCGCTTCGGCAGCACAGCGGACGGCGCGGATGCCGAAGAGGCCGCTGCTGCGGAGCTGAGCTCCCTCACCGACTTGCAGGCCAGCCTGCTCCGCCGCGCCTGGCCATGGCTCGCACCGGGCGGCACGCTGGTCTTCGCGACCTGCTCGCTTCTCGCAGCCGAAGGCGAAGCTCAGATCGCTGCCTTCCTTGCCGACAGAGCGGACGCCCGACGCCTTGCTCTCGCCTCAGACGACCCGGCGCTGCCGCCGGGCGCGGTCACAGCGGATGGCGACCTGCGCTGCCTGCCCTCCATGCTCCCGTCCCTCGGTGGCATCGATGGTTTCTATGCCGCATGCCTCCAACGCCGCCCCTGATCCCCGAAGCAGGCCTCAGAGCGCCGCGCAATCCGTTCCGCGGCTTGGCCCGCCTCTCGCCCGCGGCGTGCGGAGAGGTCTCGCCCGTGGCCAGCCCGGCACTGGCCACGCGTACTGCCCTCAGTGTGGGACGTCGCGCGGGCCACGGGCGGCGCGGGCCAGCGTAAGCGACGGCCCGCGCGCGGAATGCGTCCGGCGGAGCCGGACACCGCTTGCTTCGATCTTCGAGACAAAGGCCGTGTCGAGGGAATAGAGCCATGACACTGTGAGGGCTCTCGCCTAGTCCTTTCACCGACAGGCGAAACGGGGAAGGAGCGGGTCGATGCAGGACAACCCAGTCGAAGCGTTCGGCAGCGGACACAGGCCCGTACGCCGGGCTCTGCTGTCTGTCTCTGACAAGACCGGTCTGGAGCGCCTGGCCACCGGGCTCGCCGAGGGCGGCATCGAGCTCATCTCCACCGGCGGCACGGCGGAGCGGCTGCGCGCAGCAGAGCTCGGCGTGCGCGATGTCGCCGATCTCACGGCCTTTCCCGAGATGATGGACGGCCGGGTGAAGACCCTGCACCCGATGATCCACGGCGCAATCCTCGCAGACCGGGCCAAGCCCGCCCATCTTGAGGCGATGGAAGCACACGGCATCGCGGCCATCGATCTCGTCGTGGTCAATCTCTACCCCTTCGAGGCGGCCGTCGCCCGCGGCGCGTCCTTCGAGGACTGCATCGAGACCATCGATATCGGCGGGCCGGCGTTGATCCGGGCCGCCGCCAAGAACCATGCCTCCGTCGCCGTGCTGGTGGACACCGGCGACTACGAAGCCGTACTCGCGGAGATCAGGGCGACCGGCGGCACCAGTCTCGCGCTGCGGCGGCGCCTTGCAGGCATCGCGCTCGCTCGCACGGCGGCCTATGATGCCGCCGTTTCCACCTGGCTGGCGGCGCAGGGGGGAGAAGATCCCCCGCGCCGGCGCGCCTTTGCCGGCCAGCTCCTCCAGCCGCTCCGTTACGGCGAGAACCCGCATCAGCGCGCGGCCTTCTACAGCGATGGCAGTGCGCGCCCCGGTGTCGCGACGGCGGTTCAGGTGCAGGGCAAAGCGCTCAGCTACAACAACATCAACGACACCGATGCCGCCTGCGAGCTCGTCGCCGATCTCGATCGCGACGGAGGGGCCGCCTGTGCGATCATAAAGCACGCCAATCCCTGCGGCGCGGCCATCGGTGCGACCCTTGCGGAGGCCTATGAGCGCGCCTTCGACTGCGACCGCGTCTCCGCCTTCGGAGGGATCGTGGCCCTCAATCGCCCGCTCGATGCCGCAGCGGCAGAAGCCATCACACGCGTCTTCACCGAGGTGGTCATCGCACCCGGCGCGGATGCCGGCGCGCGAGACGTCTTTGCGGAGAAGCCCAATCTGCGACTGCTCCTGACCGACGGTCTGCCCGATCCCTCGGCACCGCGGCTCGATATCCGCCAAGTGGCCGGCGGCTTTCTGGTTCAGGATGCCGACGATCCGGGCAGCGGCGCCGAACAGCCCCGCCTCGTCACCGCGCGCGCGCCGAGCGACGAGGAGCGCGCCGATCTCGACTTCGCCTGGACCGTGGCGCGGCATGTGAAGTCCAACGCGATCGTGTATGCGCGCGCCGGTGCGACGGTGGGGATCGGCGCCGGACAGATGAGCCGGGTGGACAGCACGCGCATCGCAGCCCGAAAGGCCGAGGATATGGCGCAGGCGCTTGGCCTCGCTGTTCCGCTGACTGCGGGGGCGGCCGTCGCATCGGACGCGTTCTTCCCTTTCGCCGATGGGTTGATCGCAGCCGCCGATGCGGGGGCAACGGCCGTGATCCAGCCCGGTGGCTCGGTTCGCGACGCGGAAGTGATCGAGGCGGCCAATGCACGGGGCATCGCGATGCTTTTCACGGGACGGCGTCACTTCCGTCACTGAGATGCGGCCTCCATTTCGCCCGGTCGAGCGGCCCGGGCAGGTGGTGTTGCGCGCCTGCGGGATGCCGGGCCTGGTCAAGGAGGTCCCGGGTCAAGCCCGGGACCGCGCGGCAGCCTTCGTGCCCAAACCCGGCGGGCGGAACTGCGTCTGACGGGTCTCGAAAGGCTGGGCGAAGCCGGCTTGCCGGTGACGCTCAGCATCGAACGCCGGCGCTACCGCCAGAAACCGTCTCTGCAGGTTCTCACCGACCCGATCCCCAACGCCATCGCTCGCCCCAACGCTTCGGAAGAAGGGCAGAACGGTGAGGCTGGGCGGCTCGGGCCCTGCGGCAAGCGGGGCCCGAGCGCGGGATGTATTGCGGCGCGCAGCGCTGCAATGCCGCATGGTTGCGTCCGGTTCAGGGCCCGGGATCAGGGGCAGGCAGGCGGACCTGGACACTCCGGATCGTGGGGCGGGAGACCAGCTCGCGCACCAGCGTAACGATCGGCGTGGGGCCGAGTGGGTCGTCCGTCCGGATCGGGCCCGCGGCCTTCAGCGCGTCGTATTCCGGCGCGCCGTAGAAGGCCGCGAGGAGCAGGTCGTCCTCACTGGCGAAGGGGCCGCGGCTCTCGCGGATCCGCGAGAGCGCCGGAGGGACCAGTGCGCCCGGGCG
>JBCBWF010000360.1:0-5136 GCA_039817245.1 Pseudomonadota bacterium | reverse complement strand
GGACCGCGCTGCAGCGCGGTCCGCGCCACCACCAGGATCCCCGTCAGCGCCGCCATCACCAGGAAGCCGCTCAGGAACAGGATCAGGATCATCAGCACCCCGATGCGCCGGCCGGGCTTCTTCAGCCCCTCCAGCCCCATCTTCAGGCTCTCCAGATGCACGATGTAGAGCAGCGCGATGTAGGAGATCACCGCCGGCAGGAAGGCGTGCTTCACCACCTCGATGTAGGGAATGTTGACATACTCCACCATCAGGAAGGCCGCGGCCCCCATCACCGGCGGGGTGAGCTGTCCGTTGGTGGAGGAGGCGACCTCCACGGCCCCGGCCTTCTCCGCCGGAAAGCCGATCTTCTTCATCAGCGGGATGGTGAAGGTGCCCGTCGTCACCGTGTTGGCGATGGAGGAGCCGGAGATCATGCCCGTCATCATCGAGGAGAGCACGGAGGCCTTCGCCGGCCCGCCCCGCAGCGCGCCCAGCAGCGCGATCGCCACCTTGATGAACCAGTTGCCGCCTCCCGCCTTGTCCAGCAGCGCGCCAAACAGCACGAAGAGGAAGATCATCGAGGTCGAAACGCCGAGGGCGACGCCGAACACGCCCTCGGTCTGCATCCAGTAATGGCCCATCGCCTTCGAGAAGGAGGCGCCGCCGTAATTGGTGATGTTGCGCACCCATTCGCTCTCGCCCCCGAAGAAGGCGAGCGACAGGAAGGCGCAGCCGATGATCACCAGCGGCAGGCCGAGCGAGCGGTAGACCGTGATCATCAGCACCGTCATGCCGATGCCGGACACCGTGATGTCGGTGGTGGTCCAGAGCCCCGGCCGGTCCGCGATCTCGAAGCGGAAGAGGATGAGATAGAGACAGGCCCCCACACCGCCCGCCGCCAGCACCCAGTCGTACCAGGGAATGCGGTGGCGATGCCCGAACATCGGGAAGGCGAGGGTGGCCAGCAGCAGCGCGAAGGCAAGGTGCACGAAGCGCGCCTGCGCCACGATATTCGCAAAGCCCGAGATCCCGGTCGCCTGCGCCAGCACGCCCGGCGCCTTGGAGGCGATGTAGAGCTGGAAGACCGACCACGCGATACAGAGCCCGATGATCAGCCGTCCCTGCCAGCCGGCGACAGTGCGCGCGCCGGTGTCGGATTCAGCGACCATATCCTCGGCGGATCGCGCGGCTGTGTCGGTCATGTCGGGGGCCTCCGGGCAAGCGGCGCACGCGCGGGCGCGCGGCGAAGGGCCCGGCGCGCGCGGCGCCGGGCCGGTTGGGGCAGGGCGGAGGCCCTTACTTCAGGCCGAGCTCCTTGTAGGCCTTCTCGGCGCCCGGATGGATCGGGGCGGAGAGGCCGTCCGACACCATCTCCTCGGCCTTCAGATTGGCGAAGGCCGGGTGCAGCTTGCGGAAGTCGTCGAGGTTCTCGAGCACCGCCTTGGCGACCACATAGGCCACGTCGTCCGACACCTTGGCCGAGGTCACGAAGGTGGCGCCCACGCCGAAGGTCTCGGTGTCCGTGTCGGTGCCCGCATACATGCCGCCCGGGATGGTGGCCTTGCGGTAGTAGGGGTTGTCCGCCACCAGCTTGTCGATCGGCTCACCGGTCACGCTCACCAGCTTCACGTCGCAGGTGGTGGTCGCTTCCTTGATGGCCGCGGCCGGGTGGCCGATGGTGTAGATCATCGCGTCGATATTGCCGTCGCAGATCTCCTTGGCCATCTCCGAGCCCTTGTACTCGGTCGCCAGCGCGAAATCGTCCATGCCGATGCCGAAGGCGTCCATCACCACTTCCATGGTGGCGCGCTGGCCCGAACCCGGGTTGCCCACATTCACGCGCTTGCCCTTGAGGCCCTCGAAGCTCTCGATGCCGCTGTCGCCGCGCACCAGCAGGGTGAAGGGCTCGGGATGCACGGAGAACATCGCGCGGATCTCGGGGAACGGGTTGTCCTCGAATTTCGAGGTGCCGTTGAAGGCGTGGAACTGCCAGTCGGACTGGGCGACGCCGAATTCCAGCTCGCCGGCCTTGATAGTGTTGATGTTGTAGACCGAGCCGCCGGTCGATTCGACCGCGCAGCGGATGCCGTGCTCCTTGCGGCTCTTGTTCACCAGCCGGCAGATGGCGCCGCCGGTGGGGTAGTACACGCCGGTCACGCCGCCGGTGCCGATGGAGATGAACTCGGCCGCCGAGGCGGTGCCGAACGAGAGCGCGCCCGCGAGCAGCGTGGCGATGAAGGGCTTGTGCATGGAGGTCTCCCTGAGGACGTTCTGGGGTGGTTGGTATGCGGCGCGACCCGCCGGGCGCGGGCCTTGCCCGGAAAGATCTCGTTCCGGCAGGACCGGCTCCGGCGGTCCCGGTGTCGTCCGGCGGGCTTTTGCCTCGTCTGCGGACGCTGTCCGTCTCCTGCCGTTCGAAAGAGCAATGCCGAATTTTGTGGAGGACATCCCCAGACCCGTCAAGCGCGGCCGTTCGGCCGGTTTCGGGACAGATCGGCCCGGCCGGGCGCCCGGGAACCGCCCTTGCGGCGCCATTGGGGCTTGGTAGGGGCGGTGGGCGCCCCTTACTCTGCGCAAGCCAGGCCGGGGCGGCACCGCCAGCCCCGGCCGGCGGGCAGCGTGACGGCAGAGTGACCACCGAGTGAAGCCAGCCTGGAGCATGCGATGACGCGCAACGCCACGGTCATCATCGACGACTTCTCGACGATCGCGCAGTTCTCCCCCGGCGTCGTGTTCTACGACTACGGCGATTTCTATTACCGGACGAGCGTGGACTACAACGGCGACGGTTTCTTCGACGATACCTTCTTCGAGTATACCGGGCTTAGCGGCTTCGACCGGCCCAATCGCGGTCCCATCACGATCAGCAGCGGCGTCGTGGAGCGCAACGGCTTCCTGGTCTACGAGCAGATCGACATCGTCGGCGATTTCGAGGTCTACAGCACCCCCTCCGGCGGCGGGCCGCTGCACGGGGACTGGGTGCTGCACGCCTTCGACACCGCGCTCGATTTCGGCAACACGCCGGACCGCATCCTGATCGATGTGGACGAGTTCAACGGCGGCTACTCCTTCCAGATCCCCGCCGTCTTCGATCCCGCGCTGCAGCTCGACGGCTCCACCAGCTCGGGGCTCGAATACGCGCTCAACGATTTCCTGTTCTTCGCCGGGCCCACGGTGCTCTCGGGCGTCAGCATGTCGCTGGTGGGCGTCGATCCGGACGACGCGGTGGTGGCCGAGCTCTCCTTTCTCAACTCGCTCGGCATCCCCTTCATCCAGGCCGCGGCGAATGTGGCGCAGGAGATGCCGGAATTCGGGCAGGGCTATCCGAACACGCTTACCGTCGGCGCCTACAACGTGGATCCCGGCGGCTTCGGCCTCTTCGCCAATTTCGACTCGCTCGGCAATCTCGACATCCTCGCGGACGGGCTGGTGGAGCACCCGTTCTGGGGCTCGACCTTCGGCACCTCCTTCGCCACGCCGCGCGTCGCTGCGGCGCTCTCGAACGAGACCGCGGCGGCGCTGGCGATCCTGCCGCCCGAAGTGTTCTTCGGCGGCGATCTCAGCGATGCGGAGTTCGGCGAGATCCAGGACGGGGTGGTGGACAGCCTCTCCACCCCGGTGCGCCTTTTCCTCGCGAACGGCTTCGAGCCGGTGGTGCCGGTCTACACGCCCGAGCTCTTCGACGGGGTCTATCCGCGCATCGTGGAGGGCTCCTTCGGGCTGCCGGATTTCCAGGTGGTCGCGGCGGAGGTGCTGAACGAGTTCGGCTTCGGCCTCTCCGAGACCCAGGCGCGCACGGTCGCCTATCTCTACGAGGCGGGGCTCGATCGCGACGGCGACATCGACGTGGCGGGGCTCAACTTCTGGATCGACCAGCGCGAGGAGGGGCTCTCCGAGGTCGGTCTGGCCGAGGCGTTCCTGTTCTCCGCCGAGTTCTCCTCGAGCTATGGCAATCCGGATTTCCTGTCGGACACGGATCTGGTGCGGACCCTCTACCGCAATGTGCTCGATCGCGAGGGCGAACAGGCCGGGATCGATTTCTGGACCGGGCTGCTCTTCGACGGCACGGTGACACGGCCGGAGATGCTGCTGGAGTTCTCGGTGAGCGGCGAGAACCGCGCAGGCTCGCCCTATGTGGAGGCACTGGTCGAGGTCTCGCCGGGCATCTGGGCCTTCGATTTCAGCGCCTAGCCGGCCGCCGCGAAACGCGGCCCGAAGCCCACCGCTCCGGGCCGCATTTTGATTGTTTTACCGAGTTAATTTACCGACGTTCGAGACCGCTTTCCGGCTGTGCTGACCCATCTCAGCGCCCGCGCCCACCCACGTCATTGTGGGCACAGACTGAAGAACATAGTATGAATATGCGAGGCTCTCTGCCGATTGAAGAAGGAGCCACATCGCTCATACCGCCTTCAGACTTTGCGGCCCAGAATGACGTGGGAGGGAGCGGCCGCAAGAGCTTTCAGCCGGGAGCGGAGCGCACCGATGCGGCGTCAGAGCGCCAGTCTGGCCCAGACGGGCACATGGTCCGAGGGCTTCTCGCGGTTGCGCATGGCGCTCTCGATCCAGCTTCCCTCAAGCCGGTCGGCAGCCTCGGCGCTCAGCAGCAGGTGGTCGATGCGGATGCCGTCGTTCCGCTCCCAGGCGCCGCGCTGATAGTCCCAGAAGCTGTAGAGCTCGTCCTCCTGGCTGCATTCGCGCGTGGCGTCATGCAGGCCGAGATGGACCATGCGCCGCCAGGCGGCGCGGGTGTCGGGCAGGTAGAGGGCGTCGGCGGTCCAGGCGGCGGGGTCGGCGGCGTCGCGGGGCTCGGGGATGGTGTTGTAGTCGCCGGCGAGCACCAGCGGCATCTCCTCGGCCAGGAGCGCTTCGATGCGGGCCTCCATCCGGGCCATCCATTTGAGTTTGTAGTCGTATTTCGGGCCGGGGGCGGGGTTGCCATTGGGCAGGTAGAGGCCGCAGAGGCGGAGCGCGCCGCCGTCCTTGCCGAACACGGTGCCCTCGATCCAGCGCGCCTGCTCGTCCGTCTCGTCGCCGGGCAGACCGCGCACGACATCCTCGATCGCGCCCCTGGCGAGAATTGCGCGCCGAAATCGAGGCGCTCGGCTACTCGCTCGAGACCCACGGCCAGAAGGGCTTCAACGGCGTCGCAAT
>JBCBWF010000566.1:0-2620 GCA_039817245.1 Pseudomonadota bacterium | reverse complement strand
GGGGGACAGCGGGAGAACCCGTGTAGAGGATGCGCCAGAATGGAATTCGTGATCCTGATGCTCGTCGAGATGGCCGGGGATCAGGCGGATCGTAGCGCCGCCGAGCCCGATCCCCGCCCGGCAGCCTTCGTCTCCGATCCGCCAGTCGGCTCGCTTGGAGCGCCCGGGGAGCCTGCAGCCGTGGCCGATACGCCGGATGAGGCGGAGCACGGCCTCGTCGCCGTGGAACGGGCTGCACCGGCTGGAGAGGTGCGGCGCACCTGCATCTCCCGGCGCGCGCCCTTGCGCCTGATTTGCACGCCGCGCTGATCGACGCCGCAAGCATGGCTCTCTGGGGCTCTGCCGGGAGCACTCCGCTCCAAGCCGCGGCCGTTTCAGCCGATCAGCGGCTTCAGCGCCTCTCGGCAGGCCGTGGCCGTGCGACCATCCGCGTCGATGGACGGTGTCCAACCGGAGATCGAGAGGCAGGCGATCCGGTTCGCTGCGGAGAAGCCCGCCAGAGCCTCGGCCAGCGCGGCGGGGCCGGGCCCGCCCTTCACCGGATAGTTGAAGGCCGGCGCCTCCGCCGCGTCGAGCACATCCATGTCGATATGCAGCAGAACCGGCGCCGGGAGCCGCAGATCACCGAGGGCCGCGACCTCGATATGGACGAGACCGGAACCGGCGACGGCCTCCGCCTCCAGCGGGTCGAGATCGCGCCCGTCCACGAGGACGATCCGCTCCTCCGCCACGGCAGCGGCACCGGACGCGGCCATCAGCCCCTGAGGGCCGCGCCCCGCCATCATCGCCAGCGGCATCCCGCCGAGAAACTGCGACGGCGAGGTTTCGGGCGTGTTGAAGTCCCCGTGCGCATCGACCCAGACCACGGCCGGCGCAATCCCGGCTGCCTGCAGCCCCGCCAGGACCGGGATGGCAGCGCAACAGTCACCGGTGAGGCTGACCGGTTGCCGCCCCGCCGCGGCTTCATCTCGCACGAAGGCGACGATGGGCCGATGAACCAGCGCCATGCTCGCATCCGACCGGTCCGCCAGCGCGTGGGGCCCGTTGCGCACGGCGTCCGGCGGCGCGAGCACGGCAAGGCCCGGCTCGGCGGCCTCGAAATACTGCGGTGACACGATCCAGCGCTGTTCCATGCTCGCAGTCTCGCGCCTGGGGGCCGGGCGGACAAGGGCGGGGGTGCGCCGCGCCGCGCAACCCACTAGCATCCGCGGTGCGAGGAGGCAGCATGATCCCCGACCGCGAGAAAGACCCTTCCCGAGGCGCCGCGCGCCCGGGCCTCGGCCTCGTCGCCCTGTTGGCGGCGCTCACCGCCATAGGGCCCTTCTCGCTCCAGATCCTGGCGCCGGCGCTCCCGGTGGTGGCGGCGGATCTCGCGGTCACGCCGGCGGCCGCGCAGTTGATGCTCTCGCTCTCCCTCGGCGCCATGGCCGTGGCGACGCTGATCTGGGGTCCGCTCTCCGACCGTCTCGGCCGCCGGCCGGTGGTGATCGGGGCGATGTGGCTTGCCTCGGTGGGCGCGGTGATCGTGCTGTTCGCTCCGTCTCTGGAGCTCGCGGTGACCGGCCGCCTCCTGCAGGCCGGCGGTGCGGTGGCCGGCATGGTGCTCGGCCGGGCCATCGCACAGGATCTCTATGGGCGCGGCGGTGCGGCAGCGGTGCTCGGAAAGATCACGGCCGCGATGGTGGTGGCGCCCATGCTCGCCCCTGCCATCTCGGGTCTCCTGGTCGCCGAGATCGGGTGGCGGGCGATCTTCGTCCTCGGCGCCCTCCTCGCAGGCGGCCTCGCGCTCGCGGCCCGGGCGCGCCTGCCGGAGACGGCGCCGGCCGCGATACCCGAACCGCCGCTCCGCATCTTCCTGGCGTTTCGCGAGATCGCTGTGCTGCCCGGCTTCTGGGCCTATGCGGGGTTCGGGGTGGCCTCGCTCTCCACCTTCCTCTTCTTCGTCGGCGCCGCTCCTTACGTGATGGGCGCAGCCTACGGCATCGGCCCGCAGGTCTACGGGCTCTGGTTCATGCTCGTCGCGCTCTCCTACATGGCCGCCAATATGCTGTGCGGTCCCGTCTCGGCGCGGCTCGGCGGCGATCGTGCGCTGCGTTGGGGGGCCTATCTCTCCTTAGCCGGCACGGCGGGCGGCCTGCTGCTGGCGCAGGGCGCGGTGCATCATCCGCTGGCCCTGATCGGCCCGGTCATGGTGCAATCCGTCGGCGCCGGGATCTCTGTGCCGAATGCGCTCGCAGGCGCCGTGGCTGCGGTGCCGGACCGTGCGGGCGCGGCGTCCGGCCTGATGGGCTTCTGCCAGTTCCTGATTGCGGGCTGCGCCGCGCAGATCGCCGGGCTGCTTCCCCATGACAGTGCCGGGCCGATGATGCTCGGCATGCTGCTCATGCTCGGAGCGGGGACGCTAAGCCATCTGTTGCTGGCGCAGCGGGCGAGGAGACGGCTGCGCGGAGGCAGCTGACAGCGGCCTGCGCGGCTCATCGAGGGGCGCGCGACGGTAATTTTCGCAATCGCAAAATCAGGTCGAAAAAGCAGTTGCGCCCGTTCTCGAATCTCCATATACCCCCCGCTCACCGGCGGCGAGGACGTCCTCAAACGACCTTGCAGGCCACCGCAGCGAAGG
>JBCBWF010000577.1:0-2541 GCA_039817245.1 Pseudomonadota bacterium | reverse complement strand
CGAGGCGGCGCTGGCCGATGCCGGCCTCGGCCTCGAGACCATCGCGCGCATCGCCGTCTGCACCGGGCCGGGCTCCTTCACGGGCCTGCGCGTGGGCGTCGCCGGCGCGCGCGGCCTCGCCCTCGGCCGCGCCGTGCCCGCCCTCGGCATCACCCGCTTCGAGGCGCTCGCCACCGCCGTCGCCCGCCCGGGCTGGCCCGGCACCGCGGCCGAGGGCGAGGCGGCGCGCGAGGGCGGCGCCGAACCGCGCCGGCTGGAGGACAAGGTGGGCTGGCAGGAGAGCCGGCCCCTCGCCGTCGCGCTCGCCGGCCGCGGCGCGGTCTTCCTGCAGAGCTTCGCGCCGGATCTCGCCCCCCTCGGCCCGCCGGCCCTGATCGCGCCCGAGGCGCTCACGCTGGCCATGCCCGCCCGCGCCGTGCGCGTCGGCGATGGCTGGGCGGTCGCGGGGGCGGAGGCCGACCTCCTCCCCGAAGGTCTTGCCGACCCCGCCATCCTCGCCGCCCTCGCCGCCACCCGCGCGCCGGGCCCGCTGCCCGCCCCGCTCTATCTCCGCGACGCCGATGCGGACCCGCCCCGCGAGGCGCCGCCGGTCCTGCTGGACTGAGCCCCGTGCCCGGCGCCGCCCTCACCCGCGTCGTCGAGCCCACGCCCGCGATGGCCGCGCGCCTCGCCGCCCTCGCCGACGCCGCCTTCGAGGGCCGCGAGATCGCCTGGAACGCCGAACAGTTCGAGCCCTTCACGCCGCCCCAGGGCGCCGTCATCGCCGACGAGGCGGTCGCCGAGGGCCTCCTCATCCTGCAGTTCGCCGCCGACGAGGCGGAGATCCTCAATTTCGGGGTGATGCCCGCCGCGCGCCGGCGCGGCCTCGGCTCGGCCCTCCTTGCCGAGGCCCTCGCCCTCGCCGCCCTGCACGGTGCCGCGACGCTCTTTCTCGAGGTCGCCATCGACAATGCGCCGGCCCGCGCGCTCTACACCCGCGCGGGCTTCGCCGAGGCTGGGCGCCGCCGCGCCTACTATCTGCGCCCCGACGGCTCGCGCGCCGACGCGCTGATCCTGTCGCGCAGGCTCGATCCCACCGGGGTGCCGCCCCCGGGCCTTCGGGACATTGCGGGCGACGGGGCCGCGGGCTAGTGTCCCCGCCATGAAAGCGACCGTCCCGATCCGCGACCTTGCCGACCGCCGCCGCCTGCCGGCGCGGTTCCACGGGCGCGTGCACGGCGCCGAGGCGGCCGGCTGAGCGCGCGCGCCAGCCGCGCCGCCCTCCCCGCGACCCTTACCCGAGAGCCAAGCGAGACCCGAGCCATGGCCAAGACGCTCTACGACAAGATCTGGGACGCCCATGTCGTCCACGAAGCCGAGGACGGCACCTGCCTCCTCTATATCGACCGCCACCTCGTGCACGAGGTCACCAGTCCCCAGGCCTTCGAGGGGCTGCGCATGACCGGGCGCACCGTCCGCGATCCCGGCGCCACCCTCTGCGTGCCCGATCACAACGTGCCCACCGACCCCACCCGGCTCGAGGGCATCCGCGACGAGCAGTCCCGCATCCAGGTCGAGGCGCTGCGCAAGAACGCCCATGATTTCGGCATCGAGCTCTTCGATGTGGACGATGTGCGCCAGGGCATCGTGCATATCATCGGCCCGGAGCAGGGCATGACCCAGCCGGGCATGACCATCGTCTGCGGCGACAGCCACACCGCCACGCATGGTGCCTTCGGCGCGCTCGCCCACGGCATCGGCACCTCGGAGGTCGAGCATGTGCTCGCCACCCAGACGCTGATCCAGAAGAAGTCCAAGAACATGCGCGTCGAGGTCACCGGCACGCTGCCCCCGGGCGTCACCGCCAAGGACATCACCCTCTCGGTGATCGGCGAGACCGGCACCGCCGGCGGCACCGGCCATGTGATCGAATACTGCGGCGAGACCATCATGGCGCTCTCCATGGAAGGGCGCATGACCGTCTGCAACATGGCCATCGAGGGCGGCGCGCGGGCCGGCCTCGTGGCGCCGGACGAGAAGACCATCGAGTATATCAAGGGTCGCCCGCAGGCGCCCAAGGGCGCGGCCTGGGAGATGGCCACCACCCATTGGCGCGGCCTCGCCTCCGATCCCGGCGCGGCCTGGGACCGCGAGCTGAAGCTCGACGCCGCGCGGATCGCCCCGGTCGTCACCTGGGGCACGAGCCCCGAGGACGTGCTGCCCATCACCGGCGCCGTGCCCCATCCGGAGGATTTCGAGGGCGGCAAGGTCGCCGCCGCCCGGCGCTCGCTCGACTATATGGGCCTCGCCCCGGGCACGAAGCTCGAGGAGATCGAGATCGACACGGTCTTCATCGGCTCCTGCACCAATGGCCGCATCGAGGACCTGCGCGAGGTCGCCCGCATCATGGAGGGCAAGCGCGTGAAGGAGGGCCTGCGCGCCATGATCGTGCCGGGCTCGGGCCTCGTGCGCCTGCAGGCCGAGGAGGAGGGCATCGCCCAGAAGCTCCAGGAGGCGGGCTTCGAATGGCGCATGGCCGGCTGCTCCATGTGCCTCGGCATG
>JBCBWF010000549.1:0-2844 GCA_039817245.1 Pseudomonadota bacterium | reverse complement strand
GGCACGATCGGCGTCGCCTCGCCGACAAAGCGGAAGCCGCGGCTGTGGATCGTGCGGATCAGCTCCTGCGCCGCCCCGGTATCGCCGATCGCCTTGCGCGCATGCTTGATCTGGGTGGAGATCGTCGCGTCGCTCACGATCCGCCCGCCCCAGACCGCATCCAGCAATTCATCGCGCGAGACCGCGCGGTCGCTGTTGCGCACGAGATAGATCAGCACCTCGAGCGTGTAGCGCTCGACATGGATCGGCCCTGCCGCGCCGCAGAGCTCGGCGCGCTGAGGGTCCAGCGTCAG
Source organism: Pseudomonadota bacterium (assembly GCA_039817245.1). Classification (GTDB taxonomy): domain Bacteria; phylum Pseudomonadota; class Alphaproteobacteria; order Rhodobacterales; family Rhodobacteraceae; genus Thermohalobaculum. The sequence goes on along the minus strand of JBCBWF010000549.1, from coordinate 2,551 downwards.
TTCGCCAATCCGCCAAGCCATGGACCTGATTACCGCTCACGGCGCAGAATTCAAACGCGTTCCACACCGTCTCCAACCGCGCTCCAAGCACGCGCTGCGCCGATCGCCGATCAAGGGCGCACCGGCAGGGCCGACCCTGTCGCCCCCTTCGGACCCGTAAGACAGCGATGCGCAAGGAGACGACCATGACGCTTCAACTTCAGACCCCCGCCCCGGACTATGCCGCGATCAAGGCCAAGCAGAACGCCGCCTGGGCCTCCGGCGACTATGCCGTGGTGGGCACCACGCTGCAGATCGTCGGCGAACGGCTCGCCGAGACGCTGGATCTGCGGCCGGGCTCGGCGGTGCTCGACGTGGCGGCCGGCAATGGCAACGCCACGCTCGCCTTCGCGCGGCGCTTCCACGACGTGACCTCGACGGACTATGTCCAGGCGCTGCTCGACAAGGGCCGCCGCCGGGCGGAGGCGGAGGCCGCGCCGGTCGTGTTCCAGATCGCGGATGCCGAGGCCCTGCCCTTCACCGATGGCCGCTTCGACGCCGTCGTCTCCACTTTCGGCGTCATGTTCACCCCCGACCAGGCGCGCGCGGCGCGCGAGATGGCCCGCGTCCTGCGCCCCGGCGGCGTGATCGGCATGGCCAACTGGACCCCCGCGGGCTTCATCGGCCAGCTCTTCCGGACACTGGGCGGCTTCGTGGCGCCGCCGGCCGGCGTGGCCTCGCCCGCGCGCTGGGGCGACGCGGCACATCTCGCCGCGCTCTTCCCGGGTGCCGAGATCGCCTGCACCGCCCGGAGCTTCACTTTCCGCTACCGCGATCCCGCCCATTTCGTCGACGTCTTCCGGAGCCTCTACGGCCCCGTGCACAAGGCCTTCCTCGCCCTCGACGCAGAGGGGCAGGCCGGGCTCGAAGGCGCGATCCTCGCACTTATCGACCGCTTCAATACCGCTGAGGACGGCTCGGTGCACATCCCCGCCGAGTATCTGGAGGTCACGATCCGACGCTGAACGCGCGCCCACCCGCCACTGCGGCTGCGCGGTTCGCCTCGCAGCCGCCACGCCATCCCGCCGCCATGCTCACCGGATGCTGATGGGACGTGATTGGTCCTCCCGCCGGTTTCGGTCATCCTTCCGCCAGCGCAGGGCGTCGCCCAGCGCCCCGCCCGGCCGGGCAGCGCCAGCCGGCGCGCCTGCCCGCGGCGGCCGTGCGAAACAACCAGGCGAAAGGCGCTTCCATGAGACCAGTCACGGGCCCGGTGCTCGGCATCCTCTTCCTCGCGGCCGTGACCACGCTGTCGCTGCTGCGCCCCGACGCAGCGCTCGCCAAGGAGGCGTCGGCGCTGCCGGACTATGTGATCGCCGAGTTCGGCCATCCCCCCGCGGTGCCCGAAGGCCCGCTCCCGGAGGCGCTGCAGGCCGCCGTCCGCATCGTTTTCATCGACAGCGTCACCGAGTCGGTCTGGGGCCCCGATCAGGCGCGCGCCCTCGACGAGATCGCCGCCTCCGGCGATCCCCGCCTCGCCTGGATCATCAGCGACATGATGCGCTTCAGCTGGCGCCAGCAGTTCGACGACGCGCTCGCCCAGGCGGCCACCCGGCTCCTGAAGATCGAGCTCGAGACGCCGCGGCGCTGGGGCGAGATCACCGACCATCTGATGGCCTGGGACATTCCCGCCTATCCCGGCTATCTGGAGGCCAAACGCGCGGTCTTCACCAACTTCGTACCCGGCTGGGAGCGGATCTTCGTGGAGGGCGACATCGACTGGCGCCTGGTCTCCTGGGGCGGCGTGCTGATCGACGACCGCGCCTACGACACCACCGACGAGCTCTGCAACTGCATCCCCGCGGCGGACAACCCGGAGGTCAGCAGCGCCGAGGACGCCACCTGGCTGAAGGACGAGGACATCGTCTTCGGCATCGCGATCAACGGCGAGTACCGGGCCTATCCGCGGCGCATCATGGAAGTCCGCGAGATGGTGAACGACACGCTCGGCGGGCGCGATCTCGGCATCCCGTACTGCACGCTCTGCGGCGCCGCGCAGGCCTATTTCACCGACGCCCTGCCGGAGGGGATCGAGCGCCCGGTGCTGCGCACCTCGGGGCTCCTCATCCGCTCCAACAAGGTCATGTACGACATCACCACCTACTCGGTCTTCGACACCTTCCTCGGCAAGGCGGTGACGGGGCCGCTGGCGGAGATCGGCCTGCAGCTCGAGCAGGCCACGGTCGTCACCACCGACTGGGGGACCTGGAAGGCGGCGCATCCCGAGACCACGGTGCTGGTGGAGGCGCTCGCGCTGGGGCGCGATTTCGACTTCCGCAACGGGCGCGACGCCAACGGGCCGATCTTCCCGGTCGGCGATGTGGACCCGCGGCTGCCGGTGCATGAGGACATCATCGGCGTGGTGACCGCCTCGGGCGAGCCGGTGGCGTTCCAGCGCAGCACCGCCTTCGCGGCGCTGAAGGCCGGCGCTGAGATCGGCTACGAGAATGTCCGCCTCGAGCTCGACGCCGGCGGGATCCGGGCGGTGGATGTCGACGGCTCGGATCTTGGC
>JBCBWF010000358.1:0-5157 GCA_039817245.1 Pseudomonadota bacterium | reverse complement strand
TCCTGAAAGGCACGAGCTTCGAGCCGATCCTGGTGAAGGACGGCATCGACAGCGTCTCGGTCGAGGGCGTGGCCGACACCCACTACGCCATCCCTGCGCTCTCCGTCGGCCTCACCGACGCGGAGAGCCCGGTGACGGTGCTCTGGTGGCGCTCGGTCGGCCACACCCACACGGCCTATGCCATGGAAGTGCTGGTCGACATGGCGGCCGAGGCGGCCGGCATCGACCCGGTGGCGTTCCGGCTCGGCCTGCTGGCGGGGGACGATGCGGACCAGGCGCGTCTCGCCGGCGTCCTTCGCCTCGCTGCGGAGAAGGCCGGCTGGGGCAGCCCGCTCGGCGCGGGCCGCGGCCGCGGCATCGCGCTCCACAAGTCGTTCAACAGCTATGTCGCGCTGGTCACCGAGGTCTCGGTCGCCGATGGCGCGGTGAAGATCGAGCAGGTCACCTGCGCGGTCGATTGCGGCGTGGCCGTGAACCCGGACGTGATCCGCGCGCAGATGGAGGGCGGCATCGGCTTCGGCATCGGTGCGGTGATGCGCAACAGCATCACCCTGACCGAAGGCGAGGTCGACCAGTTCAACTTCCCGGACTACGAGCCGCTGCGCATCTCGGACATGCCGAGGATCGCCGTCCATGTCGTGCCTTCGGCCGAGGCGCCGACGGGCGTGGGCGAGCCCGGCGTGCCGCCGGCGGGCCCGTCGCTCGCCAACGCCATCTACGCCGCCACGGGCAAGCGCATCACCCGCCTGCCGATGAGCGAGCACGGCATCAGCTTCGCCTGATCCGCGCCTGGGGCGGGGGCGACGCGCCCCTGTCATTCAGCGGCCGCTCCGGACACCTCCCTGCGGCCGCTCCCACCCACGTCATTATAGAGCGCCAATCGAGACCAAATAGTAAACTTAGAGCGATCGAATAGTGAATATCGGCAACGCACTCGAGCTCATCGAGTGTTCATACACCGCGATACACAATGACGTGGGAGGGAGCGGCCGCACCCCATCCCCCGCGAACCGCACCGACCGGGGAGCGGCCTACCCGATCGCCTCGACCCGGCGGCCAAGCGCCTCACGCAGCCCCGGCGCCGTGTCGAAGAACGCGCCCTGCCCCTCCAGCGCCCCCGCCACGAGCCTGCCGCCGCGCCAGAGATCGACACCGTCGAGCACGATCGTCGGGTCCTGCACCATCCAGCAGATCTCGCCCGGCGCGTAGTCCCCGCAGGTGTGGAAATGCAGAAAGCGCGGGCTGCCGAAGAGGCTGTTCGACCAGCGGTCCGGGTCCTCCGCCGCCGGCTCGCCATAGGCACAGCCCGGATGGATGCCTGCATGCCAGGAATGCACCACGCCCGGATCGATGTCGAAGCGCCCGGCCACCGCGGCGTAATGCGCCTCGACCGCCGCGACGAGCCGCGCCGGCCCCTCGTAGCGCTGCACCCGACCGCCCGCGATCACGGCGAACACGGTCTCCTCGAGCGCGAGCCAGGCAGGCGCATAGGCGCGCGAGCCCGTGGGCGTCAGCCACCGCGCCAGCGCCACACGCCCCTCCAGCCCCGCCGCCGGGAGCGGGCGCGGCACGCAGAGCGGAAAGCGCCGGATCGAGACATCGTCGAGCGCCAGCGCCCCGGTCTCGCCCTCAAGCGCGGTCCCGAGCGGACAGGAGATCCGCACCTGCCGCACCCCGTCGCACAGCGCCTCCACCGCCTCCTTCAGCGCGACCATCATGCCATGGGGCAGGCGGCCGAAATCGGAGGCCAGCGCCTCCGCCGTGCGCGCATAGCTCATCACCACCGTCCGGCCGGGATCGCGCGCCGCGAACCGGTCCTGATCCCCGATGCGGGCGAAGAAGATGGTGCCGTCATGCGCGTCCATCGCGGCGGCGACCGCCGGCGGCATCCCCGCCTCCGGCCCGGCCACAGGCAGCAGCGTCGCTTCCGCCCCGATCGCGGCGAGGCAGCGCGCCACCGCCTCGGGGGCCGCCGCGTCATGCCAGCCGAGGGCCGGATCCTCGCACACCACCAGCACCCGCTGCCCCGCACGGAACCCGCCGCAGCCGACCACGAGGTTCCGCGCGCCCTCCTCCAGCGCCCCCATGCTCAGCCCTTGCGATAGGCGAAGGCCTTGCCGAAGCGCCAGACGAGGTAATCTCCGCAGGTGATCGGCGCCTCGGCGCGCGCGCAATCCGCCCCGAAGATCTCCCGCGCATCGATCACTGTCTCGGGGTTCGGGTCATAGGCCAGCACCAGCGAGAGCCGCTCGCGCCCGGAGCGGTTCACCACCCGGTGCGGCGTCGACTTGTAGGCCCCGCCCGTCCAGCGCGCCAACAAGTCGGCGACGTTCACGATCATCGAGCCGGGAACGGGGGGCGCATGCACCCACTCGCCGCGGGCATCCTGCACCTGCAGCCCGCCGACATCGTCCTGACAGAGCACCGTCAGCACGCCGAAATCCGTATGGGGCCCGACGCCGAACTGATCCGCCCCCGCACTCTCGGGCTGCGCCGGGTAGTAGACGAAGGAGGCCCGGCTGAGCGGCCGGTCGGCACTGCGCAGAAAGAACTCCGGCGCCAGATCCAGCCCCAGCGCGAAACCCCGCATCAGCGCATGCGCCACATCATGCGCGCCGTGGAAATAGGCCATCGCCGCGGGTTCCATCTCCGGCAGGAAGCCCGGCCAGCGGTTCGCCCCTCGCAGCGCATGGTCCTCCGGCGTCGCGCCCGCCGCATCCTGCCAGCCCCAGACGAAGCTCTCCTTCAGGTCCGCCTTGGCGTCGTCCTGCATCTTCGCGCCGCCCTGCGCGATCCAGCCGCGATGCGAGCCCGAGACCCGCACCGCCGCCTTCTCCGCCGGATCCGCCCGGAAGAACCGGTAGGCGGCGGCGCGCGCAGCCGCGATCACCCCATCCTCCACGCCGTGGCCGGTGATGTAGATGAAGCCCAGCCCCTGGCTCGCGGCATGCAGCGCCGCGGCCACCCCGCGCGGATCGGAGCCGTCGCGCAGCGGCGCGATGTCGATCACCGGGATCTCCGCGCCCAGCACCTTCGCCTCGGCATAGGCCATGCCCGCCTCCTCCCGCTCAGCCGCTCTCGGCGTAGTAGCCGACGACATCGCCCTCGGTGGTCACCCCCAGCCCGTTGATGCTGCGATTGACATAGTTGAAGTAGCAGACGATCTGGTTGGCCTCGAGGATCTCGCCGTCGTCGAGCCCCGCCTCGCGCAGCGCCGCCACATCCGCCGCCTGCATCTCGCCGGGGCGCAGGGTGAGCTTCTCGGCGTAGCGCATCAGCGCCAGCTCCCGCCCATCCAGCGCATCCTGCGGCCGCCGCGCCTCCAGCGCCGCGCCGATCGCATCCGCCCGCGCCGCGTCGCCCATCAGATGCCGCGCATTGGCCCAGTGATTGGATAACGAATAGGCGCAGTCGTTGAGGATCGAGACATAGCTCGCCACCACCTCCTGCAGCCACAGGGGCAGCGTGTTCGCCGGGTCGTGCAGCGCCGCCTTGTAGAGGATCATGTGCCCGCGCATCGTGTTGGGGCGCAGCGAGTGGACGCGCAGCACATTGTCCACCGTCCCGTGCGGCGTGCGCGCCCCTGCCAGCGCGTCCGCCAGGTCCGCATCGGCCTCCGCATCCGCGATCATCCGGATCCAGGCACTCATCCGCTATCCTCGCTCATCGGCGCGCATCCGCGTCTCCAGCCGCCGCACGCCGGCCGAGACGATCAGGATCAATGCCAGATACTCGAGCACCAGCACCGTGTAGATTTCAAGCGGCCGGTACTCGGTGACCACCAGCTCGTTGGCCCGCCGCGTCAGCTCCTGCATGCCGATCACCGAGACCAGCGACGACATCTTCAGCACGAAGACGAACTGGTTGCCGAGCGCGGGCAGGATCCGCCGGATCGCCTGGGGCAGCACCACGTAGCGCATGGTGTCCACATAGCCGAGCGAGATCGCCCGCGCCGCCTCAAGCTGGCCCCGCGGGGTGGACTGGATGCCGGCGCGGAAGATCTCTGCCTGGAACGCGCTGTCGGAGAGTGCGAGCGCGATCACCCCGGCCCAGAACACCCCGATGGAGATATCCGCCACCACCGGCAGGCCGTAATAGACCCAGAGGATCAGCACCAGCAGCGGCACCGCGCGCACCAGCTCCACATAGACCCGGTTGATCGCGCGCAGCCACGGGTTCGAGGAGAGCCCCGGCAGCGCCACCAGCAGCCCCAGCGTGATCGAGATCGCGATGGCGGTGAGGCTGAGCAGGATCGTCTGCCAGAGCCCGCCGAGCAGGAACATCAGGTTCGTCTGCCCCGAGGCCGTGGTCGGATCCACCACATACCAGCCCCAGTTCGCCGAGCAGCCCCCCAGCAGCAGCACCGGCGCCGCGATCAGAAGCCCGCGCATCCTAGTGCCCCAAAATCTGCTGCAGAAAGATCCGGCAGCGCTCGCTCTCGGGCGCGGTGAAGAAGGTCTCCGGCGGCGCCTCCTCCACGATCTCGCCCTTGTCCATGAACACCATCCGGTCCGCCACCCGCCGCGCGAAGCCCATCTCGTGGGTGACGACGATCATCGTCATGCCGGTGCGCGCAAGCTCTGCCATCACCTCCAGCACCTCCGCGATCATCTCCGGGTCGAGCGCCGAGGTCGGCTCGTCGAAGAGCATGATCCGCGGCTCCATGCAGAGCGCGCGCGCGATCGCCACGCGCTGCTGCTGCCCGCCGGAGAGCTGGGCGGGATACTTCTCCGCCTGCTCCGGGATCCGCACGCGGGCCAGATACTCCATCGCGCGCGCCGTCGCCTCCGCCTCGTCGAGCCCGCGCACCCGCATCGGGCCGAGGGTCAGGTTCCGCAGCACCGTCAGATGCGGGAAAAGGTTGAACTGCTGGAACACCATGCCCACCTCGCGGCGCACCTTGGCGGCGGAGCGGTCATCCAGCACCACCCCGTCCACCGCGATCTCGCCGCCGTCATGCGCCTCCAGCCGGTTGATGCAGCGGATCAGCGTGGACTTGCCCGAGCCGGAGGGCCCGCAGACCACGATCTTCTCGCCGGCATGCACCGCGAGCGACACCGCGTTCAGCGCGCGAAAGGCGCCGAACATCTTCGTCACATCGCGCAGCTGGATGACGGGATCGCTCATGGGTGGCATTCACAGAAGCAGATTCCTCGC
>JBCBWF010000553.1:0-2797 GCA_039817245.1 Pseudomonadota bacterium | reverse complement strand
TGCTCGACGAACTCGCCGCAGGCTTCGGCCTCAAGTGTCTGCCGGCCGGTAACACGGGCGTGCAGATGGGCGGTTGGTTCAACAAGGAAATCAACTCCGCCGACGACCTCAAGGGTCTGAAGATGCGCATTCCGGGCCTCGGCGGCGACGTCATGGCCAAGCTCGGCGCCTCGCCGGTCTCGCTGCCGGGCAGCCAGATCTACGAGAACCTCGTCTCCGGCGCGATCGACGCCACCGAGTGGGTCGGCCCCTACAACGACTACTTCATGAAGTTCTACGAGGCCGCGAAGTTCTACTACTATCCGGGCATGCACGAGCCGGGCGGCGCGCTCAGCTTCGGCATGAACATCGACTTCTGGAACGGTCTCTCGGACGCGCACAAGCAGCTGCTCGTGGCTGCCACGCGCGAGGAGCATGCGCTGCAGATGGAGGAGGCCAACGCCAATAACGGTCTCTATCTCAAGCGCATGATCGAGGAGAACGGTGTCGTCCTGAAGGAGTTCAACGACGACATCTATGACAGCTTCGGCGAGGCGGCCGAGGAGGTCTTCGAGGAGGCCCGCGCCCACTCCGCGCTGGCCGCGAAGATCGACGACAGCTTCAAGTCCGCGCGCGCCGAGATTGGCGGCTGGATGAAGCTCGCCGACATCGCCTACTCGGTGAAGCGCAACACCTATCTCGACATCTGAGCGAGACCGAGACGCCCGGCGCCGCGCGCGCCGGGCGTCCGCATGCCGTGCGGTCGTGCCCCGGGGCTTCCCGGGGCGCGCCGCCCGTCGACATGTATCGTGAGAGGTCCCGATGAGCGCCGTGAGCGAGCCCGCCACCCCCGCCGCCGCCCTGCCGCCCGATGGCAGCACCTCCGCCGGCAGCACGATCGCCCAGGCCACGCGGATCTTCGGCTGGCTGAACCTTGCCTTTCTCGCGACCTACATGGCGAACAACTTCCTGGTGCACGGGGCCGGCCTGCCCGGGGCGGGCGCGGCGCTGGCGCTCGAGGGCGGCGTGCTCGCCTGGCTGCAGCTCGCCAGCTACCTCGCTGCGATCGTGCTCACGGTGCTCTTCGTGCAGCGCACGGCGGCCACGCGCGGCCTGCGCACCGACTCCGCCACGATCCATAACGCCAACACCTTCATCATCCGCGCGGCTTTCTGGGCGGTGTTCCTGGTGGGCATCGCCGATGCGACCATCTCCTTTCTCCGCGTCGAGGGGCTGCTGGAGAGCGTCGTCGGCGAGGAGATGACGACGGCCCTCGGCCGGCCCCAGTATCGCGGCCCGGTGGTGCATGTGCCGCTGATGCTGCTCGGCGTGCTGATCGCCATGGTCACCCGCACGCTCGGCTTCATCTGGCTCGCCTCACTGATCGTGCTGGCCGAGCTCCTGATCGTCATCACCCGCTTCGTCTTCTCCTACGAACAGGCCTTCATGGGCGATCTGGTGCGGTTCTGGTACGCAGCGCTCTTCCTCTTCGCCTCCGCCTACACGCTGTTCGAGGACGGGCATGTGCGGGTGGACGTGTTCTATGCGGGCTTCAATCCGCGCTCGAAGGGCTTCGTCAACGCGCTCGGCTGTATCCTGCTCGGCCTCGCGCTGACCTGGACGATCATCTTCATCGGCTTCGCCGGCCGCGCCGCCGCGATCAACAGCCCGATGATGAGCTTCGAGGTCTCCCAGTCCGGCTTCGGCATGTACATCAAGTACCTGATGGCAGGCTTCCTCGGGCTCTTCGCCATCACCATGACCATCCAGTTCGTCAGCTACCTGATGGAGGCCGTCGCGGACTGGCGCGACGAGCCGGGCCGGCGCGAGGTCGCCGCCGAAATCGCCCACTGACGACCCCCCCGCGTTCCCCCGCCGCCCGGCTGACAAGGACGGACCCGACCCATGGAACTCTTCTTCCTCGCAGTCCTCGTCCTGCTGATGGCGCTGGCGCTCGGCTCGGGCTTTCCCGTGGCCTTCGCGCTGCCGGGCTCGGCGATCCTGTCCATCGGCCTCGCGGCCCTGGCCGGCTACCTCTTCGCCGGCGACATGGACGCCTATTTCGCCCATAGCGGGCCGGGGCAATGGCTGAGCGCGGGGGTCACGAACCTCCGAGGGGTCTATTGGGAGGTCGAACGCGACACGCTCATAGCCATTCCCCTGTTCATCTTCATGGGGATCATGCTGCAGCGCTCGAAGATCGCCGAGGATCTGCTGGTCACCATGGCCCAGCTCTTCGGCCCGGTGCCGGGCGGACTCGGCATCTCGGTGGTCTTCGTGGGCGCGCTCCTTGCGGCCACGACCGGCATCGTGGGCGCCACCGTGGTGGCGATGGGCCTTATCTCGCTCCCGGCCATGCTGCGGCAGAATTATTCCCAGTCGCTCGCCACCGGCACGATCGCGGCCTCCGGCACGCTCGGCCAGATCATCCCGCCCTCCATCGTGCTCATCATCCTGGCCGACCAGCTGGCCAGCGCGGTCGACCAGGCCGAGACCGCGCGCAAGACGCTGCACAAGGAGGCGACGGGCGAGCTGACCATGCCGTCCGAGTTCTCGGTGGCCTCCACCAGCGCGGGCGACATGTTCCTCGGTGCCTTCATCCCCGGCCTCGTGCTTGTCGGGCTCTACATGCTCTACATCCTGGTGTTCGCGCTGCTCCGGCCCAGTGCAGCACCGGCGGTGCACCATGAGGGCGAGTTCAACGCCGCCTTCTGGCGCAAGGTCGCGCTCACGCTGATCCCGCCGCTCGCGCTCATCTTCCTGGTGCTCGGCTCCATCATCGCGGGCGTGGCCACGGTGAACCAGGCGCCTGGTTCAC
>JBCBWF010000352.1:0-5233 GCA_039817245.1 Pseudomonadota bacterium | reverse complement strand
ACACCGACGACGCCGAGCGGCGTGGCGACACGGCGGATGCGCAGGCCGGAGGGCACGGTCCAGGCGGCAAGCTCGGCGCCGACCGGGTCGTCCTGCGCAGCAACTGCCCGCAGGCCATCGGCCATGGCGGCGATCCGCGGCGGGGTGAGCTCCAGCCGGTCGAGCATCGCGCCGGAAAGGCCGTTGGTGCGGGCGGCGGTCATATCGGCGGCATTCGCCTCGGCGATGGGACCCGCCATGTCGCCGATCGCCTCGGCCGCGGCGACAAGGGCCCGGGCGCGCTGCTCCGCCGGAGCGGAGGCGAGGATGGCGGCGGCCTCCTGCGCGCGCGCGCCGATGCCGGCCATCAGGGCGGGGATGTCGTCGAACCGTTCGTTCATGGCTGCCTCCCTCGAGTGTCGTCTCAGCGGGCGGGCGCGTCCCGCCCTCCCCAGATCACCATATCATCCGCATGCGCAAGCGCCGCGCGGCCGGGATAACCGAGCACCGCCTCGATGGCGGCCGACTGCACGCCGGCGAGCGCGCGGGCCTCCTGCGCGGCATAGCCCGCAAGGGCCGCGCCCACGGTCTCGCCCGCCGGGCCCTCGATGGCGACCGGATCGCCGCGCTGGAAGACGCCATCGACGGAGACGAGCCCCGCGGGCAGGAGCGACTTGCCGCGGCGCAGCGCCGCGACGGCGCCTGCATCCACGCGAAGCCGGCCGAGCGGCTTCATGCCCGCGATCCACTGCTTGCGCGCGGCGGCGGGCGTGGCCTGGGCGCGGAACCAGGTGCAGCGCGCACCGGCGGCGATGGCCCTCAGCGGACGGTCCACATCGCCCTTCGCGATGGCCATGGCACAGCCGCCCTGCGTCGCGGTCTTGGCGGCGAGCACCTTGGTGCGCATGCCGCCGCGGGAGAGCGCCGACGCCGCCTCGCCCGCCATCTCCTCGATCTCGGCCGTGATGCGCTCGACAAGAGGCAGATGCTCGGCGAAGGGGTCGAGGCGGGGATTGGCGGTGTAGAGCCCGTCCACATCCGAAAGCAGCACCAGCGCATCGGCGCCGGCCATCAGGGCGACGCGCGCGGCCAGCCGGTCGTTGTCGCCGTAGCGGATCTCGTCCGTGGCGACCGTGTCGTTCTCGTTGACGACGGGGACGATGCCGAAGCCGAGCAGCGCCTCGATGGTTGCGCGGCCGTTGAGATAGCGGCGTCGGTTCTGGGTGTCCTCGAGGGTCAGCAGCACCTGGGCGGTGCGTAAGCCGTGGGCGGCGAGGGCATTCTCCCAGCCCTGGGCGAGGCGGGTCTGGCCGACAGCGGCGGCGGCCTGGATCTGATCGAGGGCGAGCGGGCCGGGGGCAAGGCCGAGCATACCGCGCCCGAGCGCGATGGCGCCGGAGGAGACGACAAGCACCTGCCGACCTTCGGCGCGCACCGCGGCAAGGTCCTGCGCGAGGCCGGCGAGCCAGCCGTCGCGCAACCGCCCGTCGCGCTCGACGAGAAGGGCGGAGCCGATCTTGACCACGACCCGCCGCGCCCCGGTGAGGAGCCCCTCGGCGGACGCATGGGTGGCAGCGGAGCTCAGGGCGACCATGGCGCATCCTCCGCGGGCGCATGCACCGCGCGGGCCTTGTCGATCTCCGCCTGCAGGGCGCGCAGGGCACCCTCCACCCCTGCCCCGCTCACGCCGGAAAGTGCGAGATCGACCGACACTCCCTCCTCGGCCAGCAGGCTGTGCAGCGCCTCCGCATCCCCTTCCGCGAGCGCGTCGCATTTGCTGAGGGCAACAAGGCGCGGCTTCTCGGCGAGCCCGGCGCCATAGGCCTCGAGCTCAGCGCTCACCACCCGGTAGTCCGCCAGCGGGTCTTCGGCGGTCGCGTCGACGAGGTGGAGCAGGACCGCGCAACGCTCGATATGGCCGAGGAAACGGTCGCCTATCCCGCGGCCCTCATGCGCCCCCTCGATCAGCCCCGGGATGTCGGCGAGCACGAATTCCCGCCCGTCCACCGCCGCCACGCCGAGATTGGGGTGCAGCGTGGTGAAGGGATAGGCCGCGATCTTGGGGCGCGCATTGGAGACCGCCGCCAGGAAGGTGGACTTGCCCGCATTCGGCAGGCCCACCAGCCCCGCATCGGCGAGCAGCTTCAGCCGCAGCCAGATTGTGCGCTCCACCGCCGGCTGGCCGGGATTGGCATGGCGCGGCGCCTGGTTGGTGGCGGTCTTGAAATGCAGGTTGCCGAAGCCGCCATTGCCGCCGCGCGCCACCCGAAAACGCGCGCCCTCCGCGGTGAGATCGGCGAGCAGCGTCTCGCTGTCCTCGTCCAGCACCTGGGTGCCGACGGGCACGCGCAACAGCTTGTCCTCTCCGGAGCGGCCGGTGCGCTGCTTGCCCATGCCGTGCTCGCCGTTCTCGGCGAAGAAGTGCTGCTGGTAGCGGAAATCGATCAGCGTGTTGAGGCCGGGCACCGCTTCGATCCAGACATCGCCGCCCTTGCCGCCATCGCCGCCGTCGGGGCCGCCATACTCGATGAACTTCTCGCGCCGGAAGCTGATGCAACCGGGCCCGCCCGACCCCGAGCGCACATAGACTTTAGCCTGATCGAGGAAGCGCACGGCACTCTCCCGGCTCTCTTGCGCGCACGGGCGGCCCATCCGCCCGGTCGTGTCGTCGCGGTCGTCAGGCGGTCATGCCGCGCGGGCCATCCGCCACCCGGTGCCCCTGGCGCAGCCCGGCCTCGTAGCGGAAGACCTGCGTTGGCACCATCTCGCCGCGCGCAGACGAGAAATGTTCGGTCTCACCCACCTGCGCGAAACCGATCTTCTCCAGCACATGCGCCGAGGCGGGGTTGTCGGCGAAGACGGTGGCATCGAGCCGCTCCCGCCCCTCCTCGACCAGCCGCGCGACGAGCCCGCCGAGCGCCTCCGACGCATAGCCCGTGTTCCAGAAGGGCGGGCCGACCCAGTAGCCGATCTCGCCCGCCTTGTCCTTCACCGAGATCACGCCCACCAGTTCCGCCCCGCCGATCGGTGTCGCATCGATCGCCCAGACCCGCTCCGGTGCACGGCCCTGATGAACCCGCTCGATGAACGCCTCCGCAGCGCCCGGCGGATACGGGTGCGGGATCGACGTGGTCATCCGCGCCACCCGCGGATCCGAGGAGTAGAGCGTCATCGGCCCGGCATCGGACTGGCGCAGCGGACGAAGCAAGAGACGGTCGGTCCGGATCATGGCCCCTCCTTTCGGGGACGGCACCGCCCCGGCGGGGCGGCGCGAAACGCAAAAGGGGACCGGCCTTTCGGCCAGTCCCCCGCAAGCTTGCGCAATGGCGGCTGGCCCTACTCCGCGGCCTCGGGCACCGGGATCACCGAGATGAAGGTGCGCCCCTTGAGGCCCTTGTGGAACTTCACGTGGCCGGCTTCCTTGGCGAAGATCGTGTGATCCTTGCCCATGCCGACATTCTCACCCGGCCACCAGCGCGTGCCGCGCTGCCGGATCAGAATGTTGCCGGGGATGACGGCCTCGCCGCCATACTTCTTCACCCCGAGGCGCCGGCCCGCGCTGTCGCGCCCGTTGCGCGAGGAGCCGCCTGCTTTCTTATGTGCCATGCTGCTATCCTCCGCCCGCTCAGCCGGTCACGATCTCGGTGACACGCACCGTGGTGAGATGCTGGCGATGCCCGCGCAGCCGCTTGGAGCTGTGCTTGCGGCGCCGCTTGTGCAGGGTGTAAACCTTCGGTCCGCGCCCCTGCTCCACCACTTCGCCCTTGACCGAGGCGCCGGCGACGGTGGGCGTGCCGAGCGTCACGCTCTCGCCCCCGACCATCAGCACCTCTGCGAATTCAACGCCCTCGCCGGCCGCGGCGGGGAGCTTCTCGACGATGATCTCGTCTCCGGCTGCAACCTTGTACTGTTTGCCGCCGGTCTTGATGACCGCGAACATGTCTCGTCCTCTATGCTCCGCGCCCTGCGGCGCCCTGATCCGGGCCAATGCGGTCCGATCCGGGTCTTGGTGCGGCCCCTGCCGCGCCTCGGGCTGCGCGCTCCCAGACGGGAGCTTTCCATCTTCCACGCGGCATTCCGCGCGGCTCCGCCTCGACTTCAGCGGAGCGTGGGTAATGTCCTCGTCCCCCGGGAAAGTCAAGATCCGCCGCGCTTTCGAACCCGCACCGCGTGCGGTTTTCTGCCTTGCGCAGGCCACGGTCACTGGCTAAGACCTCCACGCCCCGCCCGCCGGGGCGTGCGGAGAGGTGCCGGAGTGGTCGAACGGGGCGGTCTCGAAAACCGTTGTGGGGGCAACCCCACCGAGGGTTCGAATCCCTCTCTCTCCGCCACTTGACCCGACGAAAGCGTTCTCCCGACCCGGATGCGGCCGGATTTTCTCGTTGTATGCGAGGGTTATGCGGGACGGGCTGAGCACTGCCCTCGACGCGAGGTGACCCGGAAGCGGTCTCTCAGGGCCGAAATTCTCCGGACCTCTCGACTTCGCGGATTTGGTGTAGAGCCTGCAAACTCCTGAAATTCAGAGACAAATTCGAACCCCAACCTAAACACTTCGATGCCGGTGGCGCTATCGAGATGGAACTGGGATCGAACTACTCTGTCGCGCTCTGGCCAAAACGCCAGCTCTGTTCTGCTGGCTCGGCGACGGCCGCGTGCTTCGTGATGATGTATTGCACCTCGCCCGGCTTGAACGCGACATCCCAAGTCCAGCGTCCGAAACCGCCTGCTGCGTTGATTGCCTTCACCCATTCGTTCAGCGCGTCCCGCTTGGCCTTGTTCTGAGGACTGTCGGTGCCCTTGATCTCGAGTGCGAGGATCGTGCCACCAGCGAGACGGACCAGGAAATCCGGGACGTATCGCCGCCGAGAGCCCGCCCACATGTAGTAGACCTGGAAACCGAGGTGATCGTTCTTGGCGTAGGCAAGAACGTCTTCGCGCTACTCGAAAACGTTGGCCGCGTGGCCCTCCCAGGCAGAATCTCCAACCAGATGGCTGATATGCGACTTGCTCGTCGGGAAGCACGGCTTGGTCGTGTACCAAGTGCGCATCAACCCGGTTGCACCGACCGGGTTTTCCTCGTCGAACAGCGCCGTGTCGGTGCTCTTCTTCCCAGTCGGGGCGAAGGGCGTGGCCGAGAGATCGAAAAAGCGCTGGATGCGACGGGTCTTGTGGATGCGGTCAAGTCCTTCGATCCACCGCGTCGCCTCGTCGAGGTCGATCCCGTGCTCCGCAGCCTCCCTTTTGCTCAC
The DNA here is from genome assembly GCA_039817245.1 of Pseudomonadota bacterium. Lineage (GTDB taxonomy): Bacteria > Pseudomonadota > Alphaproteobacteria > Rhodobacterales > Rhodobacteraceae > Thermohalobaculum. The sequence continues at coordinate 5 of JBCBWF010000352.1, read as the reverse complement.
CTTGT
>JBCBWF010000600.1:0-2328 GCA_039817245.1 Pseudomonadota bacterium | reverse complement strand
CGATGTGACCTATCACTTCGAGCTGAAGGTCTCGTCCAACTGGCTCGACAAGAAGACCTTCAAGAAGAAGATGCAGCCGCAGCTCGAGCGTCGGGTCTGCCGCAGCAACGAGATGAAGCAGCTCCGCGATCTCGGCGTGACCTTCACCTTCGCCTATAGCGACAAGAAGCGCCGGCCGATCCACCGCTTCAAGATCGACCCGGAGCGTCACTGCACCGCCTGAGCGCCGTTCAGACGGACACCGATCGACAGAGGGGTGCTGCCCGCGGGGCGGCGCCTCTTCGCTCTGCACCGCTGAGCCGCAGCGCTGCCGAGCGAGGACACCGCAAAAAAGTGTCCCACGGGATCCACGAAATGTCCCGCAGCGGCCCCAGAAATCGTCGCAATTGGAGATCATTCAGGGAGGCAACAGCGTTGTTCTTCTTGAACCCTGAACGGTCTTGATCAGCCCCAGAGGTACGGGGTCGCCGCCGGGAGCGTGCCCAGATACGCATTCGCGGAGGACACCATGAGAAAGATCGCAGTCTTTTCCGGCATCGCCCTTGTCATCGCCTTGCTCTTCGGCTCGGGCCAGGGCGGCTTTCTGACCTCGAGCGGCAAGAAAATCGCCGTCACCACTGGCAAGACCAACGACCTGAATGCCGGGCTGCGCGGCGACAAGCCGGCGGGCTCGCGCCGCAGCGTGGGCGGCAATTCGGGCGACTCGACCAACTACGCCTTCATCGACGCGGTGGCCAAGAAGCTCGGCCTCGAAGAGCACGTCTCGCGCTGAGCGGGCCTGCACCCGTTTAGGGCGAGCCAGTAAACTTCTGATAGAGCATAAGATTCCCAGAATGGGATATTGGCACAGGGCCGCTGGATCACGATATACTGATGAGACGTTAATCCACCGATCCACGCGACCAGGAGGGATTTACATGCGCCTTGCCACTCTCGCCCTTGCGGGTGTCATCGCCAGCGGCGCCTTCGCCGCGAGCACGGTGACCGCGGATGCGGGCTGCCGGTACGCGTCCGGCCCACGGACCTATACCGCTTCGGCACCGAGCTATTCGAGCCTGCCGAAATTCTCGTCCGCGCCGGGCGGCTCGCAATCGTCTGCCGTCGATCTCTACTCCGGCGTCGCCGCCATGGCGGTGAGCTTCGTGTCGGACGAGGACAGCAGTGGGGACAGCATGCGGATGCGCATGCTCCGCGCGGCCGTCAACGCGCTCGGCCTGAAGGCCATCTTCGGCGAGCCCGCCGCAGACTGAGCCGCGGTCGCTTATCGACAGGCTGAGCCGGCCCGCCGGCTCAGTTGCGCTCCAGCGCCATCTCGCGCAGCGCGTCCATGGGCACCACCTCGAGGGCCCGCCGATGCGTCGCGGTCAGCCGCACCCGCGGCGCCATTCCCGCCTCATACGCCTCCAGAAAGCGTGCCGCGCAAAGGCACCAGCGATCCCCCGGCTTCAGGCCCGGGAAGGAGAACTCCGGGCGCGGTGTGGAGAGATCGTTGCCCTGCGCCTTGGAGAAGCTCAGAAACGCTTCGGTCATCACCGCGCAGACCGTGTGGCTGCCCCGATCCAGCTCGCTGGTATCGCAGCAGCCATTCCGGAAGAAGCCTGTCATCGGATCGGTGGAGCAGCTCTCCAGGTCGTCCCCGAGCACATTCACCGATGGATCCGTCTCCAACACACGCATAGTCGCTCCCCCCGCGTTGCCGCCGCTGACAGGCGCCGGAGCACGACGCCATCTGCGTTTGAGATAAGGCGGCCGCCCGTCGCGAAAAGATGACGGAGCCGAGGCGCCGCGGCGGGCGTTGCGTTCTTGAGTTGCGGCCCCCGCTGGCGCATATCCTCAGCCGCATCCGGGCGCGGTGCCGGAGCCCGGTGTCCGGTTCGGCTATTTCGGAAAGGAAAGACCATGGTGTTCTCCCGTCGCCGTCTCCTCGCGGCCCTGCCCGCCTTCGCGCTGGCTGCAACGCTCACGGCGCCGGCCGGCGCTGCGGACCAGGAAGTGATCGACAGCCGCGTCAAGCTTGCGCTGGAGGAGCTCTATCGCGACGTTCCGGGCTCCAAGGAGCTGGCCGCCAAGGCGCATGGGATCCTCGTCATGCCGAAGATCGTAAAGGGCGGGTTTATCGTCGGCGCCTCCTATGGCGAGGGCGCGCTCCAGCTGAACACGGCGGACGGGTTCGGGACCACCGCGCAGTACTACTCGCTCGGGGGCGCTTCGGTCGGCTTTCAGGCGGGTGTGCAGGAGTCGAGCCACGCGCTTTTCTTCATGAGCAAGAGCGCCCTCGAGAAGTTCCGCCGCTCCGATGGCTGGGAGGCCGGCGCCGATGCAGAGGTG
>JBCBWF010000138.1:0-11444 GCA_039817245.1 Pseudomonadota bacterium | reverse complement strand
GGGAGCGGCCGCAACGGCAAATTCCTCCGATGGGACAGCGCTCTGCCAGAGCGCCCGCGCACGGGCCAATCGGAGGACGCCTGATCTTGCATGATCTGCGAGCTGGCATGGACACCGATATGGCCCGTCGCCGTGCTTTGTTCTTCGTACTTTCATGACTTCTTTTCTAATTTGTGTTGGTTGGGCGCGGCCTCAGGAGTGGTTCAGGTCGCCGTGATCGGCACGTTGATCGGTTAGGGGCCGCGGATCTGCATGTCGGCTCCGGGGTGGTGGCGGGGCTCGGCCCGTTGCACCGGGCGGTCGGGCCGAGGGCGTGCGCAGAGGGGATCTGGCGCTGCCGCGGTCACGGGTTCGCTCCGGCGGGCCGAGATGCCGGTGGTGCGCTCACCCGGGGAAGTGTGGCGGTCAGCAGGCGTCGGCCTCCCAGATGGTGCGGATGCAGCCGGCATCCTTGCGGGCATGCGCGAGGCAGAAGCACCCGACCAGATCTGCCAGCGCTTCCGAGGCGCGGATCGCGGCGTCGTTCTGCCCGTCCAGCCGCGTCGCCGCCTCCTCCGCTTCCGATCGCAGGCGCGCTTCGTCCACCGTCAGCATCCGGCCCTCCTCCAGCACCATCCGCCCCGCGACCATAACCGACCGGATGGCGGCGCCGCTTTCGGCGAAGACCATCTGCAGGAGTGGGCGGCGCAGCGGCACATAGGTGATATGGCCGAGATCGAGGAAGACGATATCCGCCGCCCAGCCGGGCTCCAGCCGGCCGAGGCGCGCGAAGCCGAGCGCCCCGGCGCTGCCCAGGGTCGCCGCCTCGAAGGCCTCGTCGGCGGTGAGCCAGCGTGCGCGGTCGGCGTCGCAGATGCGCGAGAGATAGGAGGCCAGCCGCAGCGCCTCGAACATGTTCTGCCCGTCGGAGGTGTTCGTCGCGTCGGTGCCGATGCCGAGGCGCACATCCGCCTCCTTCAGCGCGCGCGCCTGCGCGACCCCGGACCCGAGCCGCAGGTTGGACATCGGGTTGTGGATGACCGCGCCGCCGGCACCGCCGATGCGCTTCATGTCCTCGATGTCGAGCCAGATGCCATGCGCCGCGGAGAAGCGGGGCGAGAGGAGGCCGAGCGCCTCGAGATGCGCCGTGAGGCTCCGGCCGTAGCGCGTCTGGCCGAGCAGGTTCTGGGTCTTGGTCTCGGCGAGATGGGTCTGGAGCGCGCAGTCGTGCTCCTCGGCGAGGCGCGCGCAGCCGGTCATGAAGGCGTCCGAGCAGTGGAGCGGGATCGTGGGCGCGATGCCGGGGCGGATGCGGTCGCGGTCGTGGCGCCAGCCCTGCAGGATCGCCCGGGTGGCGTCGAGGCTCACCTCGGTCGGCGCTGCGCGCATGGCTTCGGCCTTCGCGCGATGCGGCTCGGGCAGGCTTTCGATCAGCCCCGGCAGCGCCTCGAAGAGCGTGCGGTCGGCCATCATGGGAGCCACGACGGCGCGCATGCCGACCTCGTCATAGGCATCGGCCACGGCGCCGATCCCCTCCACCGAAGGGGCCGGGTATTCGACGAAGAGATCGAAGGCGGTGGTGCAGCCGCGGCGGATGAGCTCGACCGCAGTGAGCCGCGCAGCCAGCCGCTTGTCCTCGACCGTGCGGTTGCCGGTGACGGCGGCGGAGCCCGTGAGGAACACTTCGAGCGGTGCGCGGTCGCCGACGAGCCCCTTGGTGAGCGCGCCGTGGCCGTGGGTGTGGCCGTTGACGAGGCCCGGCACCAGCATCCTGTCGGCCGCGTCGAGCGCGCGCCCGCGCGAGGCGTCGATCCGGCCCGGCGGCTCGATGGCCGCGATCCGGCCGGCCTCGATGAGCATGTCCGCCGGGCGCGCCTCGGCGCCGGCGCCTTCAAGGACCAACCCGCCGGTGACGAGGATCGGATCGTTGCTCATGCGGCGCCCTCCGTCGGTGTGGCGTCGGCCATGTGGCGGCCGATCTCGTAGCGATCCGCTTCGGCCGCAGGGGTCTCGTGGACGATCCGCCCGCCGGACATCACGAGGATCCGGTCGGAGAGCGCCAGCGTCTCGTCCAGATCTTCGGAGATCAGCAGGATCGCGGCGCCGCGGTTGCGCGCCTCGAGGATCTGCGCCCGGATCTCGGCGGCGGCCGAGGCGTCGAGCCCGAAGCAGGGGTTCTGGGCGATGAGGAGGCGGACCGCCTCGGAGAGCTCCCGCGCGAGCACGGTGCGCTGGACGTTGCCGCCCGAGAGCGTGTGCAGCGGCGCCTCCGGCCCGGCGCTGCGCACGCGGTAGCGCGCGATCAGCTCCTCGGCGAGCTGGCGCATGGCGCGCCGGTTCAGCCAGGGGCCGGAGGCGACGGGTGCGCGGTCGTAGCGGCGCAGCATCAGGTTCTCCATCACGCTCATCGAGCGGACGGCGGCGTTTGCCAGCGGCTCCTCGGCCAGCAGGAAGACGCCGCGCGCGCGGATCTCCCGGCGCCCGCCCGAGAAGGGCTGGCCGCCGACGCGGACCGTGCCGGCCTCGGCCAGGCGCTGGCCCGCCAGCACCTCGACGAGTTCCTTCTGCCCGTTGCCGGAGACGCCCGCGACGCCCACCACCTCGCCGCCGGCGACGCTGAGGGCGGCATCGCGCACCATCAGCGTGCCGCGGTCGCCGCGGGCGCGCAGCCCGGCGATCTCGAGATAGGGCGGGGCCGGCGGCATCGCGGCGCGGTCGGCGGGCGCACGCGGGCGCGCCTCGCCGAACATGATTCCCGCGAGCGCTGCCTCGTCGGTCCCGGCCACGGTGGCGCTGCCCACATGGCGCCCGCCGCGGAGCACGCTGACGGTGCGGGCGAAGGCCATGACCTCGCGGAACTTGTGGGTGATGAGCACCACGCTGAGCGCCCCGGTGTCGGAGAGCCGGCGCATCTCGCCGAGCACGTCGTCCGCCTCGGCGGGGGTGAGCACGGAGGTCGGCTCGTCGAGCACCAGGAACCGGCGGCCGAGCCAGAGCTGCTTCAGGATCTCGAGCTTCTGCTTCTCGCCCGCGGCGAGCGCGGCCACCGGGGCGTCGGGGTCGAGCCGGAAGGGCGCGCCCTCCATGAAGCGCGCGATGGCGGCGCGCTCGCGGTCCCAGTCGATCAGCGCCGGGATCTGCGGGCGGGCGAGGACGAGGTTCTCGGCGACCGTCATGGGCTCGACGAGCGTGAAATGCTGGTAGACCATGCCGAGGCCGAGCGCCTGGACATCCTGCGGCCCCTCGATCCGCCGCTCGCGCCCGGCGATCACGATCGCGCCCTCATCGGCGCGGTAGAAGCCCATCAGGCACTTCACCAGCGTGGACTTGCCGGCCCCGTTCTCGCCGAGCAGCGCGTGGAAGCAGCCGGGGCGGAAGCGTTCGGAGACCGCATCGAGCGCCTTCACGGTGCCGAACTGCTTGGAGAGGGCGATGATCTCGACCTCCGGCGGTGTGGCGGGCTGGGTCATCGCGAGATCGAGAGCTCCCTCGGCGCGCCCGCCAGTGTCTCGCGCGGCGAGGAGGCCCAGACAAGGAGGAGCAGCGTGAGCATGTAGGGGGCCGCGTTGAAGAGGTAGTAGCCCGAGGTGATGCCCACCGTCTGCAGCGCCGGGCCGAGCGCGGTGGCGCCGCCGAAGAGGAGCGAGGCCCAGAAGCAGCGCACCGGCTCCCAGCGCGCGAAGATCACGAGGGCGACGGCCATGAGGCCCTGGCCGGAAGAGAGCCCCTCGTTCCAGTTGCCCGGATAGTCGAGCGACAGGAAGGCGCCGCCGATCCCTGAGAGAAAGCCCCCGGCGGCGGTGGCCGCCAGCCGGATGCGCGGGACGGAGAGGCCGAGCGCGCGGCCCGCCTCGGCATTCTCGCCGGCCATGCGCAGCAGCAGGCCCCAGCGGGTGCGTCGGAGCGCCCAGGAGAGGAAGAAGGCGAGCGCCATGCCGAGGAGGAAGAGCGGGCTGATCTCGAGCGCGGACTGCACGGCCGGGATGTCGGACCAGGTGCCGAGCGCGAGCCCCGGCAGCATCTCGGCGCGCGGCTGGATGAAGTCCTTGCCGAGATAGAAGGCGAGGCCGGTGCCGAAGACGAAGAGCGCGATGCCGACCGCGATGTCGTTGACCCGGGGCAGGTTGCAGATGACCGCGTGGAGCGCGCCGAGGCCGAGCCCCGCGATGCCGGCCGCGAGCACGCCGAGCCAGGGCGAGCCGGTGAGGACGGAGGTGGCGAAGGCGGTCATCGCGCCGAGAACCAGCGTGCCTTCGAGGCCGAGATTGACGCGGCCCGCGCGCTCCGTGAGCGTCTCGCCGAGGGCGACGAAGAGATAGGGCGTGGAGACCCGCACGGCGCCGCCGAGCACGGCGATCAGCACCCCCCACCAGCCGAGCGCGCCCTCCATCAGCGCCGGCCCGGCAGAAGGCGGCCCGCCAATGCGTTGGAGGCGAGGACGCAGAGGAAGATCATGCCCTGCAGCAGCTCGGTGGCCGCATCGGGCATGCCGAAGCGGCGTTGCAGCAGCCCGCCCGAGGCGGCGATGCCGCCGATGATGAGCGCGACGAGCAGGACGGCGAGGGCGTTCTGCCGCGCGAGGAAGGCCACGAGGATGCCGGTATAGCCGAAGCCGACGACGAGGCTTTCGCTGGCCGCGCCGTGGACGGCCACCACCTCGATCGCGCCGGCGAGCCCGGCCGCGGCGCCGCCGAGCGCGCAGGCCAGGAGCGTGAGCCGCCCGATATCGAGCCCTGCCATCTGCGCCGCGCGCCGGTTGCCGCCGAGGATGGCCATGGAGAAGCCGGTGACCGTGTGGCGCGTGAGCACGTGCACGCAGGCAACCACCGCGACGCCGATAAGGAGCCCCCAGTGGACCGACCAGCCGGGGATGTCGCCCATGCGGAAGGCCTCGGGGATCGACCAGCTCTGCGCCTTGATCGGCACCGCGAGATCGCGCAGCGGCCCGGTGACGAGGTGGAGCATGACGGCGATGGCGATGTAGTTGAGGAGCAGGGTGGCGATGGTCTCGTTGACCCCGCGCCAGTGCTTGAGCGCGCCGGCCAAGGCGAGCCAGAGGGCACCGGCGAGCGCCCCGGCGAGGCAGCAGAGGAGCGCGCCGAGAAGGCCCGGCAGGCCCGCGAGCGCCAGGCCGGCGAGGACCGCGCCGAGCCCGCCCATGATGAGCGCCCCCTCCCCGCCGATGACGAGAAGGCCGACGCGCGCGGGGATGAGCGTCGCCATTGCCGTGAGGATGATCGGTGCGGCCAGCGTCAGCGTGTTCTCGATCGAGAAGCGCGTGCCGAAGGCGCCGAGCCAGAGGGTGCGATGGACCGCGACCGGGTCGTGGCCCTGCACCGCGACGAAGACGCCGAAGAGCAGGAAGGCGACGAGGAGCGCGAGGGCGGAGAGGAGCACGGCCTCGATGCCCTCGCTCGCCGCGGCGCCGGGCAGGAGGCGCGCGCCCGGCGCCCGCCGCGCGGGGGCGGGCATGCCGGTGGTTTCCGTCCCGCTCATCGCCGCGCCGGCGGCGTCGCCCGTCTCATGGCGGTGCCGGGCACGGCCCGCTGCGCGGTCATTCGAGGCCGGTCTCGCCGATCACGCCCTCGACGAGCCATTTGACGGAGAGTTTGAAGTCGTTGTCGTCATTGGCGATTCCGGTGCCGGCATCGACGACGGTGTTGCCCTTGTTGTCGCTGACCGGGCCCTTGTAGAGGAGGAGCGAGCCGTCCAGGAAGCCGTCGCGGGCCGCGAGCACCTCGGTGCGCACCGCCTCCGGCACGGCCGCGCCGAAGGGGCTGATCTTGACCATGTCGCGCGCGAAGCCGCCGCGGTAGAGATTGGGGAACTCGGTGTCGGCGAGATGTGCCATGGCAAACTCGCCGCCCTTGGCCCAGTTCCATTCGGCGCCGGTGAGAAAGCCCGTCGGCGCGAGGTCCGACTGGTCGGTGTGGTAGCCGACGCTCATGACGCCGCGGCGCTCAGCGGTCTCGATGGCGACCTTGGGGCTGTCCACATTGGCGCAGATCACGTCGACGCCCTGGTCGATCATGGCGTTGACGGCGTCGGCTTCCTTGACGGGGTTGTTCCACTCGCCGGTGATGACGACCTGCGTCGTCGCCTCCGGGTTCACGCTGCGCGCCCCGAGGGTGAGGCCATTGCAGTTGTTGAACACGAAGTAGAGCGGCTTGGCGCCGATGAAGCCGAGCTTGCCGGTCTTGGAGAGGTGCCCGGCGGCGATCCCGGCGAGGTAGTGCGGCTCCTCCATGTAGCCGCGATAACCGATGGTGTTGGGCTGGTCGCCCGGCTTCCAGAGGCCGCCGGCATGGATGAAGAGGACATCCGGGTATTTCGGCGCCAGCTCCTGGATGAACGGCCAGTAGCCGAAGGAGGTGGGGAAGAGCACCTTCACGCCGTCGAGCTGGATCATCCCCTCCATGACGCGGGCGACCTCCTCGGTCTCGGGCACGCGCTCCTGTTCGACGAGCGAGATGCCCGGCGCCTCGGCGATCGAGGCGGCCGCGACCGCATGGGCCTGGTTCCAGCCATAGTCGTCGCGCGGGCCCACATAGATGAAGCCGACGGTGCCTTCGGTGGCAGCGAGCGCGCGAAAGCCGCCCATCGCGGCAAAGGCGGAGGCTGTCATCACGTTTGCCGCGCCGGACAGGACGCCCCGCCGGGTGATGCTGGAACGGGCCATGGTCGTATCTCCTTGCTGCTGTCGCGGCGCCGGGTCTTCGCCGGCTTCCAGGCGGGAGTGCAGCAAGAGCCATGCCAGAGCGCGACCGAGTGCCGCGACAGCTGTAGGCGGCGGGGGTTAGGGAGTTGTCGGCGCGCACATGGAGGGGCGAGAAAAGCATCAGTACGGAAGAAATTGTATAAAGTTAGGACAAATTTTGCGGGCCTTGTTGAGAGATTGCGCAGGAGCGGGAGTCCCTTCGCGGCTGGCTGGCCAGGATTGTTTGGCGGCGATCGGCCGGGAGCGCGGTGGTGGGACCGGGAGGCGCGGTGCGGAGCATCCGCCGTGCCGGGGCGCATGGGTGGCATTCCGAGATTTTCGTCGCGCACCATCCACGGTATGGTTATGGTTTCCGCAGATCGGAAGCGCGCCGGGAGGATGCGGGATGGACTGGTACCAGGACACGCTGGAGCTCTGCCCTCCGTCGGACGTGGTGGGGGCCCTTCAGGCGGCGATCTCGGATCTGGCGACACTCCCGGCGGCGCTGGTCGTGGATGCGGGGCATCTGGCGCTGCCGGCGACGGAACGGGGGCTGGCCTGGGCCCGCGGCAGCGTGAGGCTGGCCGACACGCTCTGCAGCCCGCTGCTCACGGCCCATGGCAGGGCGGTGCGGCTGATCAACCTGCTGCTGGTGAACGATATCGCGGCACCTGGCGGCGATGCCTCGGCGGTGCAGGCGCTGGAGGGCAGCTACCGGCGGAACGCGGTTCTGCGAGGGGATCGCGTGCGCGTTCTCTCCGAACGCAGGGTGGTGAACTGGGCGCATCGCTATCTGCGCAGGGGAATGCCGGAGCTGCATGCGAGCCCCCTCTGCGTAATGAGCCGCGAAGGCCACAGCATCGCAAACGGGTCGCGCGATATGCCGATCCCGCTGGCGCAGCGATCGGCGACGGGCGTGGTGCCGCGCTGCTCGCTGATCAACTTCATGATCCTGCGGCATGCGCACAGGCTGGCGCGGGAGCGGCTGCACACCCAGCGCGTGGTGCCCGTGGTCTATCTCTGCCTGGCCGAGACCGAGCGCGAGTACGAGCAGGTCCGAAACGGTGTGGAGGCCTATGTGATGACGGCCCCGAGCGATCCGATCCACTGCCATGTGATCCAGTGCTCTGAGCGCGATATCCTGCAGCATGCGAGCTTCTCGAGCGCGCGGCGGGTCTGGTCCGACGAGCCCGGCTGAGGGACGGGTCGCGCCCATGGCAACGGTTCTGATCCTCGAGATCGTCTCGAACAGCGAGAAGCTGATCTCCGAGGCGAAGATGCTCGGCCACCGGGTGGTGATGCTGAGCAACGGCGTCGATGCCCGGCATATCGTGGAGCGCAACCGGGCGCTGCTGGACGACGTGCTGGAATGCGATTTGGCCGACCGGGCGGGGCTCTCGGCGCTCGTCGGCGCTTATCATGCGCGCCATGGGCTGGACGCGATCGTGCCGGGCTTCGAGTATTTCACCGAGACGGCGGCGGAGCTGAGCGCGGAACTCGGCCTGCGGGGCCTCGGCGCGCGGGCGCGCGCGGCGGTGCGCCACAAGGATGCGCTGCGCCGGAGCCTGGAGGCGACGGGTCTGCGCTCGCCGCGCTGGCGGCTGGTCGAGGGGCCGGGCGATCTGGAGCGCGCGGGCGCGGCGGTGGGCTTTCCCTGCGTGATCAAGCCCACGAGCAGCGCGGGCAGCGTGCATGTCTCGCGTGCCGATGACGCTGCGGCGCTGCGGCGGGCCTATGAGAGGATGTGCGCCGAGCCGGTGATCGACTACGGGCTGGCTCCGGGCTCGCGCGCGGTGGTCGAGGCCTTCATCCCCGGCGCGGAATACAGCGTGGAGGGGGTGGCGCACGGCAGCGAGATCCGGATCTCGGCCATCACCGAGAAGTTTCTGGCGGGCGAGACGGGCTTTCTGGAGGTCGGCCATCTGGTGGAGGCCGAGCTTGCGCCGGCCGAGCGCCAGGGCATCGAGGCCTATGTCCGCGCGGTGCTCGCCGCGGTCGAGTTCACGGTGGGGGCGTTCCATGTGGAGGTCCGCATGGCGCCGGAGGGGCCGGTGGTGATCGAGATAAACGGCCGGCTGCCCGGGGACCGGATCGTCGATCTGGTCCAGCTCGCCAAGGGGGTCTCGCTGCCGCGGCTGATGCTGCAGTCCTATCTCGGCGATGCGCTCGATCCGCTGCCCGAGGGGCGGGCGGAGCGGTTTGCGGGCGTGCGCTTCTTTCTCGGCGCGGGCGCGGGGCGGCTCTCCTGCGTTCGTGGCCTTGCGGCGCTCTACCGGCTGGAGGGGTTCCTGGAGTTCCGGCTGGAGGTGCCGATCGGTGCCGAGACCTCCGGCCATCAGGATTTCCGCGCGCATCTTGGCCATGCGGTCTTCGCCGGTCAGGACCGTGCGGCGGTGCGGTCCTCGATGGGTATGGCGGCGGATGTGATCTCCTTTGCCTAGCGCTGCGATCAATCCCGGACTTGCGGGCGTGCTGCTCTTCTGCGCGGGCACGTTCCTGCAGGCCTGCATGGACGCGCTGGCGAAGTGGCTGGGCGAGGACTACACGGTCTGGCAGGTGATGGCCTTCCGCATGGGCTTCGGGCTGTTGCCGGCCTTCCTGATGCTGGCGCTCAGGGGACAACCGCTGGTGCCGGCCATGCACAGGCCCCTGGGCCATCTCTGGCGCGGGCTGTTCACCGCGGGGGCGGGGCTCTCGTTCTTCTATTCGCTGCAGTTCATGAGCCTGGCGGAGGCGACGGCGGTTTTCTATGTGGCGCCGATCATCATGTATCTCTTCGGCTTCGTGTTTCTGCGCGAGACGGGCGGCTGGGTGCTGGCGCTCTCGGTGGTGTTCGGCTTCGCGGGGACGCTGATCATCTATGCGCCCTGGAGCGCGCCGGTCGGTCTCGGCCCGGCGATGGCGTTGATCGGGGCGGTGTTCTACGCGCTGTCGATGGTGCAGATCCGCAAGCTGGCGCAGACGGAAAGCTCCGAGGCGATCCTGCTCTACGGCACCATCGTCTCCATGGTCGTGGCGCTCTTCGGGGCGCCCTTCGGGTGGATCGCGCCGAGCCTGCCGGATCTGGGCCTGTTCCTGGCGATGGGGCTCTGCGGCGGGTTCTCGATCTTCTTCTTCGCCAGCGCGCTCAGATACCTGAGCGTGGTGCAGGCGGCCAATCTGGAATACACGGCGATCATCTGGGCGATCCTGATCGGGTTTCTGGTGTGGCAGGCGGTGCCGGATCTGCGGACCGGCACTGGCGCGGCGCTGATCACCCTGGCAGGCGTCGTTGCCGCGATCCGGATGGAGCGGGACCGGGCGGGTTCAGCGGGGGACTGAGCGGATCGGATCGGGGGCGGGCGATGCGGCCCGGCCGAGGATCCGGGTGCGCAGGTAGCGGTTGAAATCGGCGATTGTGCCTTCGCCATCGGCGTCGGCGAGGGGGCCGGCCTGGGCGAAGCGCGAGGTGTAGCCGCGCTGGGTGCGCTCGAGCATCGCGCGATCCTCCTCGTTCACCGCGGTCCAGAGCCGGATGCGGTCTTCGATCTCCGCCTCGCAGAGGTCGTCGCCGAAGACGGAGAGGGTCCAGCGCACCACCGTCCGGTCCGGCGCCTCCGGCATCAGGGCGAAGGAGACGAGGAGGCTCGCGGCCTGGCTCACGAGATGGCCCGGGAAGACGCCGAAGAGGGTGGAGCGGCGGCGCTCGGCCTCCGAGAGTTCCGGCGCGCCCTTGCCGCGATCGCCCGCGTCCTCGCGGTAGTTGGAGCAGTAGCCGGTGAACTGCGCGCCGCCCTCGAACTTCCGGGCGAGCGCGGTGGGGGTGATCGGGTGGAGCGTTTCGCTGTGCACGACGGAGAGGTGGTAGGCTTCGAGGAAGTTCTCGACCACCGCCTTCCAGTTGGCCGCCCAGACCTTGGCGCCGGTGAAGACATGGCGCATCTCGGCGGTGCGGTAGGGCGCGAGGCGGGCCTCGAGCGCTGTGAGCCGCGGGGCGAGCGGCGGGGCCGCGCCGTCGAGGTTCACATAGACGAAGCCGAGCCAGCTCTCGGTCGCGATCCGGGGCAGGTCGCATTGCGACGGGGCCACCCGGTGCTTCATCCGCGGGGCCGAGATCAGCGCGCCGGTGGTGCGGTCGTAGGACCAGGCGTGATAGGGGCAGACGAGGCGGCGGGTATTGCCCGCATCGCGCGCCACCAGCGCGCCGCGATGGCGGCAGATATTGGAGAAGCACCGCACCGCGCCGTCGTCGCCGCGGATGAGGACGAGCGGCTCGCCGAGGAGCTCGACGGTCAGATAGTCCCCCGCATCGGGGATCTCGTCGGCCCGGGCCACGGGCATCCATTCGGCCGAGAGCAGCGTCTCGACCTCGCGCCGGAAGACGCCGTCATCCGCATAGAGGATGCCCGGCAGGCCGCGCTCGGCGCTGCCGGTCGCCTGCAGCATGGCGTCGACATCCCCGGCGCAGACGCCATTCATGGGGCCTTGGTCGCTTCTTGCTGGGTGAAGAAGGAGGCGCCCTTCGGATAGGCGGGGGTGTCGACGTCGTAGGCTTCGGCGCGGATGCGGTTGGGGTTCTCGCCGCGCACCCTCTTCATCAGCGTCTACTCCGCCGGCGATGCGGCCCCCTGCTGCCCCAACCCGGTGCCGACCCGCCATGAAGGCCTCTTCGTGCGCGGCGAGAACCCCAACCGCATCCGCGCCGAAGCCTACGACGTCGACACCCCCGCCTATCCGAAGGGCGCCTCCTTCTTCACCCAGCAAGAAGCGACCAAGGCCCCATGAATGG
>JBCBWF010000237.1:0-8001 GCA_039817245.1 Pseudomonadota bacterium | reverse complement strand
GACGACGGCCGCGCCGCCCTTCTGAAGGCCGAAGCGGCGAGCGACGAGATCCGCCGGAGATTCGGTGGCAATGCCATCATCCGGGGCCGTCGTCGAAGAGCTGTCCGGCTTCCGTTACGTCAGAAACCGGGCAGAGCGCGCTCAGACCCACGCCGATCAGCCGGAACGGGCCGGATGCTATATTGCGATGCAGCATCGGTTGCGCTGCGCTGAAGATCATCTCGGCCGCGTTGCTGGCGGGCTCCAGCCGGGTCTGACGGCTGAGGCTGCGGAAGCCGGCGGTCTTCAGCTTCAGCGTCACGGTGGCGCCTGCGAGCCCCTTGGCCTTGGCGCGGTCGGAGCTGCGCACGGCGAGACGCCAGAGATGGCCCTCGAGCGCCTCGCTATGGGAGAGATCCGCCTCGAAGGTGGTCTCGGACGAGATGCTCTTCACCTTGCCGCCGGCGACCACGCGTCGGCTGTCCTCCCCGCGCGCGAGTTGGGCGAGGCGCTCGCCCATGCTGCCGTAGCGCGCCATCAGCACCTCGGGCGCAGCGGTGGCAAGGTCGCGGTTGGAGCGGAACCCGTCCGCCTCCAGCCGCGCGGCGAGGCGTGCGCCGACACCCCAGATGCTGCGCACCGGGCGGGGCGCGAGGAAGGCCTCCGTCTCCGCCTTGCCGATCACCGCGAAGCCGCGCGGCTTGTCGAGATCCGAGGCGATCTTGGCGAGGTACTTGTTGTGACTGAGGCCGATGGAGACGGTGATGCCGATCTCGCGCTCGATCCGCGCGGCGAGCCGGGCGAGGCTGAGCGCCGGGGCTGCACCGAGGAGCCGGGCCGTGCCGCCGAGATCGAGGAAGGCCTCGTCGAGCGAGAGCGGCTCCACCAGCGGGGTCAGCGCGTCGAAGGCCGCGCGGATCTCGGCGCTCACCTCCACATAGAGGCTCATCCGCGGGCGCAGCACCACCGCATCCGGGCAGAGCTTCAGCGCCTTGAACATGGGCATGGCGGAGCGGACGCCGGCGATGCGCGCGATGTAGCAGCAGGTGGTGACCACGCCGCGCCGCCCGCCGCCAACGATCAGCGGACGGTCCGCGAGGCTCGGATCCTCGCGCTTCTCGACGGAGGCGTAGAAGGCGTCGCAGTCGATATGCGCGATGGAGAGGGTGTCGAGCTCTGGATGGGCGAGGAGGCGCGGGCTGCGGCAGACAGGGCAGCGACGCTCCGGCGCGCGGGCGAACCAGGTCAGGCAGTCGCGGCAGAGTGCGGGCATCTCCGTCCTCCTCGCCGGCAGGTCTCAGGCGGCCGCGATCTCCGCACGGATTTCGGCGGCGGCTGCCGCGGGATCGCGCGCCGCCCAGATCGGCCGGCCCACCACGATATGGTCCGCTCCGGCGCGGACCGCCGCCGCTGGGGTGGCGATGCGCTTCTGGTCGTCCTGCGCGCTGCCGGCCGGGCGCACGCCGGGGGTCACGATCAGGCGGTCGCGCGCCTCGGGCAGGGCGCGGATCGCCGCGGCCTCCTGCGGGCTCGCGATCACGCCGTCAGCCCCGGCGGCGAGGGCGCGGCGCGCGCGCTCCACGGTGATCTCGCCGGTGGTGCCGGGGGGCATCATCATCTCGTCCAGCGCCTCGCGATCGAGCGAGGTGAGCACGCTCACGGCGAGCAGCCGCATGGGCGCCCCGCCCCGCCCGGCCACCGCGGCGCGAACCACATGCGGATCGCCATGCACGGTGAGGAAATCGAGATCGAAGGCGGCGAGGCCGGCGACGGCGCGCTCCACCGTGGCGCCGATATCGTAGAGCTTCATGTCGAGGAAGACGCGCTTGCCGCGATCCTTCAGCGTCATGGCGAGGGCGAGGCCGCCTGTGGTGAGCATGCCGAGGCCGATCTTGTAGAAGCCCACCGCGTCGCCGAGGCGGTCGGCCATCTCCTCGCCGGCCACCGCATGGGGCAGGTCCAGCGCCACGATCAGCCTGTCATCCGGTTCGCTCATGGGTCGGGACATGCCAGCCCCGCGCCGCCATTGCAACGGCGCGGGACCGGGCTGTTGCGCGCGCTAGGGCCGGAGGGCGGGGGGGCGGCGACCGCGACCGGCCGCGCCATCTCCTGCATCGGCACGGGCATCGCGATGTCGTCGGCGGCCACGGGGGCGGCGAGCCGGCCCGGCCCCGCAGTGCCGATGGCAAGGACGACGCGCGGCGCGGTGGGGCGGGCGGGGGCCGGCGCCGCGTCCGGCAGCGGCGCGAGGGCCGCGACGGCGCGGAGCTCGGGGATATGTTCCTCGGCGCTTGCGCTTCCGGGCTCGCTCAGCGCAAGACCGCCGACCAGGGGCGCGACGGCAGAACCGGCCAGCCGCGCTCGGCACTCGGAGGGGATGAAAACAGGGAAACGCCGCGGCAAAGCGGCAGAAAAGGCACGGGCATGGTGAGTTTCCTCGGATCAAATGATCGCCGGTACTCGACCAAACGAAGCGGAAGACTGGGCGGCCCCGTCGGCTTGCAGGGGCGTTGCACAAACACCACATTGCTGTGATGGAGGAGCGGGCCGGTCCGGCCGCTCCGTCACCCGGAACAGGCGAGCCCAAGCTGTGCTGCGTGTCAGGCAGGCGGGCCATCGCGCTGGAGGAGAGAATTGATGGATCTCGAGAAGTTCACAGACCGCGCGCGCGGCTTTGTGCAGGCGGCACAGACAATCGCGCTCCGCGAGGCGCATCAGCGTCTCACTCCGGAACACCTCCTGAAGGCGCTGCTCGATGATGAGAGCGGATTGGCGGCTAATCTGCTGGCCGCGGCCGGGGCCGATGCGGCGGCGGCGCGCCAGGGTGTGGACGCGGCCGTGAACCGGCTGCCCAAGGTCTCGGGCGGGGACGGGCAGATCTACATGGATCCCGCCCTCGCGCGGCTCCTGGACGAGGCCGCGACCGTGGCCCAGAAGGCCGGGGACAGCTTCGTGACCGCCGAGCGTCTGCTGCTCGCGATCACGCTCGCCTCCGGGTCCGAGGCGGCGAAGGTGCTGTCGAGCGCCGGGCTCACCGCGCAGGCGCTGGAGCGCGCGATCGCGGATCTGCGCAAGGGCCGCACGGCGGACAGCCGCTCCGCCGAGGAGGGATACGACGCGCTGAAGAAGTTCGCCCGCGATCTCACCGCCGCGGCGCGCGAGGGCAAGATCGATCCGGTAATCGGGCGCGACGAGGAGATCCGGCGCACGGTCCAGGTCCTCTCCCGGCGCACCAAGAACAACCCGGTGCTGATCGGCGAGCCCGGCGTGGGCAAGACCGCCATCGCCGAGGGGCTGGCCATGCGGATCGTGAACGGCGACGTGCCGGAATCGCTGCGCGACAAGCAGTTGATGGCGCTCGACATGGGCGCGCTGATCGCCGGCGCGAAGTATCGCGGCGAGTTCGAGGAGCGGCTGAAGGCGGTGCTCTCGGAGATCCAGGCGGCGGCCGGCGGCATCGTGCTCTTCATCGACGAGATGCACACGCTGGTGGGGGCGGGCAAGGCGGACGGGGCGATGGATGCCTCCAACCTCCTGAAGCCGGCGCTGGCGCGGGGCGAGCTGCACTGTGTGGGCGCCACGACGCTCGACGAGTATCGCAAGCATGTGGAGAAGGACGCGGCGCTGGCGCGGCGCTTCCAGCCGGTGTTCGTCGCCGAGCCGACCGTGCAGGACGCGATCTCCATCCTGCGGGGCATCAAGGAGAAGTACGAGGTCCATCACGGCGTACGCATCACCGACAGCGCGCTGGTGGCGGCCGCGACCCTCTCCAACCGCTACATCACCGACCGGTTCCTGCCGGACAAGGCGATCGACCTGATGGACGAGGCTGCCTCGCGCCTGCGCATGGAGGTGGATTCGAAGCCCGAGGAGCTGGACGCGCTCGACCGCGACATCCTGCAGAAGCAGATCGAAGCGCTGGCGCTGGAGAAGGAGACGGACGACGCCTCGCGCGACCGGCTGGAGAAGCTGCGCGCGGAGCTCGCCGAGCTGGAAGAGGAATCCGCCGCGCTCACCGCGCGCTGGGAGGCGGAGAAGTCGAAGCTCGGCGAGGCCCGCGTGGTCAAGGAACAGCTCGACGAGGCGCGCGGCCAGCTTGAGGTGGCCAAGCGCAAGGGCGATCTCGCGAAGGCGGGTGAGCTCAGCTACGGCGTGATCCCCGATCTCGAACGCCGCCTCGCGGATGCGGAGGAGGCGGAGAAGGGGGCCGTGCTCGTGGAGGAGGCCGTGGCGCCCGAGCATATCGCCGGTGTGGTGAGCCGCTGGACCGGCATCCCGGTGGACAAGATGCTGGAGGGCGAGCGCGAAAAGCTCCTGAAGATGGAGGAGGTTCTGGGCGAGCGGGTGATCGGCCAGGAGGCCGCGGTGACCGCTGTCTCCAACGCCGTGCGCCGCGCGCGGGCCGGGCTTTCGGACCCCAGCCGGCCCATGGGCTCGTTCCTGTTCCTCGGCCCCACCGGCGTCGGCAAGACGGAGCTGACCAAGGCGCTGGCCGCCTTCCTCTTCGACGACGACCAGGCGATGGTGCGGATCGACATGTCGGAGTTCATGGAGAAACACTCGGTGGCCCGCATGATCGGCGCGCCTCCGGGTTATGTGGGCTATGACGAGGGCGGCGTGCTTACCGAGGCGGTGCGCCGGCGGCCCTACCAGGTCGTGCTCTTCGACGAGGTGGAGAAGGCGCATGGCGATGTCTTCAACGTGCTCCTCCAGGTGCTGGACGAGGGCCGGCTGACGGATGGCCAGGGGCGGACCGTGGATTTCCGCAACACCCTGATTATCCTCACTTCCAACCTCGGGGCCGAGTTCCTGTCGGCGTTGCCGGACGGGGCGCGGGCGGCCGCGGCCGAGCCTCAGGTGATGGAGGTGGTGCGGGCCCATTTCCGCCCCGAATTCCTGAACCGGCTCGACGAGATCGTACTTTTCGACCGGCTCGGGCGCGAGCACATGACCGGGATCGTGGACATCCAGCTCGCCCAGCTCGTCGCGCGCCTCGAGCCGCGCAAGATCACCCTGGAGCTCGACGAGGCGGCCAAGCGCTGGCTGGCCGAGAAGGGATACGATCCGGTCTATGGCGCGCGGCCCCTGAAGCGGGTGGTGCAGAAGGCGCTGCAGGACCCGCTGGCGGAGCTGATTCTGTCCGGCGCGCTGCATGACGGAACGGCACTGCCGGTGTCTTCGGCCGATGACGGGCTGGTTTTCGGCGAGCGGGCCAGGGAGGCGGCGGAGGCGGCGAAGGGGCCTTCCGAGACGGTGCACTAAGCCTGCGCAACGCCTGCAGCAACCATGCATAAACACGTCGCCGGGCGGCCCTCGACAGGGGGCCGCCCGATGCGTTTGAGAGGCGCGCGCGCAGCATCGGCAGGAGCGTTCTCAGGCCCCTCCGCAGGGCGCGATTAACTCCCCTTTAAGTTCGGCGTACGAAACCGATGCGTGTTGAAACCGTCGGTCAAGCGGCTCCGCGGAGTCGGGCGTCTCGACGGGGGTGTTGCTTGGGAGAACCCATGTCTGAGTCGTGTCGAGAGAGCTTCGCCGGCATCTTCGAGCTTTCCGCGTCGCCGCAATGTCTGGTGGCCGCGGATGGTCGGATCGTGGAGGCCAACCGGGCCGCCCGCGCCTGCCTGCGATTGCCCTGGACGACACGCGCGAGCGGGGCCGAGGCGCGGGTGGCGCCTGCGACCCGGGAGCTCTCTGCGCGCCTGCAGGCGGGCGCATGCCGCGCACGGGCGAGCGGGCGGGCGCAGGCACTGTCGCTGGAGGGCCTCGGCGCGGAGACGCTGCGCGCGACGCTGACGCCGCTGCCGGGCGAGGACGACCTCCATCATCTGGAGATCGAGCATCTGGAGAGCGACGCGGGCGGCTATGCCGGCGAGACGGCGGCGGACAGCGCGCTGCTCGAGGCCTATGCCCGGCTGGAGACCTTCACCGGCATGGTGGCGCATGATCTTCGCACCCCGATCGGGCAGATCATCGCGGCTCTCGACCTGCATGACCGCGTCCTGGCGGATGGGCCGAGCTCGCGGGCGACCAGGGCGGATGCGGCGCGCTGGGTGGCGCTGGCAAAGGATTCCGCGTTGCGCATGGCGGAGCTGGTGGACGGGCTCCTGCAGCGCGCGCGGGCGACCGGCAAGGGGCTCGAATGCGCGGCGGTGGACCCGGCCCATGTGCTGCGCGCGGCGGCGGCCGATCACCAGACCCGCATCGCCGAGCTCGATGCGCTGATCGAGACGGGACCGACGGAGAGCGTGTTCGCCGATCCGCTGCTGCTTCGCCAGCTCTTCGACAACCTGCTCTCCAACGCGCTGAAATACCGGATGCCGGGGCGTCGCCCGCGGTTGCGGCTAAGCATGGAGCCCACGCCCTTCGGCCTGCGGCTCTGCTTTGCCGATAACGGGCGCGGCTTTCAGCAGGGCGAGGCGGCGACGTTGTTCGACCCTTTCCACCGCGGCGCTTCGGCCGGCGGCACCGCGGGGCATGGCTACGGGCTCTCCACCTGCGCGATGATCGCCGAGCGGCATGGCTGGCGGATCTCGGCCACCGGGCGGCAGGGGGAGGGAGCCACGATCTGCCTCGACATCCCCGAAGCGCATGGCGCCGCGTTCGCCCAGACGGGCTGAGCCGGCGGCCCGATCTCGCCGCCTGAGCCGGTTCGGCGCGTCCCGCCGCGCGCCGCTGCGCCCTTCCCTTCCGCCATTCTGCGTGCCATGTCGGCGACCCACGGCGAATTGCCGCTGGGCGGCGGCCTTCCAGATGCGTCGCTTGCGACTACTCTTCGCCGAAACCACCATGAAGGGATCGACGGATGAGCAAGTTCGGCCTCAGCCAGCCCGTCCAGCGCGTGGAGGACACGCGCTTCGTCACCGGGCAGGGTCAGTACATCGAGGACATGTCGCGCGCGGGCGAGCTTCGCGCGGTCTTTCTGCGCTCGCCCATGGGCCATGCGGATATCACGTCGATCGACACGACCGAGGCGGCTGCGTTGCCGGGCGTGCATCTGGTGCTGACCGGGGCGGATCTCGAGGCGCCGCTCGAAAACGACATGGACGCCGTGCAGCTCCAGAACCGCGACGGCTCGATGTCCGCGCGCCCGCGCCGGCCGCTCCTGGCCGTGGGCCGCGTGCGCCATGTGGGCGAGCCGGTGGTCTGCGTGGTGGCCGATACGCTGGCGATCGCGAAGGATGCGGCCGAGCTGGTGGTGGTCGAATATGACGAGCGCCCGAGCGTGGTGGACACGGCGGCGGCGACCGACCCGGGCCAGCCGGTGCTGCATGACGAGGCGCCGGCCAATCTCGTCTACGACTGGGGGATCGGCGACGAGGGGGCGACGGAATCGGCGCTCTCGGCTGCCGCGCGCACGGTGGAGCTGGAGCTCATCAACAACCGCGTGGTGGCCAATGCCATGGAGACCCGCGGCGGGCTGGCCGAATGGGACGGCACGCGCCTGACCATGCACTACAACGGCCAGGGCGTCTGGGGCATGAAGGACGAGCTGGCGCGGCGGCTGAAGCTCGATCCTGAGAATGTGCGCGCCACGACGCCCGATGTGGGCGGCGGCTTCGGCATGAAGGCGTTCAACTATCCGGAGCATTTCTGCATCGCGCATGCCGCGCGGCTCCTGGGCCGGCCGGTGAAGTGGATCGGCGAGCGCACGGAGAGCTTCGCCTCCGACGTGATGGGCCGCGATCATGTCACCCGCATGGTGGCCGGCTTCGACACCGCCAACCGGATCACGGCGATGAAGGTGGAGTGCATCTCCAATCTCGGCGCCTATCTCTCGCCCTACGGCGTGCTGATCGCCTCGGAGCTGGCGAGCCGGGTGCTGACCGGTGTCTACGATCTGCAGACCGCCTGGTTCAACGTGAAGGGTGTCTTCACCAACACCGTGCCGGTGGATGCTTATCGCGGCGCCGGCCGGCCGGAGGCGCAATACGCCATCGAGCGGCTGATGGACAAATCGGCCCGTGTGCTCGGGGTGGATCCGCTCGAGCTGCGGCGCATCAACTTCATCAAGCCCGACCAGTT
>JBCBWF010000051.1:0-19452 GCA_039817245.1 Pseudomonadota bacterium | reverse complement strand
TCGTGCTGGCTCCTGGGAAGGGCTGAGCGATGGGCAGCCCCTGCATCATCTGCGTGGCCATCACCGGCTCGCTGCCGCGCAAGGACGACAACCCGGCCGTGCCGATCACGGTGGCAGAGCAGGTGGAGAGCGCGCAGGAGGCCTTCGAGGCCGGCGCCACCATCTGCCACGCCCATGTGCGCAACGACGACCAGACCCCCTCCAGCGACCCCGAGAAGTTCGCGCGGCTGAAGGAGGGGCTGGAGCGGCACTGCCCCGGGATGATCATCCAGTTCTCCACGGGCGGGCGCTCCGGCGCGGGCAGGACCCGCGGGGGCATGCTGCCGCTGCGCCCGGACATGGCCTCGCTCTCGGTCGGCTCCAACAACTTCCCGACGCGGGTCTACGAGAACCCGCCGGATCTGGTGGACTGGCTGGCCGGCGAGATGCGAACCTACGGGGTGAAGCCCGAGATCGAGGCCTTCGATCTCAGCCACATCCTGAAGGCGGCCGAGATGCACGCGGCCGGGGCCATCGCGGACACGCCCTATGTGCAGTTCGTGATGGGCGTGAAGAACGCGATGCCCGCGGACCGGCATGTCTTCGACTTCTATGTCGCGACCGTGGCGCGCCTCTTTCCCGGCGCGCCCTGGTGTGCGGCCGGCATCGGGCGCGAGCAGATCCGGCTGAACGAATGGTCCATCGCCGCGGGCGGGCATGCGCGCACGGGGCTGGAGGACAATGTGCGGCTCGACCGCGAGACGCTGGCCCCCTCGAACGCCGCGCTGGTGCGGCGCACCGCCGAGATCTGTGCCGCGAATGACCGCCCCGTCGCCACGCCCGCCGAGGCGCGCGCGATCCTCGGGCTCGCCGCCTGAGCCCCCCACGCATCCGGAGGACCCGATGACCGACGCTGCCGCCCTTGCCGCCGACGATGCCGCCCGCGAGGCCGCGCGGGCCTTTCAGGCGCGCGCGCTGACCGCCGACGAGACGACCCTGGCGCTGCTCTTCACCGAGGCGCGCACCCATTACGGCTGGCAGGCGCGCGATGTCTCCGAGGAGACGCTGCGCGCGCTCTACGAGATCGCCAAGATGGGCCCGACCTCGATGAACCAGCAGCCGATGCGGGTGCTGTTTGCGCGCTCGGCGGATGCGAAGGACCGGCTGGAGCCGGCGCTGATGGAGGGCAACCGCGCCAAGATGCGCGCGGCCCCGGTGACCGCGATCCTGGCCTACGACCTCAATTTCTGGGAGGCGCTGCCGCGGCTCTTCCCGCCCAACCCCTCGGCGGCGGACATCTTCCGCAACAACGCGACCGCCGCCCAGGTGAACGCCTTTCGCAACGGCACGCTGCAGGGCGCCTATTTCATGCTGGCCGCGCGCGCGGTGGGCCTCGATGTCGGCGCGATGTCCGGTTTCGACAACGCGAAGGTGGACGAGGAGTTCTTCCACGGGACCTCGCTGAAATCGAACTTCCTGGTGAACCTCGGCTATGCGGACACCGCGAAGATCTTCCGGCGGCTGCCGCGCATGGCCTTCGAGGAGGTCTGCGAGACGCTCTGAGCCCAGCGGCATCACGCATCACGCATCACAAGCGCCCCAGCCGCGGGCGCGCAGAACCCGGGCATGCACGACCCGGCACAGATGGAGGAAAGACCATGACCACACTGAGCTTTGCCAGCCTGCGCAACGGATTGCTGGGCGGGGTCGCGCTGGGCGCGCTCGGCCTTGCGCCCGCGGCGGCCGAGACCTTCAACCTCACCATGTCCTCGAGCCACCCCACGGTGCTGCCCTGGGTGGGCCAGCTCTCGACGCTGGTGGTGGCGGAATCGAATGCGCGCCTCGAGGCCATGGGCTCGGAGGACCGCATCGCGTGGACCGAGAGCTATGGCGGCGCGCTCTACGGCTTCAAGGACACGCTGGAGGCCGTGGGCGACGGGCTGACCGATGCGGGCTGGGTGGGCACGCTCTGGGAGGGCTCGAAGATGCCGCTCCAGAACATCACCTATTTCACCCCCTTCGTCTCCGACGACCTGGTGGCCACGCTCAAGATCATGAACGAGCTGCATCGCGAGATGCCCGCGCTGCGCGAGGCCTGGGAGGACGAGAACGTGGTCTTCCTCGGCGCGAGCGGGGTGGAGACCTACCATCTGTTCACCAACTTCCCCGTGAATTCGATCGCCGATCTGGACGGGCGCAAGATCATCGCGCCGGGGCCGTCGGCCAACTGGATCAAGTCGCTCGGCGCGGTGCCGGTGAACGGGGCGCTGCCGACCTATTACAACCAGATCCAGACCGGCGTGGCGGACGGGGTGGTGGTGATCATCACCGGCGCCTTTCCCAACAAGCACTACGAGGTGGCGCCCTATGTGACGCTGGTGGGCCTCGGCGCGCAGATGACCGGCGGGCTCGGCATCAACAAGGATGTGTGGGACGGGCTCTCGGACGATGTGCGCCAGGTGCTGAGCGAGCTCGGCGAGGAATACACCGTGGCCCATGCCGAGGAGGTGATGGCGCGCTACGAGACGTTCCTGGCGAAGCTGCCCGAGGCCGGCGCCACGGTGACGGAGCTGCCCGCCGCCGATGTGGAGAGCTGGGCCGCCGGGCTGCCGAACCTCGCCGCGGACTGGGCCGAGGCCAATGCCGACGAGGGCGCCGCCGCCGTGCTCGACGCCTACATGGCCAAGGTGCGCGAGGCCGGTCTCGAGCCGCGCATCGACTGGACCCAGCGCTGAGCGGGGGCGGGACCGTGGCACTCACCGCACGACAGTTCCGGCACGGCACCGATCGCGCCGTCGCCACGGTCTCCGCCCTCACCGGTGCCGTCAGCGGGGCGGCATCGGTCTGGATCTTCTGCCTGATGCTGCTGATCTGCGCGGATATCCTGGGCCGGACCTTCCTCAACGCCCCGGTGCAGGGCGTCTCGGAGATCGTCGCCAACTCCATCGTCGCCATCGTCTTCCTGCAGGCCGCGCACACGCTGATGAGCGGGCGGATGACGCGCACCGACATCCTGATCGGCAGCGTGGAGGAGCACCGGCCCTTCGCGGCGGCCTGGATCCGGGTGGCGTTCCATCTCGCGGGGCTGCTGGTCTTCGCGCTGATCGCCTGGGGCACCTGGCCGAACCTGGTCGATGCCTGGGTGGAGGACGAGTTCTTCGGCGCGCAGGGCGTGTTCACCGCGCCGGTCTGGCCGATCAAGGCCTGCCTTTTCGGCGGCTCGCTCCTGACCTGCATCGCCTTCGCCACGCAGGCGCTGCGCGATGCCAAGGAGATCCTGAACGCGCGCCGTGTCGCGCCCCTCTCGGTGCGCCATACGGTGCTCACGCCGCCGCGGGGCTGGCCCATCCTCATCGGCTTCGCGCTGATGCTCGCGCTCGGCTACGGCGTCTTTCTCGCCGATCTCGGGCGGATCGAGGTGGGCATCGCCGCCATCGTCTTCATGCTGCTCCTGATCTTCTCGGGCGCGCATATCGCGGTGGTGCTGATCCTGCTCAGCTTCCTCGGCATCTGGCTGATCCGGGACAATCCGAACGTGGCGATCCGCTCGCTGGCGCTAGCGGCGGACGGGGCGATCAACCGCTATCTCTTCGGCGTGGTGCCGCTCTTCGTGCTGATGGGGCTGATCGTGGACATCGCCGATATCGGGCGCGACGCCTACCGGGTGGCCGCCTGGATCCTGCAGAAGGTGCGCGGCGGGCTCGGCATGGCGACGGTGGCGGCGAACGCGGTCTTCGCCTCGATCACCGGGATCTCCATCGCCTCGGCGGCGGTCTTCTCCCGCGTGGCGGTGCCGCAGATGGTGGCCAACGGCTACAACAACCGCTTCGCGCTCGGCGTCGTCGCGGGCTCCTCGGTGCTCGGCATGCTGATCCCGCCGAGCCTGCTGCTGATCATCTATGCCGTGCTTGCCGAGCAGTCGGTGGGGGCGCTGTTTCTCGCCGCCATCGTGCCGGGCATCCTGCTGGCGGTGGTCTTCGGGCTCGGCATTTACCTGATGGCGCGCTTCCGGCCGAAGATGGTGATGCAGACCGACCGGCCGACGGTGATCGAGGGCGAGACCTGGGGCACCGCGCTGCGCAAGCTCGTGCCGATCACCGCACTGGTGATCATCGTGCTCGGCGGCATCTATTCCGGCTTCTTCACGCCCACCGAGGCGGGGGCGGCGGGCGCGGCCGCGGCGATCATCGTCGCCCTCGCGAAGGGCAGCCTCACCTGGCCGCGGTTCTGGCGCGTGCTGGTGGATACCGGGCTCGTCTCGGTCTCGATCCTGCTCCTGATCGTGGCGGCCTCGATGTATTCGCGCATGCTCACGCTCTCCACCATCCCGCAGGAGGCGACGGCCATGTTCACCGAGGCGGGCCTCGGGCTCATGGGCTTCATGCTGCTCTATCTCGCCCTGGTGGTGGTGATGGGGATGATCCTCGATTCGACCTCGATCATGCTGATCCTGCTGCCGCTCTCGCTGCCGATCGTCAGCGGGCTGGGGGGCGATCTCATCTGGTTCGGCATCGTGACGGTGATCGCGGTGGAGATCGGGTTGCTCACACCGCCCTTCGGCCTCACGGTCTATGTGGTGAAGGCGACCATCGCGGATCGCAACACCACGCTCGGCGACATCTTCATCGGCACCTTCCCCTTCGTGGTGATGATGAGCATCGTGACCCTGATCTTGACCTTCGTGCCGGGCCTCAGCCTGGTCTTCGAATAGGGGGGCCCATGCGGTTCGTCGTGCACGCTCTCGACAAGCCCGATGCGCTGGCGCGGCGGCTGGCGGTGATCGAGGCGCATCGCGCCCATCTTGCCACCGCACCCGCGCGACACGGGGTGACGGTGCTCCTCTCCGGGCCGCTGACGGCCGATGACGGGGAGACGATGCGCGGCTCCTTCTTCCTGCTGGAGGCCCCGGGGCGCGCCGCCATCGAGGCCCTTTTCGCGGAGGACCCGCTGGCCGGCGCGGATGTCTGGGCTGCGCGCCATGTGAGCGCGGTGATCCTGCGCCAGGACAATCTCTCCGGCGCGGGGCAGCGGCCGGCATGAGCGTCGGGCCCCTGCTCGGCCCGCTGCTGGGCGCGGTTGCCATCGGCATGGCCTTCGCGGCGCAGCCGGCCATCAACGCGGCGGCGGCGCGGGTGCTCGCCTCGCCGGTGGCCGCGGCGGCGGTGTCGATCTCGATCACGCTGAGCATCAGCCTCGCCGCGCTCCTCGCGCTGCGCGCAGCACCGGCGCCGGGGGCACTGACGGCACTCCCCTGGTGGGTGGCGCTCGGCGGGCTGATCGGCTTTCTGGTCGTGGCGGGCGGGGTGGCGATCGTGCCGCTGACCGGGGCGGCGCTGTTCTTCGTGTGCCTGGTTGCGGGCCAGCTCGTGGGCGCGGCGATCATCGACCATATCGGCGCCTTCGGCCTGCCGGTGCGCGAGATCTCGCCGATGCGCCTGGCCGGGATCGGGCTGGCGCTGGCGGGCGTGGTCCTCGTCCATCTGAGCGCCGGGCGCTAGGCGCCGGCGCGCGGGGGGGCCTTGGGGGGGGGGGCAGGTGGCCGGGAGTGTGGGATTCGAACCCACGGAACCCTTGCGGGTTCGGTGGTTTTCAAGACCACTGCATTCGACCGCTCTGCCAACTCCCGCGCCCTCGTCTAAAACGCGCCTGCGCGATGCTGTCAACGTCGCGCCGAGGCCACGCCCGTGCACCGGCTGTCGCTGCGCGAGGTTCGGCGCATCTTTCCATGGCCGCGGGCTTGGCTTAGGCTGAAGCCTTAAGGTCATAGCGGAGCGGGCGGGACCGGGGACCGAGAGCAGATGCCATACCGATCACGCAGCCTTTCAGGGCGCCCGGCGGGCCTTTCCGGCCCGCTGCACGCGACCGATGACCGGCGCGCGCGCCTCGCCGCGCTGCCCGGCCCGCTTCTCTGCGCGCTTCTTTGCGTGCTGCTCCTGGGGGGCTGCCTGAAGGAGGGCGCGCTCGGCGAGCAGGCCGGCGCCGGGGCCGAGGCGGCGCAAGCCCCCGAGGCGGCGGAGCCGGTGGACCGCGCGCTCTACGGCGTGAGCTTCGACGGGCCGACGCGCTCGCTGCTGGTCGCCGCACCGGAGCTCTTCGAGCGGCGCACCATGGTGCGCTGGGAAGGGCGCAAGACGCTGGACGGCATCTGGATCGCGCATCCGGACGCGACGCGCCCCGAGCGCGTGCGCCTCATCAACACCGAGAGCTGGCGCGCGGCCGATGGCGCGATGGTCCGGCGCGGGGGCGGGGATACGGCGCTGATCTCCACCGAGGCGGCGGAGGCGCTCGGCATCCGCCCCTATCGCGACACCGAGATCATCGTGGTGGGGCTCGACTATGCGCCCGCGGATGCGCCGGTCGTCGCCGCGGCGGACGGCGCGGAAGAGGCCCTGCCCGACACGATCTTCGCCGAGACGGCGGAGGGCGCCGAGCCGGTGGCCGTGGCAGCGGGGGCCGCGGCGACGGGAGCCGTGGCGCTCGCGGCGACCGCCGGGGAGGCTGCAGCACCGGAGGCCGGCGCCGAGATCGCGGAGAGCGCTCCGGAGGTTGCGGAGGCGGCAGTTCCGCAGACCGAGCTTGCGGCGGCAGAGCTTACGGGCAGCGCGCCTGCGGAGCCCGGCCCGGCGGATCCTGCGCCGAGCGCTCGGATCGCAGCGGCGCGCGGCGGGGCAGCGCTCGAGCCAGCCGAGATCGATATCGACGAGCCCATCGCCGACGCGGCCTTTGTCGCGGCGCAGGCGACGGTGGATGCGGAAGCGGCCGCCGCCGCGCCGGCAGGGCCTGCGCCGAGCGAGAGCGCGCCCCGCCGCCTGGCCGCGCTGACGCCCGAGGCGGCCGTGCCGCTCGAGGCGCCGGGGGAGGCGACGCCGGGGGAGGCGACGCCGGAGGTAGAGACGGCGCGCGAGACGGAGACCGCGCCAGAGCCGGAGCCTGAGACGGCGCCGAAGCCGGTGGAGGAGAGCGCGGAGCCGAGCGCGCCCGCGTCGGACTTCGCGCTCGCGCCGGTCGGCATCGCGGCGCTGAGCGGCCGGCGGGAGGAGCGCGAACCCGTGGCCGAGGCCGGGGCCGGGGCCGGGCCGGAGAGAGTGGCAGCCGTCGCCGCGGAGACCACGGTTGCGCCTGCGCCCGCCGCCGAAGCCGAGCCTGCGCCTGCGCCTGCCGAGACGATCCGCCGGCGCTACATCCAGGCGGGGATCTTCTCGAGCGAGGGCAATGCCGGCGCGCTCGTGAAGGCGCTGCAGCTCGCCGGCATCGAGGCCGATCCGCTGGAGATCCAGCTCTCCGGCCGCCCGGCGCTGCGCGTGCGCGCCGGCCCCTTCGAGAGCCTCGAGGAGCGGCGCCGGGCGCTGCGCCTGCTGCGCAGCCGCCTCGGCGCGCCGGACGCCCATCCGGTGGCGCGCTGATGGCGGCAAGACGCCGCGCAGCGCCCCGCACGCCCTGGCCGCGCCCGTCCGCCGGCGCGTCCGATGGCCCGCACCCCGATCCGTCCACTGGCCCGTTCGCTGGCCCGTTCGCTGGCCCGTCCAGTGATCCCCGCTCCGATCCGCGAGAGACCGTGATCATGCCTGTCCGCCGCTCCGCCGCTGCCCGCGCAGCCGCCCTCGCCGCCGGCCTGCTCGCAGCGCTGCTGCTCGCCCTGCCAGCCGGCGCGCAGTCCATGTCCACCCCGGCGCGGGCCGCGCTCGTGAAAGACATGCTCTCGGGGGCCGTGCTGCTCGAGAAGGATGCGGACGAGCCGCTGCCGCCCGCCTCCATGTCGAAGCTGATGACGCTCTACATGGTGTTCGAGGCGCTGGAGAGCGGGCGGCTGCGACTGGACGACACCTTCCGCACCTCGAAATACGCCTCCTCCATCGGCGGCTCGCGCATGTTCATCCGCCCGGGCGTGGCGGTCTCGGTGGAGAACCTGCTGCGCGGGGTCGTCGTGCAGTCCGGCAACGATGCGGCGGTGGCGCTGGCCGAGGCGCTCTCCGGCACCGAGGAGGCCTTCGCCGAGCTGATGAACCGCCGCGCCGCCGAGATGGGCCTCGTCAACAGCCATTTCGCCAACGCCACCGGCTGGCCGGAGCCGGGCCATGTGATGAGCGTGCGCGACCTCGCGATCCTGGGCGAGCGGATCATTCTGGACTTTCCCGAGCTCTACAAGATGTTCGCGGAGACCGAGTTCACCTGGGAGAACATCGACCAGCGCAACCGCAACCCGCTGCTCTATGCGGATATCGGGGCGGACGGGCTGAAGACCGGGCATACGGAGGAGGCGGGCTACGGCCTCGTGGCCTCCGCGGTGCGCGACGGGCGGCGGGTGATGATGGTCGTCACCGGTCTCGGCACCCAGGGCGAGCGGCGGCGCGAGAGCGAGCGGCTGGTGAACTGGGCCTTCCGCGCCTTCGACACCAAGGTGCTGCACGCCGCGGGCGAGCCGGTGATCGATGCGGATGTGTGGGTCGGCCAGCAGTCGACCGTGCCGCTGGCGCCGGTGCGCGACGTTATCCTGACCGCGCCGATCGGCCAGCTGGAGAAGGCGCGCGTGACGGCGCATTACGACGCGCCGCTGCCCGCGCCGATCGCGGCGGGCGACGCGGTGGGGCGGATCGAGATCGCGGTGCCGGGGCTGGCGCCGGTGAGTGTGCCGCTGGCCGCGACCGAGGCGGTTGCGCCGGGCGGGTTCCTGGTGCGCATGGAGGCGGCGGCGGAGCTTCTGGTGCGCCGCGCCATCGACGCCGCCGGCTTCTGAGCATGGGACGGGGGGCGAGCGGCGGCGCGCCCCCGCCGGTCTGGCCCGTGCCTGCGCCCGGGGCGCTTTTCGTGACGCTCGAGGGGGTGGACGGGGCCGGCAAGTCCACGCAGGCGCGCAGGCTGGCGGCCGCGCTGCGCGCGGCGGGGCGCGAGGTGGTCGAGACCCGCGAGCCGGGCGGGACCGAAGGGGCGGAGGAGATCCGGCGCCTTCTCGTGACCGGCGGGGCCGGGCGCTGGTCGGCGGAGACCGAGGCGCTCCTCTTCACCGCGGCGCGGCGCGACCATGTGGAGCGCGTGATCGCCCCGGCGCTGGCCGCGGGCAAGGTGGTGCTCTCCGACCGGTTCGCCGACAGCACGCGCGCCTATCAGGGCGCGGCCGGCGGGGCGGAGGCGCTGGCCCGGGTGGAGGCGCTGCATGCCGCGATGATCGGCCTCGAGCCCGATCTCACGCTGATCCTGGACATGGACCCGGCCGCGGCCACGGCGCGCGCGCTGGCGCGGATGGAGGGCGGCGCCGCCCAGCCCCGGGCTGCGGGCGCTGAGGACCGGGCCGCGGGCGCGGGCGCGGGCGCGGAGGATCGGTTCGAGCGGCGGGGCGCTGCGTTCCAGGCGGCACTGCGCGCGGGGTTCCGCGCCATCGCCGAGGGCGCGCCGGAGCGCTGCGCTGTGGTCGATGCGGATCGGCCCGCCGATGCGCTGGCGGCCACGCTCTGGGACAGGCTGGAGGCGGCGCTCGCCGCACGCCTCGCGGACCCGGCCGGGCCCCGCGCATGAGCGCGGCGGAGGAGAGCCCGGGGCCGGAGGCGGACCGCATCCCCGGCCATCCGCATCCGCGCGAGGCGGCGGCGCTCCACGGCCAGGAGGCCGCGGAGGGGGCGTTTCTGGCGGCGCGGCGCGGGGGGCGGCTGCACCATGCCTGGCTGCTGCGCGGCCCCGCCGGCATCGGCAAGGCGACGCTGGCCTACCGCATCGCGCGGAGCCTGATCGCGGAGGGCCCGGCGGACGAAACCGCGCCAGCGGGGCTCTTCGGCCCCGCGCCCGTGCCCGCGCCCGAGAGCCTGGACGCGCCGGCGGACTGCCCGGTGGCCCGGCGCATCCGCGCGGGCAGCGAGCCGGGCCTCGCTGTCCTGCGCCGCAGCGTGAACCCCAATACGGGCCGGCTGCGCACCCAGATCGGGGTGGACGAGGTGCGCCAGATCCGCGGTTTTCTCTCGCTCTCCGCCCCCGATGGCGGCTGGCGCGCGATCATCGTGGACAGCGCCGACGAGATGACGGTGCAGGCGGCAAACGCCCTCCTGAAGAGCCTGGAGGAGCCGCCGGCGCGTACCGCCTTCCTGCTCGTCTCCCACGCGCCGGGCCGGCTGCTGCCCACCATCCGCTCGCGCTGCCGGGCGCTGGATCTTGCCCCGCTCAGCCCCGGACCGCTCGCCGCGGCGCTGGCCGGCGCGGGCAGCGCGGTGGATCCCGCGGAGGCGCCGGGGCTTGCGGCCCTCTCGCAGGGATCGGTCGGCGCCGCGCTCCGCCTCGTCGCCGAGGACGGGCTCGCGCTCTATGCCGAGCTCTGCGCCCTTCTCGCGCCGGCGCGCGGCATGGACCGCGCCGCGCTGGCCAGCCTCGCCGGCAAGGCGGCGGCGCGCGGGGCGGAGGCGCGCTACGCGCTGACGCTCGATCTCGCGGTGATCCTGGCCGCGCGCCTCGCCCGTGCGGGGGCCGGCCATCCGCCGCCGCCCGCCACACCCGAAGAGCCCCGCCTGGCCGCCGGCATCGCCGCGCATCCCGCGCAGGCCCGGCTCTGGGCCGAGGCGTCGGGGCGCATCGCCGCGGCCGCGGCCCATGCCCGCGCGGTCTCCCTTGACCCCGCTCAGACTGTCATGGATACCTTCCTCGGCCTCGACGAGACGCGGGCCGCGGCCCGCGCCCTCGCCTGACCCAGCCCCCCTGACCCGGCCCCTGACCCGGCCCCGGGGTTTCGACGCGGACAGGGACCATTTTCATCGGCGCGGCCCGGCCGATGCGGGTCCGGACTGAGGAGTGCCGCCCATGCCCGCCCCGCGGCTCGTGGACAGCCACTGCCATCTCGACTTCCCCGATTTCGAGGGCGAACTGCCGGCCATCGTCGCCCGCGCAGCCGAAGCGGGCGTCACCCGGATGGTCACGATCTGCACCCGGCTCTCGGCCGAGCCCGCAGTGCGCGCCATCGCCGAGCGCTTTGCCGGCGTCTTCTACGCCGCGGGCACCCATCCGATGCGCGCCGCGGAAGAGCCGCTGGTGAGCGTCGAGGCCCTGACCGCGCTGGCGCACCACCCGAAATTCGTCGGCATCGGCGAGACCGGGCTCGACTACCACTACACCGCCGAGAGCAAGGCGGTGCAGGCGGAGAGCCTGCGCATCCATATCGAGGCCGCGCGGCGCACCGGCCTGCCGCTGATCATCCATGCGCGCGATGCGGACGAGGACATGGCCCGGATCCTCGCCGAGGAGCACCGCGCCGGCGCCTATGGCTGCGTGATGCACTGCTTCACCTCCGGCCCGGGCCTGGCGGAGGCGGCGCTCGATCTCGGCTTCTACCTCTCCATGTCCGGCATCGCGGCCTTCAAGCGCTCGGAGGATCTGCGCGCGATCTTCGCCGCCGCCCCGCTCGAGCGCATCCTGGTGGAGACGGACAGCCCCTATCTTGCGCCGCCGCCCCATCGCGGCAAGCGCTGCGAGCCGGCCTATACCGCGCTCACCGCCGCCGTGGGCGCGGAGGTCTTCGGCCTCTCGCCAGAGGCCTTCGCCGAGGCCACGAGCGCCAATTTCGACCGGCTCTTCGCCAAGGCGGCGGCCACCGGCGAAGAGGCGGCCGCCTGATGCCAGAGGGCGCCGCCGATCCGACCGCCGCCACCGGAACCCTGCGCTTCACCGTGCTCGGCTGCGGCTCCTCCGGCGGCGTGCCGCGCATCGGGCCGGAGGGGCCGAGCTGGGGCGCCTGCGCGCCGGAGGAGCCGCGCAACCGGCGCCGGCGCTGCGCGCTCCTCGTGGAGCGCACGGGCCCGGGCGGGACCACCACCGTGCTGATCGATGCCGGCCCGGATCTGCGCGAGCAGCTGATCGATGCGCGCGCCGGCCGGCTCGACGCGGTGGTGTTCACCCATGACCATGCCGATCACTGCCACGGGATCGACGATCTGCGCATGATCGTCTTCAACCGCCGCGCGCGCCTGCCCGCCTATATGGATGCGCTGACGGAAGCTTCGCTCCGGCGCCGCTTCGCCTATGTGTTCGAGACGCCGGAGGGCTCCTCCTACCCGCCGATCCTGGACCTTCTGCCCATCGAGGGCGCGCTGGAGATCCCGGGCCCCGGCGGCGCGGTGCCGCTCCTGCCCATCGCCGTGCCCCATGGCGAGGTGACCGCCCTCGGCTTTCGCATCGGCCCGCTGGCCTATTTCCCAGACATCTCGGAGATGACCGAGGAGGCCTGGAGCGCGATCGAGGGCATCGACACCTGGGTGCTCGATGCGCTGCGCTACCGCCCGCATATCAGCCATGCGAATGTGGAGACGGCGCTGGCCTGGATCGCCCGCGCGGGGCCGGCGCGCGCCTATCTCACCAACCTGCATGTGGATCTCGACTACGCCACCCTCGATGCGGAGACGCCGCCCCATGTCCACCCCGCGCATGACGGGCTGCGGCTCGACTTTCCCGCGCCGACCGGCGCCTGAGCCCGCCGGCGGGCGCTGCGGATGAGCGCGCTCGCCGCCCTCTTCGTGATCGTCCTGCCGGTCTTCCTGGTGGTCGGCGCGGGCTACGCGGCGGTGCGGCTGCGGGTGTTCCCGGACCAGGGGATCGACATGCTGGTCCGCTTCGCCACGGGCATCGCCGTGCCGGTGCTGCTCTTCCGCGCGATCTACGACCTCGATCTCGGCGCGGCGCTCGATCCGGGGCTGCTGTTCGCGTTCTATGCGGGCTCGGTGGTCTCCTTCGCCGCGGCGATCTTCGCTGCGCGGCGCCTTTTCGGGCGCCGCCCCGGCGAGGCGGTGGCGATCGGGTTCTGCGCGCTGTTCTCCAACTCGGTGCTGCTGGGCCTGCCGATCATGGAGCGCGCCTACGGGGCGGGGGCGCTGGAGCCGGCCTATGCGATCATCGCCTTCCATGCGCCCTTCTGCTACCTGCTCGGCATCCTCACCATGGAGTTCAGCCGGCGCGACGGGGTGCCCTTCGCCACCGCGCTGCGGCGCAGTGCCGACCAGATGTTCCACAACGCGCTCGCGCTCGGCATCGCGGCGGGCTTCGCGGCGAACCTGCTGAGCCTGCCGCTGCCGGAGCCGGTGGCGGCGGCGGTGGACCTAATCGCCCGCGCGGCCCTGCCGGTCGCGCTCTTCGCCATCGGCGGGGTGCTGACGCGTTACTCGCTGGCGCGCGGGCTGGGGGAGGCGTCGGTCACCTCGGTCTTCAGCCTGTTCCTGCACCCCTTCGTCGCCTGGGTGATCGCGGTGCCGATCCTGGCGCTGCCGCCGGATCTCGCCCGCGCCGCGGTGCTGATCGCGGCGATGCCCGTGGGGGTGAACGGCTACATCTTCGCGGCGATGTACAACCGCGCGGTGGGCGCGGCCGCCTCCACCGTGATCCTGGCCACGGGCGCCAGCGTGCTGAGCATCACCTTCTGGCTCTGGGTCCTCGGCGAGAACACGCTGGGCTGATTGGCCCGGGCGCCCTCCGCGCCCCAGGGCGCTCAGCGAACATCAAGGAGACCCCGGCTCGAGGCCGGGGCAGAGCAACCTTGCCCGCAGCGCCCGGCTGTCCACCGCCCAAAGGCTCAACCGCAGCAGGCTCCAACCCGGCGCGTCCCACGCCAGGGCCACGGGACGACAGGCCGGCCAAGGGCGGCTCGGGCCCGGCCAGCGGCCGGGCCCGAGCGAAACGACCGATCGCGGCGCAGAGCGCCGCGATGCCGCTTGCTTCGGGTCTGGTTCAGCCCGCGACGGCGCGGAACTGGGCGTTGGCCACGGCGAGCTTGGCGACCGAGAGGCTCGCGCCCTCCGAGAGCTCGCGCATCAGCCGGTCCGTCCGCGCGGCCACCTCGCGATTGGCATCCGCCCAGGTCGCCACGCAGGCCGCGCCCGCGGTCTCGCCGCCGGCCTCCAGCGCAGCCGCCGCGATCCGGCTCTGCTGGGCGCGCAGATCCGCGATCAGCCGGCCGAGCGCGATCCGCTCCCAGTGATCCGCCGTCTCCAGCCCCCGCGCATTCGCGCGCAGCCAGTCCAGCCCGAACCGCGCGCCGGCGGCGAAATAGGTCTCCGCCACCGTCTGCACCGCGCGCCCCTGCTCGGCGGCCACATCCACGATGTCGAGCGCGCCGCCGAGGAATTCGAGGCTCGAGACGCGCAGCGCCAGCCCCTCCGGCACACCCGCCTCCATCAGCTTGCCCGCCCGCTCCTCGAGCCGGCGTGCCGAGAAGTCCGACAGCATGGCGCCCACCGCGTCGAGGATCGCGTCCACCCCCGGCTTGTAGCTCTCGATCAGCGCGCCCATGCCGCCGCCGCCCGGGCGGTGCAGGATGCAGGCGGACTGGCTGACCATGCAGTCCGACAGCGCCAGATGCATCTCCGTCTGCACGCTCGCCGCCACGCGGTTGTCGAGCGCGTTCACCTCCGCGCGCAGCGCCCCGATCCCGAAGATCTGCCGCGCGGCAACGAGGCTCTCCGCGATCTCGCCCGCGCCCGCGCCCGTCTCCTCGCCCGCCTGCAGCACGAAGGAGGGCCCGACCGCGTTCACCACGAGATTCGCCACCACCGTCGAGACGATCTCGCGGCGCAGCCGGTGCGCCAGCACCGCCTCGCGATGCCGCTCCACCAGCGCGGCCGGCATGTAGTCGAGCAGGAAGGCCTCGGCGTAAGGCTCGTCCGGCAGGCGCGAGGCCACGATCGCGTCGAAGAGCGTGATCTTGGCATAGGCGACCAGCACCGAGAGCTCCGGCCGCGTGAGCCCGCGCCCCTCCGCCGCGCGCTCGGCCAGCGCCTCGTCGTCCGGCAGAAGCTCCACCGCGCGATCGAGGAGCCCGCGCCCCTCCAGCGCGCGCATGAACCGCGCGTGCTCGCTCAGCAGCCGCGGCGCGCGCGCCTCCACCATGGAGATCGCGCCGGTCTGCGAGTAGTTCGTGGCCAGCACCAGATCGGCCACCGTATCGGTCATCTCCGCGAGCAGCGCGTTGCGCTGCTTCTCGGTGATGTCGCCCTCCGCCTGCACCGCGCCGAGGGCGATCTTGATGTTCACCTCGTGGTCCGAACAGTCCACGCCGGCGGAGTTGTCCACCGCGTCGGTGTTCACCTTCACGCCCTTGGCCGAGAGCGCGATGCGCCCGAGCTGCGTGACGCCGAGATTGGCGCCCTCGCCGATCACCCGCGCCTGCACCTCGCCCGCATCCACGCGCAGCACGTCGTTGGCCCGGTCGCCCGCATCCGCATGGCTCTCGCTCTCGGCCTTGATGTAGGTGCCGATGCCGCCGAACCAGACGAGATCGCAGGGCGCCGAGAGCAGCGCCTTGATGAGCTCGTTCGGCGTCACCCGCTCCGCCGTGAGCCCGGTCAGCGCCTGGATCTCCGGGCTCAGCGGGATCGACTTGGCCGAGCGCGGGAAGACGCCGCCGCCGGTCGAGATCAGCCCCGTCTCGTAGTCCTTCCAGGTGGTGCGCGGCAGCTCGAACAGGCGCTTGCGCTCGGCGAAGCTGCGCGCCGGGTCCGGATCCGGATCGATGAAGATGTCGCGATGGTCGAAGGCCGCCTGCAGCCGGATCTGGTCCGAGAGCAGCATGCCGTTGCCGAACACGTCGCCCGACATGTCCCCGCAGCCGATCACCGTGAAGGGCTGGGTCTGGGTGTCGTGGCCGAGCTCGCGGAAATGCCGCTTCACCGCCTCCCAGCCGCCGCGCGCGGTGATGCCCATGCCCTTGTGGTCATAGCCGTTGGAGCCGCCGGAGGCAAAGGCGTCGTCGAGCCAGAAGCCGTAGTCCGCAGCGATCCCGTTGGCGATGTCCGAGAAGGTCGCCGTGCCCTTGTCCGCCGCGACGACGAGATAGGGGTCGTCCTCGTCGAAGCGCACCACGTTCTCCGGCGGCACCACGGTGGCGCCGGCCAGATTGTCCGTGATGTCGAGCAAGCCGGAGAGGAAGGTGCGGTAGCAGCGGATCGCCTCCGCCTGCACCGCCTCGCGCGTGCCGCCCGCGGGCAGCTTCTTCGGCAGGAACCCGCCCTTCGAGCCCACCGGCACGATGACGGCGTTCTTCACCTGCTGCGCCTTCACGAGGCCGAGGATCTCTGTGCGGTAGTCCTCCTTGCGATCCGACCAGCGCAGGCCGCCGCGCGCGACCGGGCCCTGGCGCAGATGCACGCCCTCCACCCAGGTGGCGTAGACGAAGATCTCCCGCCAGGGCCGGGGCAGCGGCAGCGCATCCAGCGCCGCGCAGTCGAACTTGAAGGAGAGATAGGCTTTCGGCGCCCCGTTCTCCTCCGGCTGGAAGGCGTTGGTGCGCAGGGTGGACTGGATGGCGTTGAGGAAGCGGCGCAGGATACGGTCCACATCGAGGCTCGGCACCGCCTCGAGCTCGGCCTCGATCTCCTTGGCGATCCGCTCGGCCTCCGCCTCGCGCGCCTCGCGCCCGAGCCCCGTGCGCGGGTCGAACCGGGCGAGGAACACGCGCACGAGCAGCCGGGCGAGATCCGGATACTCCGCCAGCGCGTCCTCCATGTAGTCGAGCGAATAGGGGATCCGCGCCTGGCGCAGGAACCGGCTATAGGCGCGCAGGATCGCGATATCGCGGTGCCCGAGCCCGGCGAGCACGCAGAGCCGGTTGAGCGGATCGTCGTCCACCACCCCGTCCCAGGCCGCGCAGAAGGTCTCGTCGAGCTTGCGGCGGAGCTTGGCGAGATCGATCGGCGCACCGGCGGCGGTGCGCATGTAGAAGTCGTGGATCCAGATCTCGTCCTGGTCGCAGTCGAGCTTGTAGGGATGCTCGTCCAGCACCCGGAAGCCCATATTCTCCAGCACCGGCAGACAGTCCGACAGCGGAACGGAGCCGCCGTGGTGGTAGATCTTGAACCGCGCCTCGGTCTCGTCGTCCTCCAGCTTGCGGTAGAAGTGCACCGAGAGCGGCGCCTGTGCGGAGAGCGGCTCGATCTTGGCGATGTCGGAGACGGCGGCGGCCACCGGCACCAGCTCGCGATAGCTCGCCCCGAAGCCGCGGCCGAAGCGCTTGTGCAGCCCGTGGCCGAGATGCTCGCCGTGGCGCTCCACCAGCTCGTCCATCAGCCGGTCCGACCAGTTGCGCGTGGCCTGGATGACCTCGTATTCGATCTCGTCGGCGTTGTAGTCCGGGATGTTGCCGCCGGGCAGCGCGATCACGAAATGCACGCGCGCGAGCGCCTCCATGTCGAAGGAGGGCTCCCAGGAGGCGACCCGCCCGTCCAGCGCGGCACAAAGGATGTTGCCGAGCTGGACGCGCAGCTCGGTGTTGTAGCGCTCGCGCGGCACATAGGTGATGCAGGAGACGAAGCGGCCGAACCGGTCCGGGCGCAGGAAGAGGCGCGTGCGCGGGCGGGTGGCCAGATGCAGCACGCCCATGGCGTTTTCGAAGAGCTGCTGGTCGGTGCACTGGAAGAGCTCGTCGCGCGGATAGGTCTCCAGCACATTGTCCAGCGCCTTGCCGTCGTGGCTGGCCGGCTGGAAGCCCGCGCGGCGGATCACCCGGTCGAGCTTCTCGCGCAGCAGCGGGATGCTGTGCGGGCTGCGGTTGTAGGCGCTGGAGGTGAAGAGGCCGACGAAGACCTGCTCGCCCATCACCTCGCCGGTATCGGCGTATTCGCGCACCGCCACCACGTCGTAATGCGAGCCGCGATGCACGGTGGCGCGCCGGTTCGCCTTGATGATCAGCACCGGCTGGTCGTCGCCGGTGAAATCGGTCAGCTCCGGCGTCCAGTGCGCGAAATTGCCCTCGCTGTCGCGCATCACGGTGTAATGCGGGTCGCGCAGCACGCCGAGCCCGGTCTCGGCCACCGGCTCGAAGCCGGTGCCGCCCGCGCCGAAGCGGAAGGTGCGGTATCCGAGGAAGGTGAAGTGGTTCTCGCCGAGCCATTCGAGGAAGGCGCAGCCCTCCGCCGTGGCGGCACCGAGTGCGGCGGGCGCCTTGGTGCGCAGATGCTCGGTGACATCGGTCAGACGGCCGAGCATCGCCTTCCAGTCCGTCACCGCCGCGCGCACATCGCCGAGCATGGCCTCGATCGCGACGCGCAGCGCCTCCAGCTCCGCTTCCTCGCCGATCTGGTCGACCTGCACCTGGATCACGCTCTCGCGCACCGCCTCCGGGTCTTCCGCCGCGGCGAAGCCGGTCCGGGCGCCCGCGGCGTCGCGCTTCAGCCGCATCATCGGGTGGATCAGTGCATGGATGCCGAGCCCGCGGTCGTTCATCAGCACCGTGATGCTGTCCACCAGGAAGGGCATGTCGTCGTTGACGATCTCGACCAGCGTGTGCCCGCTCTCCCAGCCCGCCTCCGCCATCTGCGGGTTGTAGACGCGTACCTTGGCCTTGCCCGGCGCGCGCTGGCGGCAGAACTTCCAGAGCGAGAGGCTGGCGCCGTAGAGCTCCTCGGCGGTGTTCTCCGCCACCTCCTCATGCGCGGCATGGGCGAAGAAGAGCGCGAGCGCCTCCGTGAACTCCGCCGCTTCCGCCGCTGGCAACCGCTCGGACGCCATGGTGCGCACTTCGTCGATCTTCGCTTCGAATGTCCCGGAATTGGCGATCAGCATGACGTTCTTCCCTCCCCCCGTTTTTCGGGTTCTTTGCGGCCGCGCGCCCGCATTTGCCCAAAGAGCATGCAGGATGGCGGGTCGGGACGAAAGTCATCTTACCATGTCAGTTCTCGCGCAGTTTACCGGCCGCATAGGCCTCCATCGCCACGCCGAGCCGGCTGATGGCGGCGTAGAGCGCCACGGTGAAGAGCGACAGGACGAAGATCGCGGCGAACATGAGGTCCACCTTGGCCCGCCCGTTGGCCAGATGCATGAGATAGCCGAGCCCGCCGGAGGCGCCGCCCGTCCACTCCCCGATCACCGCGCCGATGGGCGCATAGACCGCGGCGAGCCGGAGGCCGGAGGCGAAGGCCGGCATCGCCGCCGGCACGCGCAGCCGCCAGAGCACCGCCCGGGGCGTGGCGCCCATCACGCGGGCGAGGTCGAGCAGCCCCGGATCCGTCCGCTTCAGCCCGTCATAGAAGGCGGAGGTGACGGGGAAGTAGATGATGAGCAGCGCCATCACGA
Organism: Pseudomonadota bacterium; assembly: GCA_039817245.1. GTDB lineage: Bacteria > Pseudomonadota > Alphaproteobacteria > Rhodobacterales > Rhodobacteraceae > Thermohalobaculum. Next base: position 450 of record JBCBWF010000051.1, on the reverse strand, counting down.
TCTTGGAGGCCATGCCGAAGCCGAACCAGAGCACCAGGATCGGCGCGAGCGCGAAGAAGGGGATGGACTGGCTGAAGACCAGCACCGGCAGGCTGAACTTCGCCATGCCCGGCGAGGCGACGAGCGAGAGCGCGGTGATGCCGCCGAGGAGCGCGCCGAGCGCGATGCCCGCCACCACCTCGCCCCCGGTGATGAGCGCGTGGTGGCCGAGCATGGGCGCGTTCTCCCAGAGCTCGACCGCCACCCGCCCCGGGCCCGGCAGGATGAAGGGCGTGATGTCGCCGAACCACACGATCGCCTGCCAGACCGCGATCACCACCGCGAAGACGGCGCCCGCGCGCAGGGCGGCACTCATGCCGCGCCCCGGGCGGGTGCGCGCAGCCGGGCGAGGAGCGCGGCCTGCGCCTCCAGCGTCTCGCGCGCCTCGGCCGCGCGGATCGGCGCGAGCGC